>JANNXI010000084.1:0-40887 GCA_031409495.1 Betaproteobacteria bacterium
GTGCTAAATCTTGCCATCGCGACGGTCCATCGAGCGTGGTTTGAAGGCGTGTGGAATAAGGCTAAATCCTTCGATATTCCGGTTGCGTTTAAACCAGCGTTTTCGCTTTAGGTTTGAGGTCTAATGAAAATTCCGGGTTTACGCATGAAATAGGCCAAAAGACGGGCAAGTTTGTGGCGCGCTAAAGCACCAAAAACAGAACCAAAATCACCGCTAAAGACTTATTTTATTGTCGTAGAATCATCAAAAAAATTCAAGTGAACTTTTGACATCTATTTGGCGCCAATAAGCCATTGCGCCAACTCGGTAAACCCCGCGCCGCCATGCGCTTGCGTAATGTATACGGGTGGATCCGGCAATAAATGGAGGATGTCTCGGCGACGTTGGCAACGCCGACCGAATTGGGGAAGAAGCTAAACATCGGCGCGTCGTTGGGCGAATCACCGACGAATAGACAGTAGTTGCGCTGCTGGCTCAAATCAAACTTCAACACCTGCACGGCAAACAGCGCGCAAATGCTCAATTTATCATAGTCTCCAAACCAGCCGTTGACATGGATAGCGCTAATTTTGGCTTGCAGGCCAGCCGCAGCGATCATAGCGTGAATGCGCAATACGGCGGCTTCGCTTAGACGCGGTACGTCTTCACAAAAATCAGTGGCGATATCGGCTTCTCGATAGGCTTGGTCTGACGCCATGGCGCAACCGGGAACAGCGTGCAAAATGGTAGCGGCAATTTACGCCATGTGGGTGCGACGCGTGGCTCGGGTGGTGGCATCTGCTAAAAGTGCTGCACGCATTTTTTGGCTTGTTCATCAAAAAAATAGAACGCGCCATTTTCGCCAACTACCCCGTCTACTGGCCACATGCGGGCAATATGGTCGAACCGGCGCGCCGGGAACGGGAAAGGGTGCATGCGGCGGGCGCAATTGTTGAAGCGGGTGTTTGACATCGACATCGAACAATGCCCGCACTGTGGCGGGCAACTGAAGCTGATCGCGGCCATTGAAGAACCGGCCGTGATTTAACGCATCCTAACGCATCTGGATGCTGGCCGCGCAGCCGCCATCGCGTGCGCCTGCCGTGCGGATGGATCTGTTTGAGGCGGCGGCGTGAATCCGGACTGGATTTTGACCGGGCTGGGGGAAGGTGCTCGGGCTACGCTCGGGCAAACACTCAGAAAGAGCGGAATTCGGGTGCGCTGGGCTGAAACAAGTCAGCGAAGTTGAGCGAACAATGGGTTTTTAGAGATTGCGTACGCCTTTGGCAGCTTGACGATTGTCGGATACATTCAGGATTATTGAAAAATAGCGCGTTCTGTTCGCGTTGGATAATATTCATCCAATAGGTAAATAGCACCGTACAATGCACAACCGAGTTCGTCGTAATAGTAATTCGGCTCTAGCGTTGAACTATCGGCACGTAATCCTGCCACTAATTTTGCACGTTCAGCGACGTTATCGACACGTAATTGATTGATAATACGAATGTTGTTTTGCGTCATGTTTGCCAGTTGTTAAGTTGACTCAGATTATCAATATAGCCGCTAAGCTGTTCGCCTAAATTTAGTTTCATTTTTTTATTTTCTGGAGATTCATCATGTTGAGTTTTTCATCTTCACGCACAGTCAAGTCGTTGCTGACCTGCGCGTTAGTCGCTTTCGGTTCATCCGCGCTTGCACAACAAGTCTTTCGCGTAACCACTATTCCCGAAGAAGCTGCGACTGAACAAGTTCGCAAATTTACCCCTCTCGCGCAATATTTAGAAAAACAACTCGGCGTGAAAGTCGAATTTATCCCCGTTACCGACTACCCCGCTGCAGTAGAGGCGATGGTAAATAAAAAAGTCGATTTGGTTTGGTTTGGCGGATTTACCTATGTACAAGCCAGCATTCGATCCAAGGGCAAAGTCATCCCAATCGCACAACGCGTAGAAGACACCAAATTTCAATCTGTCTTCATCACCAAGACAGATTCTGGCATTAAAAAACTTGAGGACCTCAAAGGCAAACAAGTTTCCTTTGGTTCCGCCTCATCAACATCCGGCCATTTAATGCCGCGCAGCTTTTTGTTAGAAGCCAAAATTGATCCTGAAAAAGATTTCAAGCGTATCGCTTACTCAGGTGCACACGATGCAACCATCGCCTCTGTGGTGAGCGGCAAAGTGGATGCAGCAGCGCTCGACATCACCGTCTGGAAGAAATTTGTTACCGAGAATAAAATCGATACCAAAGCCGTCGATGTATTTTTCACCACGCCTGGCTACTTTAATTACAACTGGGCCGTGCACGCGGATATGCCAGCTGACGTGCGCGCGAAGGTGACTAAAGCACTACTCGATATTGACCCTGCTACTGCCGAAGGCGCGGAATTATTAAAGCTCAATCGTGCGACCCGTTATATCCCAACCAAAGCTGAAAATTACATGGGCATTGAATCTGCCGCTAAAAGCGCCGGCTTGTTATAGTGGAAATTAGCACTACCCGCATCTGCGCGCGCCATCCAATGGCGCGCGCGGGCGCACCTGATGCGCTGATAGATGCCACGATTCACATTAAATCCGGCGAGCAAGTGGCCATAATTGGTCCTTCTGGCGCGGGTAAGACGACCCTGCTTAATCTGCTCTCATGCGCACAGGTGCCGACGCGAGGAGAGCTGACACTAGACGGGCAAAACCCGTGGCAGTTATCGCGGCGCGCATTACAAACACTACGTGGGCGGCTCTATGTGGCGCCGCAAGTGCCACCGCTGCCGCCTCGGCAACGCGTGATCACCGCCGTTTTAGCGGGTTCACTTCCGGCATTAAGTTTTGCCCAGAGTATGGCCTCGCTTATTTATCCGAAAAATATTGCGGGCGCGCATGCCGCGCTGGCAAAATTTGATTTGAGTGAAAAAATATTCGACCGCGTTGATCGGCTTTCAGGTGGTGAGCGGCAACGTGTTGGCTTAGCGCGTGCGCTACTTTCACCTTCGTCGATGTGGCTCATTGATGAGCCACTTTCTGCACTCGACCCGACGCGCGCGACACAGGCGATGGACACCATGCTCAACGAAGCGCGTCAACGCAATGTCAGCTTGGTGGTGACACTGCATCAAGTGGAAGTGGCACTCGCCAGATTTCCGCGCGTAATTGGGCTTCGTGATGGCCTTGTCGCCTTTGATTTACCCACGGCAGAGGTCACGACCGAGTTGCTGCAACTGTTATACGCGCAGCATGAGGCCGAGCTTACGGGTGCGGCACCGGTAGTGGACGATGCCGTGATAGAAGCGGTAACGCCCGTGGCGATGCATTGTCGGTAACGTGGCATTGAATCCAATTACTGTGCCTTCCGCACCTACTGCACCGCAGCGCGACCCAGCTTGGATAGGTCGCGTTTTTTGGTTCACTGCTGCGCTGGTATTGATGTGGCCACTTTTAGTCGCCACCGAATTCAAACCGTGGCTACTATTTGACGCGCAGTCGCGCAAATCAACATTACAATTTTTGGGTGACTTTTTCCCGCCTGTGGTGAATCGTGAATTCATCACCATGGTAGCCAAAGAAACATGGCGCACGATTGCCATCGCCACCGCAGGCATGACATTGGCGCTGATACTCGCCATACCGCTTACGCTGCTATCGACGCGCGCGCTTTCTATTTCGGCACTCACCGGCCGCATGGCGACAATGCCATTTGTGTTTCGACAAACGTTGAAAGTGTTACTTATTATTTTGCGCAGCGTACCCGAGCTGGTGTGGGCGCTGATTTTTGTGCGCGTGGTTGGCCTAGGCCCGACGGCAGGTGTGTTGGCTATCGCGCTGACTTACGGCGGTATGCTCGGCAAGGTATATGGCGAAATACTCGAAAGCGGCGATGCACACGCGAGCAGCACGCTAATGCGCAATGGCGCATCGCGATTACAGGCATTTTTTTACGGGCTAATGCCACAAAATGCCGCCGAGATTACCTCGTACACCATCTACCGCTGGGAGTGCGCGATACGCTCATCAGTCGTACTTGGCTTTGTCGGCGCTGGTGGCCTCGGGCAGCAACTTGATAACTCGATGAAAATGTTTAATGGCGGCGAAGTTGCCACGATGCTCTTCGTTTTTATTTTATTAGTCGCCCTCGCAGACCGCGTCAGCTATCTATTACGGCGAGAAATCGACTGATGAAGACCTCGCCCTCTAACTTGCCACTATTTAATTCACGCTGTCGTGCCTGCTGGTTTATCGCGGCCTTGCTATTGCTGATAGGTGCAAGTTTTTGGAGCTTGAATCTTGCCTGGAGCGAATTCTTTTCAGAAAATGCCGTTAGCAGCATGGGGCGATTTATCAACGAGTTTTTTCCTCCAGATATTTCGCAGCCATTTTTCTCCAAAGTTTGGAAAGGCACGCTTGAAACTTTCTCCATGTCATTGCTCGGCACCATCATCGCCGCCTTCATCGGCATATTGCTCGCGCTACCCGCCAGCAGCCAACCGCAATCGGGGCAAGCCGCCAGCCTCATCCACGCGGTGCGACTACCCACGCGCGCCGCACTCAACGTACTGCGCGCCATTCCTGAGCTCGTCTGGGCATCACTACTATTAATTTCTGCTGGGCTTGGCCCATTCGCGGGCACATTAGCCTTGGCACTTCACACCGCGGGCGTATTAGGCCGCTTGTTTGCCGAAGCGATTGAAAACGCCCCGCCCGGTCCCGCGAATGCGCTGCGCGCGCAAGGCGTATCAAACACGCGCATATTTTTTTATGCCACCTTGCCACAAGTGCTGCCGCAATTAATGTCGTACACGTTATACCGTTGGGAAAATAATATTCGCGCGGCAGCCGTACTCGGCGTGGTCGGCGCAGGCGGCTTAGGCCAGCTACTCTCATTTCATATGGGACTTTTCCAAATGAATAAAACCGCCACCATCTTAATTGCCATGATATTGTTGGTGGCATTGGTTGACTTAACGAGCTATGTCATCCGGAGAATATTGAATCGGTAAGTTGATTTTGTTGAGAGAGTGAAATTGTTGGTGCTATGTAAGGGAACGAGTCATGCTTTGGTGATTGCCACCAATCCTGAAACCGGCATACAGTATGCGACCAGAGCAGGCCCCAGTGTGGGTGCCAAACAGGGTTTGAGCATTGAAGGCCCTTTGGGATATATTTACGCGCAATCTGGGGTTTTCGATGAAAGCTTTAGAGATCCGCCTTCAAAAGTTAGAGACGTTCAGCATGTCGGAACGTTAAATGTCAGCTTGACAAAAACGGCGGCCATGATGCAGGAATTCGCAAAAGAGACTAATTCAAATCGCAATAGCTATCTTGGATTTGCAATGAATTCAAATTCCTACGCGTTCACATTCGTTCAGAGTCTTGGATTTCAACGGCCGTCACCCGCACCAGTCGACGCTCCCGGTTGGGATAATGGATACATCTCAAAAAGGCTATCTTATGTTCCAACAAAATAGATCACGAAATTATCTAATATGTTGCACAGCAACTATCATTGTGTTGACGCTAATATTCTTTTATTTTCATTCGGGAGAAGTAATGAACGCATGCCCTCAAAAACGCGAAGAAATTAAAACCGTAGTTGCGTTGGAGCTTTCATTAAAGTCAGATGACCACGCAATTCAAGAATTCTTAAGAAAATATCAAATTGTTTTTTCATTTGATCACTTTGTGAATAGGTATCAAGGAATAATTCGTGACATAAAAAATCCGCCGGGTATTGATTGCGCTGTGGTGGTGTATATATATGTCGATAAAGAAAGAAAGTTTCTCAGTTCGGAAGTTGTCGCATCCTATACGGGAATGTAGGGTAAGCGTCCGGTCGAATCACCTATGAATTGAAATGTTGTTGTGGCGTACCCCGCGCAGGCAATTTTGTCGTTCGACGGGCGTGTCCACGCAACAAAATCCATGCGTTCTGCAAATTGCGCCAGCGTTTGTGCGTCAACAGCATCGGTCTTACTATTTTTCATCAGCGCCTTTGCAAAATTATGCGACGCTTTAGGGTTAACCACCATCAACTTTAACCCTGCATCGTGCAGCGCTACCGACAAGTCAAAGTGGTGTGCGCCGGTGGCCTCAAGACAGATAATTACCCCGTTCATTGCAGCTAATTTTTTCACTAATCGCGCGCGATCAGCTGGTGCATTGATGAATTTCTGGGTAATTCCATCTATGCCATTTTGACGCACAACGAGCACGAGCTCTTCAGCACCAACATCAATCCCCGCAGCGTAAGAATGTTGTTCTCCAGGGGCTAACTTTAATTTTCGGGTCATGATATTAAGCGATTAAGTTTAAAAGAAAGTACACTACTCTCTGGTTTCCCGACCCTGAAAATGCGTCTACCATCCTTGTGTATGCAGGCTCTAAGCCTCAGATACTCCACGGTATAAACGAATAGGGCGGGAGGCCAATCTAAATCCAAGCTCTGAAGCAAACCAGTCCTAAGGGCGTCACGGTCTTCCCATTGAGTTGTGAAACTTTACTTGATTTTCTACCTACAGAAACTCAATAAATCAATCATACAAGGGCGTCTTCAAGCATATTCACCCTACCCCAACAACTGCTCCCGCGAAACGATAAACACCACACCATCACCCGCACTGGTTTCCGGCCATGTCAACGGTAAGTCTGGAAACGCAGCTTCTACGTTTTCCCGATTAAAACCTACTTCAACCACCAGCAAACCATTTTTGTTTAGGTGCTGCGGCGCGTCGCGCAAGAGTTGACGCACGTGATCTAGGCCATCTTGCCCGCTGGCTAATGCCATTTGTGGTTCGGCTAAATATTCCGGCGGTAGCGCTGCCATTGATTCGGCTGTGACGTAGGGAGGGTTGGAAATGATTAAATCAAACTTAGTGGTACTACGCGTGGCGTGGGCGGAAACATTTACAGCGTTGCCGCCAACTGACCCAAGCGCGAAGGGTGCTAACAAATCGCCCTTATGCAGGCTAATTTGCTCCACTAAACTGTATTGCTCCACGTTGAGAGTGGCCACGGCTAGGGCGTCTTCAGATAGATCAACCGCCGAAACGTGCGCATGCGGGAAGTAGATTGCAGCCAAAATAGCCAGGCAGCCTGATCCCGTACACACATCGCAAATGGTGCGCACGTTTTCAGGCTCGGCTATCCACGGTGCAAGTGCATCAGGCAGCATTTCGGCGATGAAAGAACGCGGCACTATCACGCGGTCATCAACGATAAAACGATGCTCACCTAAGTAGGCTTCACCGGTTAAATAGGCTGCGGGAATGCGTTCTTTTACGCGACGTTCTAGCACTTTGATCACATTCACCCGCTCGGTATCCGTTAGGCTGGAATCCATAAACGGTTCTAAGGTATCAATTGGCAAGTGCAAGGTGCGCAGCACTAAATAAGCGGCCTCATCGTAGGCACTTACGCTACCGTGACCAAAAAATAGTTGCGCTTCATTAAAGCGCGACACCGCAAAACGCACCATGTCACGCACGGTAAGCAGCACTTCGTAGGCTTCTTCAAAGTAATCAGTTGGCGCATCATCGTCATGTTGATGGTCATGGTCATGGTCATTAGATGCAGTTATTTCTTTTTCTTTGTTCGACATGTGGTGCACCTAAATATTTATTGTGAGTGAGACTAAAAATTACCTACAGCGCAGCCGCCTACTTCAAATTCACTTCAAAAGTATTTCTAAAGTCCGACGATATACGTTGGAAAGCCGCGCCAAATCTGCCACTAGCGCATGCTCATCTAACTTATGAATACTTTCATTGACTAGCCCAAACTCCGCAACTTGATCGCAAATTTCGGCCATAAAGCGACCATCAGATGTGCCACCGGTAGTCGAAATTTCTGCCATGACACCGGTGATTTCTTTGCCTGCTGCACGCATGGCGTTGATTAACACGCCTTCTTTTGTGAGGAAGGGATTGCCGCCGAGCGTCCAAAAAATTTCATATTCAACCTGATGCCGCTCAAGTATTTTTTCTACCCATGCGGTGAGTGATTGCTGCGTATGTTCGGTTGAAAAGCGAAAATTAAAATAAATATCCGCCGTGCCGGGAATGACGTTGTATGCACCCGTGCCGCTATGCATATTAGATATTTGGAATGAAGTAGCCGGAAAATAGACATTGCCTTTATCCCACTCGGTAGCTACAAGTTCAGCTATTGCTGGCAGCGCCGCGTGAATCGGGTTTTTAGCTAGATGCGGGTAGGCAATATGGCCTTGCACACCCTTGACGAGTAAACGGGCAGACAACGTGCCACGACGGCCATTTTTGATCATGTCACCCAGGACGTTGGTGCTTGACGGCTCACCGACGATGCAATAATCAAACCTTTGTCCCCTCTCGCGCAATTGCTGCACAACATAACGCGTGCCGTGCAGGGCCGGTCCTTCTTCATCACTAGTAATAAGCAGCGCGATGGTACCAGTGTGCTCTGGATGCTGCGCTACAAACTGCTCGGCAGCAACTACAAATGCGGCGATGCCTGACTTCATATCAGCCACTCCGCGGCCATAGAGTTTGCCGTCATGAATCACGGGTACAAATGGGTCAGAACGCCATTTATCCAGTGGGCCGGTTGGCACTACGTCGGTATGACCCGCAAAGCAGAGCGTTGGTGCGTCGACTACTCCCTTGCGGGTGGCTAAAAAGTTACTCGTTTCATGATGATCAAAACACTCAATTTCAAATCCCGCAGCCTGCAATCGGGCAATCAATAATGGCTGGCAACCCGCGTCTTCTGGGGTGATAGAGCGTTTTTCAATAAGCGCACACGCGAGTTCAAGCGTGGGATTGCTGGAGAGTTCACCTAACATCGCGACTGCTGTCAAAATGAATTCGGCGCGTGAGTAGTTGCACGTACATCACCCAATCACCTGCTAGGCTGTAGAACGGATATTTGAATGTGGCTGGGCGATTGTGTTCAAACACAAAATGCCCTATCCATGCAAACCCGTAGCCCGCAAGTGGAATTAACCACAAAAACCCAAGGTAGCGCGTCATTACAGTCGCAGCAATCAGCAACACAACAATCGAAGTGCCAACAAAATGCATGATGCGACACATCCGATTTGTATGCTCAGACAAATAGTAAGGATAAAATTCTTTGAATGAATTGAATTTAATCACTGCAGGCTCAGCCACGGTTACGCCTTAGCCGCTGCTTGGCGAATAATGATGGGCCCTACTTTTGCCTCTACAGCCGCTTTCAACGCGGGTTTCAAGCCAATAGCAAAGGAAATTTCTGCAATTAAAAATGGCAGAGAAATGACTAATCCCATCATGTCATCCACAAACGCCGGTTTTTTACCTTCGAAAAAATGCCCCCAAAACTGTAGCGCCCACCCGCCCACAAAGAAGCCAATAGCGATCATCAAAGCTGATTGCGGTTGCGCTGCAATAATTGCCTGTGCTGCAAACCAAAGCGCTAGCAACACCAACGCGCAAGCAATGCCCAACGCCACATCAAGCCACACATAATAAAGTGACACTATCGCGATCGCGATACAGGCCGCAGTAATGGCGCTGCCACCAATGGCAAATCCGGTACCCAGCAAACTCAGTGCCAAAACCACACCCAATAAGATTAAGGGCACCCCAACAAAGTGGGTAGCGATATTGCGCTTATCCCGGTGGTAAGTAGCGTAAGTAACCACGTGCTGTTCTATATTTTTCATGTGCACTCCTAATGGTGGATAGAAAAGGTGGATAGTGAAACTCTATTTTACCAGTACCCGACTAGGCTTGCGCCCCATCACCAGTGCCACGCCGCCACCGCAGAGTAATAGCCCAACAATGGCCTGCCACGGCAGGACCTCATCGAATATCAGCCACGCCATTATTGCGGTAACCGAAGGCGTTAAGAAAAATAAGCTTGCCACCTTGGAAGCGGCACCTCGGCTGATCATAAAGTACAGCAAACTGATGGCGCCGATAGAAAGCACAACCGCCAACCAACCCAATGCAAACAAAAACTGTGGCGCCCATTGAATACGTTGATTCTCAAATGCGAGCGACAACACCAACATAGCACTTGCCGTGGCTGAAAACTGAATAAATGCGCCAGATCGTAAATCCATCATGCTGCAAAACTTTTTCTGATACAACGTGCCGAAGGTAATGCCCAATAAGCCAACACCAGCAAAACCCACGGCCACAAAATTTAAGCCGGTGGCGCCACCCTTGCCAACTACCACCAACGCGACGCCAACCATGCCTAAACCGAAGCCACACCATTGCCATAGGCTTAACTTCTCACCCAAATAATAACGTGAAAAAAGTGCCGTCAATACCGGTTGTAGCCCTGCAATAAGTGCAACTGCACCCAAGGGCAAGCCACGGTTTATCGCTAATAAAATCCCCGACAAATAGGTGGCATGCACCAGCAAGCCAGCTACAGCAATATGCGCCACATCTGTCTTACTTTGCGGCCACGGGGCGCGCCACAATAGCGCGGCACTGCCCACTAGCAACATCACCAACAGACAGCGCACGAACATAAAAATAAATGGGTCAGCGAACGGGGAGCCTAAGCGCAAGCCAATAAAGCCAGTGCTCCAGAGCAATACAAATAGGCTGGGGATGGCCGTATTTAAGGCACCTTCAGGCACATTAAAGTTACCAATGGATAACTTTGGCATGTAGCGCCTTACTCTTTCGGCATCGGTGCTATCGCGTGTACGCGCGGCAAAAAATGACCCGTTTTATAATCTGCGAAATAAGCAATTAGCGATTCGCGCACTGTTAAAAACGCCAGTTCATCCCATGGAATTTCATGTTCTTCAAACATCGCCACATCTAAACTTTCCACGCCGGAAGAAAAATTAAGGTCCAGCAATTGCGCCCGGAACAGCATATACACCTGCGAAATATGCGGCAGCGAATACACGGCATACAACTGCTGCACATCAACCCGCGCGTTAGCTTCTTCTAAAGTTTCACGCATCGCGCCGTGTTCTATCGTTTCACCCTCCTCCATAAAGCCTGCTGGCAGCGTCCATTTGCCATAGCGCGGCGAAATAGCACGCTTACACAGCAGCACCTTATTTTCCCAAACGGGAATGGTGCCGACGACAATTTTTGGGTTTACATAATGAATATGGCCGCAAGCGTTGCAGACTAATCGCAGCCGGCTATCATCGGCGGGAATTTGCTGTCCAATATCGGCTGACCCACACTGGCCGCAAAATTTCATCGGCTTTACGGTGGAAAGATCTTTGGGAATGATGGGAGATGTCATATTGCGTGCCTTGGTGCGGAGGTCTAGCGAACGCTAGAAATTGTTCCACATGGTAACATTCTGATACGCGCGCAACATAATTTATAGATAACGATTCACTCCTTATTCAAGAGCGTTCAATGAAAAATCTCCCGCACCTTGGCTATTGCAATACCATCTCATTTAAATCAGCGACGACCCTTATGGCTGCATGCGCGGTGATTGTCACAATGCCGTTTACAGCGCTAGCCGCAACGCCTCAACAAGTTGAAACACGCGCAAAGCTTTTAACCCCCGCCACAAATCTAGCCTATGCACAGATGGAAAGCCGCGCCAGTATTGCGCTTCCAGCCTCTGCTAAGTATTTACGTGGGGCACACGTTAATCGGTATACAGTGCTTGTTGATAGCGTACGCGACCTTCCGCTAGACCACGCGCAAGTGACCAATCCCAGCAAACCAACAACGCACCGAGCCGAGCGCGTACGTGCCGGCGGTGTCTTTGTGCCAAGCAACACCACCGCGGCGTTAAATTGGCAAGCGGTGGGTCGGAGCACCAGCGGCGCCGCAGGTTACATTGCGCAAGTAGAAATCAAAGCGCTAGGAGCACGCGCCGTGCGCGCCAAGCTTGAATTGCCTACAGGTATGGAAGTACGCGAATTACGGGCCGTTTCAAGTGCAGCGCCATTTAACGCGGCTGAGGTGATGCAAGTTGCGCTACCGTCAACCCGCACAACCAATTTTGTTTGGACACCAATAACGGACGGCGACGCACAAATTATTGAGCTCTTTAGCCCATCTCTGCCACAGTCTACGAACTTGGAAGTATTGCAAATAACCCAACTTGACCAGCCATTTTTAAGCGTCCGCCCAGTAGATGCGACGACGGTAGGTGCCCCAAACATCGCTGCAACAACAAGTGCTGTTACTGCATCTAACTTTAGCAAGGCACCCGTTGAAAAATATGCGCCCACTATTGCCGGCGCATGTAGCCCAGATGTGGTTTGCACTAGCAACAACGCAGCCCTTGATACCGCCATTGCCGAACGCAAAAAATCAGTGGCTCGTATCGTGTTTAACAGTGCCGGCGGCGTATTTTTCTGTACTGGAACCTTACTAAATACGGTAAAGTTTCCCATTGCGTATTTTTTAACGGCGAATCATTGCATTTCTACACCAGAAGAAGCCGCAAGCATCACTTCACTCTGGTTTTTTGAAGCACCCACTTGCGGTGGCGTCGCGTCCGGCAGCCAGCTGCAATTAGCGGGCGGTGCTTCACTAGTATTCACCAACTTTATGGTTGATTCTACCTTGCTGCGTTTAAATGGAACCCCGCCAAGCGGCACGGTTTTCTCCGGTTTCAACGCCGCTCCTCTGAGTGAAGGCACAGCCGTTACCTCCATCAGCCATCCGACTGGTGACATTATGAAATTTGCGACAGGCGTTACCGTGCCGCAAATACGCACCGTGACCTATCCGCAAGATTTCGACACCGTAAAATATAGTCGCGGTGTAACCGAAGGTGGTTCGAGCGGCTCCGGTTTATTTACACTAGGCACCAGCGGTCTGCAACTCCGCGGCATTCTCTCTGGAACCACCGTGCGCGAAGCAGGTGGCCTCAAATGCGGCAATACTCAAGATGTTGGCCTTTACGGTCGCTTTGAATTGTTCTACCCACAAATTCAGTCGACGATTGAAAATGCAGTGCCTGGCTTCCCTTTTAACGACACAGACGCTAACCAGCCAGGCGCCACGGCACGTGCAATCAGTTTAAGTGCAGTAGACGCCAAAGGTTCGGCGTCAGCCACTGCCACTGCTAGCATAAATTATGCCGGTGACTTAGATGTATTCCGCATCGTTGTGCCGCAAGATGGCCAATTAACGGTGCTTTCCACTGGCGGCAAAGACTTAGTGGGAGCGCTACTGACCAATAATGGTGCAGGGCTAGAAGCGTCCGATGGGTATACGACGAAAGACGAAGGCTTTGATTTTGGTATTACCCGCCGCGTTACCGCAGGCACTTATTTTTTGAGCGTCGGCCATTTTGATACAAGCGGCACGGGTGATTACGGGCTCAGAGTACAGTTTTCAACGGCCTTAGATAATTACACCGATTTATGGTGGAACACACCCGAAGAATCAGGCTGGGGCATCAACATCAACCACCAAGGCAACACCCTTTTTGCCACCCTATTTACCTATGAAACAGGTGGCGCTGGGCTATGGCTAGTGATGAGCGACGGCGCACGCCAAGCGGATGGCAGCTACAAAGGTATTCTGTATCGCACTACCGGTTCAGCCTTCAATGCTGTGCCGTTTAATACGGTGAATGCAACTGCGGTAGGCAATATGACGCTGCGCTTTTCGAACAAAAATCTAGCCACGCTAGTATATGACTTTGAAGGTAAAACAGTCAGTAAAACCATCACGCGTCAAGTCTTTAAAGCACAACCTGTTTGTACGTTTTCATCCTTTGACCGCTCCTACGCGTCTAACTACCAAGACCTCTGGTGGAACCCCGCTGAATCAGGTTGGGGCGTAAATATTACCCATCAGGATAAAGTACTATTTGCTACTTTGTTTAACTACGATGCAACTGGCAAAGGCTTATGGCTAGTAATGAGCGATGGTAAGGAAATCAGCAGTACCGCTACCAGCGTGGTATATCAAGGTGAGTTGTACCGCACCACTGGCCCCGCGTTTAACACCGCACCTTGGACGGCCATTGGCGTTACTGCCGTGGGCAAGATGAAATTTGAGTTTGATGCCAGAAACGGCAATGCAGGCACGCTAAGCTATGACGTCAATGGCGTAACGGTTACCAAGACAATTCAACGTCAGGTATTTGGCGACCCAGCAACGTCGTGCGACCAGCCCTAAACTGGACGTTGTTGGTATTGGCGGTTTTTAAGTGCACATACTACTAACCGGATCAGGTGGTCGCGTAGGCCAAGCCATCTTGGCGCGTCTACAATCTGCGGCGATCACCGTTTCAACCTTTGATCGTAACGAAACTACGCGCCCAACTTGGCTTGGTGATGTTGCTGACTCGAAACTGTTAGACCAAGCGCTTCGGGGTATGGATGCTGTCATCCACACTGCCGCGTTACATGCTCCCCATGTTGGTAACGTTGACGATGCCGAATTTGAACGCATCAATATTGACGCCACAAAAACGCTGATTGCCGCCGCACACAATGCTGGTGTGCAACGTATAATTTACACCAGCACTACTGCACTTTACGGCTACGCGAATGCTGAAGATGGCCGTTCCGCTTGGCTTACCGAGCAGTCTAACCCAAACCCGAGAACCATTTATCACTATACAAAATTAGCCGCCGAGCAGTTACTGGCTGAGGCTGCCGCCAAGCATGGCATGGCTGTAATCGCACTACGCATGTCCCGCTGCTTTCCTGAACCCGCTGCACAGATGGCCGCGTATCGCTTACATCGCGGCGTGGACGCCCGCGACGTCGCCCACGCCCATGCGCGGGCGCTCACTCACCAGGGGTGCAATTTCGAAACCTTCATCATCTCCGGTAGCACGCCGTTTTTAGTTGAGGATGCAGAAGAACTTTATCGCGACGCCGCCACGGTCTTGCAACGCCGCACTCCTGCGCTAGTCGCCGCGTTTGCAGAACGCGGTTGGGCGCTGCCGAAATCTATTGACCGCGTTTACGATGCTGGTAAAGCGCTGCGCGAGCTAGGCTGGAAAGCACAATTTGGGTTTGAAGAGGTGCTGGCACAGGTGGATGCGTTGTCTAGCGAGGTTTTGGTTTAGAGCAACTTACAGCTTTGCTTTGCGTCCGCCTCAATATTCCCTATAGAAAGCAGTTTCAACCCTAACGATGAATATCTTCAAACCCGGATTTAGAATTTCCACGCTGGACTACATCGTGCTGGTATTTGGTGTAACTGGCTGCGTTGCGGCTCTACAAATTGATAGCGCCGTCGCGGGAGTGATCGCGTTTACGATTGGCCATTTCTTTCTATTTTGTAATGTTGTGCGGATGAATCGCGCCTACGAACTCATTTGGGCGGCTGGATTTCTTTTGCTTGCCGGTGCGACGATTTACGAGATCATCCCCAGTTGGTGGCTTTGCTATGGCATTACGATTTTAATGACTGGCGTGCTGGTAACTATGCAATTGCGGCGGCCTGACTACCACGGCGCTTTTTGGCAAGAGCTAAATCCAAACCTGAGCGAATGGTGGAAACAAAACTCCAATGACTAGAAACGAAACAGACGACGCGGCATAGGTAAATTAGCTATCGGGTATTTGCGGCTGCGTCGGATTACGCAAAAAACGCTAATCCGACCTACAGTTTTTTAGCCACTGCACACATCTCCAGCGACTTCAGAAAAGTCCATAAATTCGTCTGTAGACGCCCAATTTCAGGGCATCTCCAGCCTATCATTGAGCAGAAAAATGCTCCCGATATTCATCCCGCAACTTCATCTTTAGTAACTTACCCGTTGCCGTATGCGGCAGGGCGGCAACAAATACCACGTCATCCGGCATCCACCATTTGGCAATTTTGCCTTCGTAAAACTGCAGCAGGTCGGCCGCAGTCAACGACGCATCTGGTTTCAATACCACCAACAACAAGGGTCTTTCGTCCCACTTAGCATGCGCCACACCGATCACTGCGGCTTCCATGACTGCTGGATGAGACATCGCTAAGTTTTCTAGCTCAATTGAGCTTATCCATTCACCACCGGATTTAATGACATCTTTAGATCGGTCGGTAATTTGCATGAAGCCATCGGTGTCAATTGTGGCAACGTCACCCGTTGGGAACCAGCCGTCAATCAAGGCAGACTCAGTTTCTTTATAGTATTGGGCGCATACCCAGCCACCGCGCACGTACAAATCACCAAAGGCTTTACCGTCATGCGGCAACGCTTTGCCATCGCTACCGACAATTTTCATATCCACGCCAAAAACACTACGACCTTGCTTTACTTTGATGGCAAATTGCGCCTCAGGCGATAGTAACTTTTGCGCACGTTTTAGACGACACACCGTGCCCAACGGTGACAACTCTGTCATGCCCCACGCGTGCACGACTGTTATGCCATGTATCTCTTCAAACTCACGCAACATCGCTGGCGGGCAGGCCGAGCCGCCAATCACAGTTTCTTTAAAGGTACTGAAGCGTAAATTATTAGTGCGCACATAATTTAGTAACCCCAGCCACACCGTGGGCACACCAGCACTTAAGGTCACACCTTCTTGCTCAAACAACTGGTACAAACTTGCACCATCCATTGCTGGGCCAGGAAACACCAGCTTGCAGCCGAATGCCGGACACATATACGGCGTACCCCAGGCGTTTACGTGAAACATCGGCACCACTGGTAGCAGGACCGAATCGGAAGTTAAACCAAAGCCGTCGGGCGCGTTGGCGCCGTAAGTGTGCAATACCGTGGAGCGATGCGTATATAGGACGCCTTTGGGATTGCCCGTGGTACCTGACGTATAACAGAGGCTTGCGGGGGAATTTTCATCCAGCGCTGGCCAATCAAATTCAGCAGCGTGTCCGGCTATAAAATCTTCATAACACTGTAGATTAGGCAGTTTTGGTGCGGCAGGCATATGCGTTTTATCTGCCATCAGCACGTAAGTTTTGATGCTGCTTAATTTTGGCGCAACGGCTTCTACCAATGGCAAAAACGTTAAATCAAAAAACAGAATTTCATCTTCGGCGTGATTGGCAATATAGGCAATTTGCTCGGGGAACAAACGCGGATTAATTGTATGGGTAATTGCACCCATGCCAGAAACTGCATAATAAATTTCAAAGTGACGATAACCGTTCCACGCCAGCGTGGCTACCCGTGCACCCTCTACTACACCATGCGCTTTTAAGGCATTGGCAAGCTGCTTGGCGCGTTTTGCGGCATCGGTGTAGGTATAACGATGAATATCGCCCTCACACCGGCGGGAGACAACTTCAATATCACCGTGGCAGCGCACCGCATGCTCAAGAATAGATGAAATCAGCAACGGGTTGTGCATCATTGAAGCGGATAACCGCGATGACACTGGAACGATTGTTGTCATAGAAATCTCAAAAAAGTAATGTTGATGATCCTGAAAATCAAAACGCCCACAATGATGCTTTATCCTTGTGGGCGCGGCGCTCTCAAACTCCAAATGCGAGCCTTTAACTAGCGCTTAAGCAACGCCGAAAGCGCATCGGTAATCATGCTGTGATCCTGTGGTATCTGACCATTTGGGGTCACATGGTCAATTAACTGGGGCAACATTTGCGCCAAGCCACCGGAAACCTCGCCCTGACTCATTCCTAACTTTGCAGCCATCTGGCTGATTTGATCTAGACCAAAAGCGCTTGTGACTTGGTCACCCGAAACTGGCATATTTTCTCCGGTTCCAACCCAAGAGTTCACCTGATCACCCATACCATTTTTTTGGAACGCTTCAATTAAACTTCCTAAGCCACCCATTCCGCCCTGTTGCTGCGCGCCACCACCCATCAAGCCGCCGAGGATATCGCCGATACCGCCACCCGCTCCGCCTTGTTGCTGTTGTTGAACACCGCCCATGAGACCGCCAAGAATGGAGCTCAAACCCCCACCTCCGCCCTGCTGACCACCGCCTTTACTCATCAGCATCTGCAACGCCATTTGCAGCAGTGCATTATTGCCGCTGCCCTGTTGTTGCTGGCCACCACCCAGTGCGCTACCGAGTACGTTTCCTAATAAGCCGTCTAGTAAACCCATGTTAACTCTCCTAATTTTTTATTTTTACATATCGAAAAATTCGATTTCCTAACTGCAACAGTAACTGTTAAGCGTAACAGGTTTCCAATTTCCCAGTTACGTCAAAAGCCACCTTTTTTCCTATCGCCCGCTTTAATAACTGTAATCTTAGTGATGTCGATGTGCTGACGCAATGCCGCTAACAAATCTTCAGGTTTGAGTACAAGATATTTTTCATCGAGCTGTTTCGAAAAGTGATAATTTCTACCAGCATAAAGTAATGATATCCAACCACCAGCAAGCGCACTGTCTTGCGCACGGCGCTGCGCACGTTGTTGCAGCATCCCAGATTTTGCCGCAGCGACTTCCGAAAATGTAAAGCCATCCCTCAACACCTTGGTGATCTCGTCTTTAAATGCGGCCTCTACTTTCAGTAAGTTTTGCGGCGCGGCAATGGCATTCACATTCCAGGCTGCCGCTCTATCCGTTGAACTCACGCTTAACTGCGAACCCACACCGTAGCTCAAACCCTCTTTTTGCCGAATACGCTCCGCCAAACGCGAATTCAAACCGGCCCCACCGCCAATTATGTAATCAGCCAAACTTAACGCTGCAAAATCAGGGTCATCATCGCGCATATCAATGTTTATGCGCGCTAAAAAAACCCCGTTTTCTTTATCTGCGGTATCTACCAATAAATTGGCGGTTGCAATTTCCTTGTGCGTGGATTCGATGCGTTTATAAGGGATGCTACTTTGCCAGTCTTTGAATGCTTCGCTAATAGTTTGCGCTGTTTTAGCTTCATCAAAATCACCGACAATAGCGATTTCGCCGCTTCCTGCACCTATGTAGGCGCGATGAAACGCGGCGACGTCGGCAAGTTGGGTAGCGGTTACATCGGCAAGCGCTTCAGCCATGGTTTGACGATAGCGCCAATCTCCTTTTGGGTAAACATTAAAATGCGTCGCCAAGGCTTCGCTGGCGCGTGCGCTAGGCTCGCTTAATCCAGATTCAATACTAGCAAGGGTCTGTTTCTTCAGCTGCGCAAACTCTGCTTCTGGGAAATTTGCCTCTCGCAACACATGTGCGAGCAAATTAATTGCGTCAAGCAAATGCGCCCGCTTGGTTTCAAAATACGCACCATTGCCAAAAAAGCCGCCAACCAGTTTGAGTTTTTCCATTTCATCGGCCAGCTGCGCGCGGCTGAATTTACTGGTTCCGCGGGTAACCATGTCGGAAGCCAAACTTGCGATGGTCGATTTGTTCAGCAACGACTTTTCATCACCGTAGTTAAAATTAAAGCGAACGTACACCGTTTCTCCACGGTTTTTCTTGGCCAACATCGCTACTTTTAGCGCGCCGATTTTGCTTAAATTTGTACGCTTGGTAATATTATCCGGTGACGAATCAAACGCTTCGGCTTGGCTTGCCACCGTCTTCGGCGCATAGCCCTCAAGCACATCGGCTACTTTCGGCGCATTGGGGATTTCCGCGCGCATTGGTTTGTCCTCCGGAATAAACAAACCCACTACGCGGTTATCACGGGTGTAGTATTTTTTTGCGGCCGCAACAATGCGCTCAGCCGTTATGGTTGCAAGCTGATCACGTGCATAAAAAAACAACCGCCAGTCGCCCAAAGCAATATACTCCGACATTTGTACGCCTAAACTTTCATGATTATTCAGGGTAGTTTCATACACATTTCCGATATTGCGCACGGCACGTTCAATTTCTGCTTTCGTGGGCGCAGTCTTTTCAAACTCCTCAACCACGCGCGTCAACTCAGCCTGCACTGGCTCGATGGGGTCGTCTTTTTTAATCGTGGCGCCGATAAAATGTAGGCCAGCGTCTACACCCAACAGCGTGTAGGCTTGAATACCGGTGGCCTTGCCTGTTTCTACCAAGGCTTTGTGCAAGCGTCCGTTTGGCGTATCACTCAGTATCGCGTCGAAGAGGGCGATGGCATCAGCGTCACCGTGCAGGCCCGACGGCACTTTGTAGCCTAAAGCCACTATTTTTTCATCACCCTTGCGGCGCACAATAAATGTGCGCTCACCATCCTGGGTAGGCTCTGTTGTCCAAAGCGTGGGCAACTCACGTTTGGGTTTAGGAATACCGCCAAAAGTTTGCTTTATCAGCGCTAGCGTTTTTGCTTCATCAATCTTTCCAGCCACGAGCAGCACCGCATTGTCTGGCTGATAATAGCGGCGATAGAACGCCTTTAAATTATCTATTTTTACGTTTTCGATGTCCGAACGGTTACCTATGGTGGAATTGCCATAGTTATGCCAATCAAACGCGATGCTTTGCATACGCTTCAAGAGCACCGAAAATGGGGCATTTTCACCCTGTTCATACTCATTACGCACCACAGTCATTTCGGTATCAAGGTCTTTTTTGGCGATGAAGGAATTAACCATGCGGTCGGCCTCCATCGTCAGCGCCCATTTCAGATTATCTTCACTGGCTTCAAACAACTCGAAGTAATTAGTACGGTCGAGCCACGTGGTGCCGTTTGAGCGCATACCGCGCGCATTAAATTCTTTATCAATGCTGGGATTTTTAGGCGAGCCTTTAAATAGTAAGTGCTCCAACAAATGCGCCATGCCGGTTTCGCCGTAATTTTCATGGCGCGAACCTACTAAATAGGTGATGTTGACGGTAATGGTGGGTTTGGAAGCATCAGGAAACAGCAGTACTTTTAAGCCGTTGGGCAGAGTGTATTCAGTCATGCCCTCAATAGATGCGCCACGTGTCATACCTTTGGGTAACGTCGGCAAGCTTGATGCGGCGCTCACAGCAGGCGCCTTCGAAGTCGCTGCTTTTTGGGCACACACGCTTACCGGTAGCCCGATGGCGAGCAACAGGGCGGCAACGCTCAGAGCACAGCTTGCAGTACTTCCAAAATATTTTTTTAACATTTTTAACTTATCCCGTTTAAAGTCGGACCGACGGCTTCTGGAACCAATCTAACTCGTGCAGCGTAACATCAAGCGCGCTTGGTTATAATCTGCAGTTCATCATTTTATCGGGCTGTCATGTTTACTCCTAATTTCCTACGCGCCGCATTTTTACCAGCGTTTGCTGTGTTGCTGGCGCAAGCTGCGCCACTGGCCTTTAGCCAACAACCGGCAAAGCCAGCCGCAAAGTCGAGCACAAAAGCCGTAGCCAAAGCGCCGCCACAAGCCATTGCCAAACTGCCAGCCGCGGCACCTAACAGTCTCAACGAGGCTCTGGCCAATGTTGTAAGGCAACGGCTAGAGAACGACCTATCCGGCGCCTGCGTAGCCGTGGTCGCCATACCGGGTAAGAATATTAAGGCCGAAACCGCCTATTTTTGCGCCAATACAGCCGATTCAGCAAAAGCCGCAAGTAGCAAACGCAAAGTAGATTCCACTACGGTGTTTGAAATTGGCTCCGTGTCCAAAGCATTCATGGGCACACTGCTGGCTGACTTAGCGCTGCGGGGCAAACTCAACGTCAATGATCCAATTAAAAAATACTTACCCAACGGCCTCAAGGTGCCTGATTTTAAGGGCCGCGAGATTACCTTACTTGATCTAGCTACCCACACCTCTGGCTTACCCAGCTTGCCGGGCCGCTATAAACCCAACAACACCGCCAACTTCTATGCCGAACTTGATGCCAACACGGTTGCGGAATCACTTGAAGATGTGATTCTTCCCTATGAGCCTGGTAGCAAGTATGCTTATTCCAACTTTGGCGGGCTCCTGCTCTCACGGATACTTTCGGTACAGTCGCAACGCGATTTTGATGAAGCCATGATCGAACGCATCGCCACACCGTTAAATATGGGTGACACCACAAGCCTCGCGCCTGCTGCCCGTTCCGCGCGTATGGCCACGCCGCATAGCGCATCTGGCAAGGTGGTTTCGCGCTGGGATTTTTATGCTGACTTAGCAGGGGTAGGCGGTATTAAATCCACATTACCGGATATGCAAAAGTTTTTGGAAGCAAACTTAGAAATTTACAATAATCCCGAAGGCACGTTAGCAAAATCAGCCTTGGGCTTAGCATTAAAAAAGAGCCACGAAAAGCAGCGGTCAGCACAAGGATCAATGGACATTGGTTATGGCTGGCATCGCATCACCCGCAATGCCTCTACCGTGATATTCCACAATGGCCAAACTGCCGGTTTTCACAGTTTTTTAGGCTTTGATACCGCTACCGGTCGAGGTGCGGTGATACTGGCCGATAGCGCTATTGCCATTGACGATTTAGGCTTTAATTTAACGAGTAAGGAGTTTCCGCTGAGCAAGCCAAGGCTAAGCGCCGCGCTTGATGGCGCCGCCCTTGACAGCATAGTGGGTGAGTACGAATTGCCGAACGTGGTACTGAAGTTTGTGCGCGAGGGCACGGGCAAAAGCAGCCGCTTGTTTGTATTGGTGCCTGGGCAAGGCCGCACAGAACTGTTTGTGGATTCAAATGGACTTTACTATCCAAAAGCCTTTGATGCGCTCGCCCGCTTTGTAAAAAATAAAGACGGGATTGTGGAATCGGTACTGTGGCTGCAAGGCGGCAGTGCTGAACGCGGCAGTAAGCGCGTCGCTAACGATTTCAAACTTGAAGCTGCTGCGTTCGCGGAGTACGTGGGCGAATACGTGTTTAATCCAACATTCGCGATACGTATTTTTGAGCGCGCCGGTAAATTCTATGCCCAAGCCACCGGCCAGCCAGAATTTGAAATTATTGCCACAGCAAAAGATCGCTTTTCGGTAAAGGTCATCACTGCGAAACTAACCTTCAAACGTGCAGCCGCAGCTGCAGCGCCAGCGGTAAGCGATATTGAAGCGGTGACGCTATGGCAAAATGGTAACGAAATTACCGGCAAACGGTTCGCCAATGGCGCCAAGCCAGACGGAAATCCCACTGAAGCCATCGCGCCAGCGGCGATTAAATAGTAAAAATGCCTGTAGGAGCCCTGTTTTCTGGCATCTACAGGCATTATTTGGATCCCATTTTCTCCACTCATACTCGTCGGTGAAAACTGCAAAGTAACCCCAAATTTCTGCATTCCATCGCATTTTCCTTGTTGCGCAGCTACGGTTGACTTAAGCTTCCGGTTCAATAAATAGCGAACACATTCAATGAAAAAAATATTAGCACTCGCTACGCTCACCCTGGCTACCTGGCAAACCTGCACCTACGCACAAACTCCCGTAGAGCGCCGCAATGCATCCCTAACCGCCACTCAGCTACAGCCCAATGAAACTATTACCATCGACGGTAAGCTTGACGACGCGGTGTGGCAGCGCATTGCGCCAATGACTGAATTTTACGAGTATCGGCCACGTGATGCCTTGGCCGCGAAATTTGCTACCGAAGCACGTATTGCCTATGATAAACAGGCGCTCTACATCGCCATCAACGCGCTCGAGCCTGGGCCTAGCAAAATCGTTGCGCCGCTGGAGCGCCGCGACCAAGTAAATGGCAATCAAGACTTAATTGCACTACATATTGATCCGGTGGGTACCCGCAAGTTCGCGCAGATTTTTCGTTTTAACGCTGCTGGTGCAATTGGCGATGGCTTGTTTAATGAAGACACCACCAACGAGGATTACTCCCCCGATTTCGAATTTACGGTACGCACAGCCCGCAGCGATAAAGGCTGGACGGCGGAGGTACGTATTCCTTTTTCAACCCTTCGTTATTCTGATCCACCCTCTGCTACGTGGAGCATCCAGATTGTGCGCGGCATTACGCGGGGCGAGCAGTATCGCTTCGCGAACGCCCGTATTCCGCGCGATTCCAACTGTTTTCTGTGCTATGCGCAATCACTAGAGGGCATGAAAGAGCTGCCAGCAGGCCGCGAGCTAACGGTCATCCCGCAACTGACTTTAAGACGCGGCACGGATCAATCCACCGGAGGATCTAAGAGCGCAAAGAGCAATTTTGTCGTGGGCATCGACGCTAAATTTAGGCCGCGCGCAGACATGGTATTTGATGCCACCATCAACCCGGATTTTTCACAAGTAGAGTTAGATTCTCCGCAACTTGCCAGCAATGCCCAGTTTGCGTTGTTCTTTCCCGAAAAGCGCCCCTTCCTCCTAGAAGGGGCAGATATTTTGTCTACGCCGTTCAACGGCGCAATTTACACCCGATCCATTAACGACCCCGCATGGGGCGCGCGCCTGACGCAACGGGGTGGTGGCACAGACTTCACTGTGCTCACCGTACGTGATGACGGCAAAGGCTTCATTTTACTGCCAAGCGCCCTAAATACGGGCTTCGCCAGCCAAGGCACAAAATCTCAGGCGACCATTGGCCGCATCCGCACGCAAACCGGCGCGTGGTCAATCGGTGGCTTAATCACCGACCGCACTTATGAAAGTAGCCAAGGCATGCCCAGCGCCAGCAACCGCGTGGCAGGTGTGGATTTTGTATGGCGACCCACGGGTGAGACGCGCATGCGTGGCCAAGTGCTAGGCAGCTTCACCAAGGATCCACGCAATCCGCGCGGCGCAAACGTACCCAATAACGATTTTGCAGCCCTCGTTGACTTCAGCTACCGCGACGCCAAATGGTCTACCTATGGCAACGTAGAGCAAGTAGGACGTGGCTTTCGCGCCGATAACGGCTTTTTTAGCCAAGCGGGCTACACCAATCTATACCAAGAGTTTCAACGCAAATGGGTGGACGTGGGCGGCTTTAACGAAGTAGCGCCGTATTTAAACTTGGGGCGCAGAGTTGACGACGATGGTCGCGTGTTGTACCAAGAAATTAAACCGGGCGTATTTTTTGCCCTACCGAACGACACAAACTTTGGTTTTGAATGGCGCGGCAACACCAAGATTCGTTACCAAAAAACGGGCAATCCCCTAAAACGCGATCAAGTGTATGCGTTCCTTGAAGCGACTCCTGGCAATTATTTATCGCGGTTCTACATCGAAACTGCAGTAGGGGACCGCGGAGATTTCGCCACCAATAGCATAAAACGCGGCTATTACTTGGGCGCCAACGCCACCATTAGGCTCTCGGACCGTTTTTCAATTGAACCGCGGATTGATCAATCTACCCTAGGCAATAGTGCTTACGCGAGCGGCAGCGCGTTGGCACAGCGCGAACGCGCGATACAGGTGGTGTCGGTATACCACCTCACCGCCCGCGATAATTTACGCTTAATCGCCCAAAGTAACAGCGTAAAACGCGCCGCTGCCTTCTATGCGACGGCCAACAACACCAAAGACAAATCCGAAGTGTTGTCCATCGTTTACGGTCACCTGCGCGGACTTGGAACCACGCTCTACGTAGGCGCCACCACATCGCGCAGCGTTGAAACCAGTGGCGACGGCAAGTCATCTACGCGCCGACAGAACGAAGTATTTGCTAAGCTAACATGGTCGTTTGATGTGGCGGCGATGTTGTAGGAAACTTCTCGCCTTTTTAACTCACAGAGCAGAAATTTAAATGCCTGCAAACACCCTAAACTAGGGCATTTTCAGGCATTGAGATAGTCCCTAACACGAGCCGTAGTTCGTTAAGCGCTCAGCAAATTCGCGACACGTTCTACTCTATCGAAACATCTTCAACCAGCAGCAACTCGCACGAGCCATTGCCACGATCTTCGCGCGAAAGCGATGAACGCCACGCCCACCCATCGCTGTGCTTTGCATTAATCAAATGGCCCTTAAGTTTGACCACTTCGCCTTGTTTAATGCTGAGTAGACGCTGCTTGAGCACATTAGTCATTGGCACGATGTGGGTATTTGCGGAAGTGTTAGCCAAGGCGTTCGGATCAGCGGGGGCGCTGCCTGACCAGCGATAAAAATACCAGCGATTTGATTGACTAAAATTCAGCTGCTCGATAATTGCCTTGTCTGACATCGGCCCCCAGCCGAGCGCTAAATCAACGGGCGATAAATCGGCCTCACGACCTAAGCGATAGCGCTCGACAGACAACACCTTAGCGCGAACTTCATAGCGTGCAACGGGCTCAATCTCGTAGCCGTCCAATTGAAAAGGCGCCATCACGGCAGAAATTTGCAACGGCTGTTCAGTGACTACTGCAGTGCTTGAAAGCCTTCTTTGCACGCTACAATTGCGCAAAAAATTAAGCCCGGCAACGAACAATACCGCAATCACTAACCAAGACTTTAAAGATTGCGGCATCGCTAAACTGTATTTTTAAAGTGCTTCGCGCAATACCGAAGCCAATGCCGTCACCCCTTGATGAATCTGCGGCACTGACGGCGTTACAAAAGATAGCCGCAAAGTACACGGATCACCCGCATCTGCATAAAAAGCCGAGCCCGGTACAAAGGCTACGCCGCGCTCAACTGCCTTGGGCAACAACGCGACCGCGTTCATGCCTTCAGGTAGCCGCACCCAGAGGAACATGCCGCCGATTGGGCGATTCCACGTGATACCCGTGCCGGCTAATTCGCGATCTAAGGCTTCCAACATGGCATCGCGTTGCGCATGGTATTTGGCGCGAATTGTCGGTACGTGGCGCTCTAAAAAGTCATTCTGCATTACTTCATAAACGACGCGCTGATTAAAAATTGGCGTGTGTAAATCTGCTGCCTGTTTTGCCTGAAGAAGCTTTGGATACAAGGCTTTTGGCGCAACTAGGTAGCCCAAACGCAGACCCGGCACCAGCACTTTTGAGAACGAGCCTAAATACATACAACCATCAGGATTGCGCGATGTAAGTGTCGGGGGCGGTGGTGAATCAAACCATAATTCGCCATACGGATTATCTTCAAGTAGCGGCACGTTTAGCTCACGCGCTTTTGCAGACAATGCGGCACGGCGCAGTTCCGTCATGGTGCGGCCTGTGGGGTTTTGGAAATTGGGTAGCACGTATAAAAACCGAGCGTCTTGCGCTTTTGAGGCGAAGTCGTCCACATTTACGCCATCATTATCACTTTCAACACTAACAACATTTGGCTCCATCGGCGTGAACGCTTGCAACGCGCCAAGATAGGTTGGTGTCTCAACTAAAATCTTGCTGTTGGCATCAATAAGAATTTTCGCTGCTAAATCTAGGCCTTGCTGCGAGCCTGTGGTTATTAAAACTTGCGAAGCATCCACATCCCACGGCAACATTCTGGCGATTTCTTCCCGTAGCGGTGCGTAACCTTCACTGGCGGCGTATTGGAGCGACGCACGCCCATCTTCACGTAACACCTTGGCGCACGCGTCGGCTACTTCAGTGATCGGAAAAGTTTCTGCTGACGGCAAACCACCTGCAAAGCTAATGATTCCGGGCTTCTCCGTGATTTTTAATATTTCGCGAATCACTGAAGGATTCATTTTTTCGGCTCGTGCGGCAAGTTTCCAAACGTTTGTAGTACTCATAATTTTAATGGCCTGTGCGCAGACAATGTGCGCTAGAAATTTATAGACAACTATTATCTCACTGCTCGCGTTTTTGTGACGAAACCAGTCAAACATGCGACGAACAGCTACAGCCAGAACTTAACAATACGTTAGAATGCTGCAGGCTTGACAACTCAACCCGACCTATCGTCATTACAGGAAAACCAACCATGTCCAAGGCAACAACTAAACATCGCCGCACGCAGCGCGCAATATTGACTGCCGCGCTACTGACTGCAAGCGCGTTGACAACAACAAGCGCAATCTCACAAAAGGCCGAGGTCAAACCCGTAGTACCTGCAAAAACTGCGTCTTCAGCCAAAGTCGCAGCCCCGACAATGCCTGAGAAAGTAACTTCCACTGAAGGCATTACCGAGTATAAATTGCCTAATGGCCTGCGCGTATTGTTGTTTCCAGATCAATCCAAGCCCACAGCTTTGGTAAACATGACTTACCTGGTCGGCTCCCGCCATGAAAACTATGGCGAAACCGGCATGGCGCATTTGCTTGAACATTTGCTGTTTAAAGGCACCGCTAAAAACCCAGACATCGCTGGTCAACACAGCAAACGCGGCATGCGCTACAACGCCAGCACCAGCCAAAACCGCACTAATTATTTTCAGCTATTCCAATCTACAGAAGATAACCTAGAGTGGGCGCTTCAGCTTGAAGCTGACCGTATGGTGAATTCGCCAATCGCAAAAAAGGATCTTGATACTGAAATGACCGTGGTACGTAATGAATATGAGGATGGCGAAAATAACCCTATTAATGTGCTGGTGAAGCGCCTACAAAGCGTGGCTTTCGATTGGCATAACTACAGCAATTCGGTAATTGGTAATCGTTCCGATATTGAAAACGTAAGAATCGAGAACTTGCGGACGTTTTACCGCCAATATTATCAACCTGACAACGCGGTGTTAATGGTGGCCGGTAAGTTTGACGAAGCCAAAACGCTAGCGGTCATCGGTAAATATTACGGCGCAATTCCAAAAGCCACACGCGCTTTACCCAAGCTATGGACGGTTGAACCGACGCAAGATGGCGAGCGGCAATTTTATGTGCGTCGCAAAGGCGACTTTCAAGCGATATTGCTTGGCTATAAAATGCCAGGCGCATTGCATCCCGATAATGACGCTCTTAGCTTCATTAACTTTATGTTGGCCGACCCTGCAAATGGTCGTCTACACAAAGAACTGGTAACCACTGGCAAAGCCGTGCAGGTTTTAGCAGTGCCTTTCACAGGTACGGATGGCACCCTACATATTGCCGGTGCAATTGTAAAGAAAGGCGAACCGATGGAACCAGTGCAAACGGCACTGACAAACTTGGTAGAGGGCTTTGCCAAAAATCCGCCCACTAAAGAAGAAATGGATCGTGTGCGTCAAAACATTGCAAACGCCTCCGAGCGCGCATTGACAAACCATGAAAGTATTGGTCTACAGATGTCCGAGTACATCGCCCTTGGCGATTGGCGTTTGTTCTTTCACGCCCGCGATATCGCCACCAAGGTGACTTCTGAACAAGTAGTAGCCACCGCCGCAAAATACTACAGGCGCGATAACCGCGTAACCGGTATTTTTCAGCCAGAAGATGCACCACAACGCGCTGAGATTGCCGAAGCACCGACTGCTGCTGCCGTATTGAAAGACTTTAAAGGCAAGGATTTCGTGGCCGTTGCTGAAGCATTTGATCCATCTAACACTAACATCGACAAACGCACCAAGACAGTTGAATTTGGCGGCATTCGCGTTTCTATGTTGGGCAAAAAAAATCGGGGTGAAACCGTTAATCTGTCTATGAGATTGCTTACCGGCGACGAGAAATCGCAATTTGGAAAATCAACTGTAGCCGCGTTTACCGGCGCAATGCTTTCCCGCGGTACGACCAAATTTAGCCGCGCGCAGTTGGCCGATGAATTTACCAAATTGAAAGTGGTAGGCGGCGTTGGCGGCCTAGGTATAGGCATGCAAACCACCAAAGCGAATTTGGTTGAAGCCATCAAATTAGCAGCCCATGTCATGCGCGAACCGAGCTTTCCAGAAACAGAATTTGAGCAACTGCGCAAGCAATTTTTAACCGGTATCGAATCGCAAAAAAGCGACCCATCCGCGCTGGCTGGCGTGGCCCTTGGCCAACACTTCAACACCGTGCCGCGCGGCCATGTACGGTATTCTCCAGCAATTGCTGAATCAGAGGAAGACGTAAAAGCCGTAACGTTACAACAACTCAAGGATTACCATAAGCAGTTTTACGCAGCCGACATGGGCAACATCGCCATCGTGGGTGACTTTGACGAAGCGACAGTGCTCGCGGCGCTCAAGGAAGCGTTCGGCAACTGGAAAGGTGGTACGCCTTACGTACGCGAAGATGTTGCCTATAAAGTCGTGGCGCCTATAAACCGCGCAATTGAAACGCCTGACAAAGAGAATGGTACTTTCTTAGCGCGGCTAAACGTAGATATGCGCGACGACGACGCCGATGCACCTGCACTATCTATCGCTAACTATATTTTTGGTGGTGGCGCTGGCTTTGATTCACGCCTAACCTTGCGTATTCGCGTGAAGGATGGACTAAGCTACGGCGTAGGTTCAGGCTTGGCAGTGGGTGCAGAAAGCCGCAGCGCCACTTGGTCTGCTAACGCCATTGCTGCCCCGCAAAATATCAACAAAGTAGAAGCCGCATTTAAAGATGAAATCGCCAAAGCACTAAAAGATGGTTTCACCGAGGCGGAAGTGGCCGCAGCAAAATCCGGCGTACTGCAACAACGTCTGCAAGGTCGTGCGCAAGACGGTGGCTTGGCGGCTGGCCTTGCCAACAACCTCTACCTAGAACGTACCTACGCCTTTAGCGCAGCAACTGAAGCCAAAGTAACCGCACTAACCAAAGCTGAGGTCGATGCCGCCTTCCGCAAGCATATCAACCCTACCAGCATCACCATTATCAAAGCGGCTGATTTCGCGAAGGCAGCAAAAATGCCAGCAACTAGTGAAGTAAAGAAGTAAGTTTTTTTGCTTGATGTTGTATCGAAAAAGCCCGCTGAAATAGCGGGCTTTTTAGTGGCATTACTTTTTAAAAGTTCCTGAAGACACCCTATAATAGGGCATCTCCAAATTATTTTTCTAGACACTCCATCGCCGAGATAGGCAATTTCGAGTACACTCAAATCGCTGTTCATCCCGTCAATTCGTCATTCGTCACAAACGCTTTGCGCAACGCGGCTAGCGCCCGCTATGCTTCACCCTATGAAAAACATCAAAACTATTTATTCGGACTGGTACGCCGCGATCGACAAGCGTGCGATGGCAAAACTTTCGCCCTCTGAACGATTGGAAATAGCGGAGTTTGACGTCTGGGCACGAAAAAACTGGTTACAGCTTTTTTTTGGATTGGCTGCATTGGTAGGTGCCGTCACGCTATCTATTTCACTGATGAGCCCGGGACGCAAGCTGTATGAACTAGCGATCATTGTGTTGACATTGGTGGTGGTAGTGATTTTTAGCTTACTGTCGGCTTGGTTTGGTGCGGCACAACGGTTTGAAAAGCGCAAACTTACCGGCGGCAAAGCCATGATTGCGCTGATTCTACTGGCTGTTACGGGCGGACTTTTCGGCCTATTTGTGGGTTCCTACATGGATGGCGGCTGGGACCATGCAGTCATAAAATTTCAACGCTTAGCTGGTGTTGCCGTCGGCGCAACCCTGCTGTTTGCCATGATCGAAGGTGGCGTAATTTTGGCCATTCTCCACATCCGCCGCAACCAGGCGGAAGCCGCGAATATCGCCCTCCAAGAACAGGCCGCAGCTGAAAAACTGGCGCGGCAACTTACGGAGAGCCGCCTAAAGCTCATGCAAGCACAGGTGGAGCCACACTTTTTATTCAACACGCTCGCTAGCGTGCAAGACTTAGCAGAAGATGGCGCGCCAGAAGCCGCAGCACTCATCGCCCATCTCATCACCTTTTTGCGCGGCGGTTTAACTGGCCTGCGCCACGACAGCACTACCTTGCAACGCGAATTCGATATGGCAAAAGCCTACTTAAACATTATGAAAGTGCGAATGGGTGATCGCCTACAATTTAGCCTCGATTTGCCACCAACAATGGCACAAATTAGCATACCGCCAGCAATGCTAATCTCACTGGTTGAAAATGCGATCAAGCACGGCCTAGAGCCCTCAATAAATGGCGGCAGCATTATCCTTGTGGCCTTTGAGCGAGATGCGCACATCGGCATACGTGTGACTGATACCGGCATGGGTGTAACATCCAACGCCAGTACCCATGTAGGTGAAGGCGGCGTAGGTCTAGCCAACATCAGGGAGCGCTTAGAAGCCATGTATGGCACAGCCGCAACGCTTACTGTCGCACCCGCAGGGGGGCAGGCGGGATTCGTCGCCACTTTATTACTCCCGAAACCGGTTTCAATGGCAGTTGCTGCTGATTTTGTTGCTGCTACTAATTAATTTTTAAGTTAAAAAATATGCCGACCGCACTCATCGCCGACGACGAACCGTTAATGCTCAACCGCCTACGCAAAACACTGCAAGCTGCGTGGCCCGAGCTCACCATTATTGCGGCGGCACGCAACGGTGTAGAAGCCGTTGCCTTGGCGCAAGAATACAAACCCGACATCGCGTTCTTAGACATTCAAATGCCGGGCAAAACTGGATTGGAAGTAGCTGCAGAATTGGGCAATAGTTTAAATTTGGTGTTTGTAACGGCCTATGATGAGTTTGCGATTAAGGCGTTTGAAAGTGGCGCGGTGGATTATATTTTAAAACCTGTAGAAGTCGCCCGCCTTACGCAAACTATCACCCGCATAAAGCAGCGCCTACAAACGCAAGCCACGCCGCCGCCTGACATTTCTAGCATGCTCGCCGACTTGCTTAACCGGACGCAAAATCAAGATGCGCCTAAAAAGCTAAAGTGGCTGCGTGCTTCCCTCGGTAACGCGACGAAGCTCATCAATATCGACGACGTGCTATTTTTTCAATCCGATACCAAATACACCCGGATCGTGATGCACAAAAGCGAAGCCTTGGTGCGCACGCCGTTAAAGGAACTTGTGGACGGCTTAGACGAAGAAGCGTTTTGGCAAATACACCGCGGCACCATTGTAAATGCCGCAGCAGTAGATAAAGCGGTGCGCGAAGGACCAGAAGTATTGATTATTCATTTTAAGAACCATAGCGAAACGGTACGGGTATCGCGCCAGTATTTTCACCTTTTCAAACAATAGCGTTTCATGCTCCGCAAATTAGTGTCTTGTAGATGCCAGAAAATAGGGCATCTACAAGACATTTATTTTGCCGTAGAATACCTAATTAAACTTGAAAGCGCGACCCTATGTCACTAGCTTGCCCGCAATGCACATTGGAAAACACCTACGTCGATGGGGCCAACACCGTCTGCGCTGATTGCGGTTTCGAGTGGTTAGCGGCAGAAGCGGCAACGGTTGACGATGATGCCCGGGTTGTTAAAGATTTCAACGGCAATGTGCTGGCAGATGGTGACGCGGTGGTGTTGATTAAAGATCTTAAAGTAAAGGGTTCCTCCACTACGCTAAAAATGGGCTCAAAAGTAAAAAGCATTCGGCTTGTCGGTAGCGGCGATCACGAAGTAGACTGCAAGATGGATGCAGGCACGTTTATGCTCAAAGCCTGTTTTCTCAAAAAAGTATAAGCGCACCTCATCGTGCAAGGTAATCAGCAAAAAATCCAGTTTTTTAGGGCGCGTATACCCGCTTTTGAATGCATCCCCGGATGCCATGATTGCTGCGGGCCGGTTACTGCAACAAGCGAAGAAATGTTTGCTCTGCCATTATTGAGTGAAGCCAAACGCCAAGCCGCTTTAGAAAATTATAGCTGCCCACATTTGGCCGCTAAAGGCTGCACCGTGTATGCAGAGCGTCCGATAATTTGCCGCGTGTTTGGCACCACACCGCGCCTTCCCTGTCCCCACGGCAGGCGCCCAGACGCGATGATTGACCCCGCAGTTGATGCGCAAATTGAGCACTGGTTTTTAAAAACGCGGCAAGTGTTGGTTTAACCACTATTTATGCGCTCCTATGCTTGAAATTGCAAACCCTTTTCCTGACGAAGGCGGTGTGTTGCGCTTACATGAGCCAGTTGATTGCGACCGCACAAAAATCATCGCGCAACTGCTCGCTAACACCTACCCAAAGCCCTTTATTATTGAGGCGGATGGCGTGCGCAGCTTATACTTTACGCGGGCGTTTACGCAGAGTGCGTTACGCCTGAGCGCGCCCTATGCATTGGAGTTTGGCTACACCCGCATGATGATCGCGGCGCTGCTTTTTAACCCGGCACCACAGCGAATTTTAATGCTGGGCATGGGTGGCGGCTCGCTAGCTAACTTTTGCCATCGTCACTTGGCCACCACGCAAACTACGGTGGTAGAAATTGATGCCAACATTATTGCGTGGCGCGAACAATTTATGTTGCCACCAGACGATGCTCGGTTGCGCGTCGTGCACGCTGATGCCAGCGATTATTTAGCCGGCAATTGTCTGCCATCTGAGATTATTATGCTCGACGCGTTCGATCGCGAAGGCGCAGCAGCAGCGGATACGGTGACGTCAGCACAAAGCTTCTATGCAGCGGTGCGCAAAAATTTGTCACCATCAGGCTTGTTAGTGGCCAATATAGTGAGCTCGAAAACCAATAGATTAGGGCATCTCCAAGGCATCAATAAAGCCTTTAACGGCAACATCATTACACTTCCTATCGCCCACGATGGCAATTACATCGCGTTTGCGTTTCGCGATAACACCTTTGAGCCGCGCTGGCGTTGGATGCAAAGCCAAGCTCCAGCAATGAAAAAGCGCATGGCGCTGGATTTTCCAAGCTATGTTGCGGCACTGAATCACAGTAGAAAAAATGGCTTTCTGCAGGGTATCCTGCACCAAAGTGAGGACTAAGCGCTGCGCTTTACCTGCTGCACCAAAAAGTGCCGGTAAACGCTTGACTAGATGTCGAAATTTAGCCCATTTTGGACCGACAACCACTACGCACTTGCTGCTACCCATTGCAGCACATAAATACGTTGACTGCACAATAAAAATACATTAGTGTATGGCATTGTCAATACACATATGTTTGGAAACGCCGTGTATAGACAGCGTTTACTTCAACAAACACGTATGCAAATAGGAAACCCGATGAAAAATACGCACTACAACATCCACGGCAACGTCGCCGTGATTCAATTTGACAACGCGCCTGTTAATGGCCTTTCCAATGCGCTTCGCGCTGGTATTGTGCACGCTGTGCGCCAAGCCGAGGCTGATGCAGCCGTTGCAGCTATCGTGTTTATTGGGTCGGACAAAGCGTTTTCCGGCGGTGCGGATATTCGTGAATTTGGCACACCGGCAGCGCTCGCCGAACCTAGCCTGCACACGGTAATTAATTTTGTAGAGTCATCGAGCAAACCCATTATTGCGGCAATCGGCGGCGCTTGCATGGGTGGTGGCTTGGAATTGGCGTTAGGTTGCCATTTTCGCGTCGCAATTTCTGGGGCGCAAATTGCGTTGCCTGAAGTAAAAATTGGCTTACTCCCCGGCGCTGGTGGTACTCAGCGCTTGCCGCGCTTAATCGGTGTTGAAGCGGCGCTGAACATGATTGTTTCGGGTGAAGCGATTCCGTCAGACGCGCTCAAAGCCACGCCGCTTTTCGATCAGTTTATTGAAGGCGACTTGCTACAGGGCGCATTGGCGTTTGCCCAAACAGTCATCACTGAAAAACGTGCCTTGAAAAGAGTACGCGACTTAAAAGCCAGCCATCCAAAAGCCGATGCGTTATTTATGTTTGCTCGGAATGCCGTGGGTGCGATGTCGAAGAATTACCCTGCGCCGTTAAAGTGCATAGATGCCGTTGAAGCCGCTGTTACGCAGCCGTTTGATACCGGTATTAAAACCGAAAGTAAGTTGTTTTTAGACCTGTACATGACCGAGGAATCACGGGCGTTACGGCATCTATTTTTGTCTGAGCGGAAGGCCTCCAAAGTTGTTGGTATGGCTGAAACGGCCAAACCACGGGCGATTGCAAGCGTTGGCGTAATTGGTGCCGGCACTATGGGCAGCGGCATTGCCATTAATTTTTTACTAGCGGGCATTCCCTGCGCCATGCTTGAAACCAAGCAAGAAGCACTTGATCGTGGCATAAAGCACATCAGCGATTTTTATGAAGGCCGGGTTAAAAAAGGCAAGATGAAAGCCGACAAAGCCGCAGCGCAAATGGCAGTGTTAAAACCCACGCTCAGCTACGACGATTTAAGCCAATGTGATTTAGTGATTGAAGCGGTATTTGAAGAGATGGGCGTTAAAAAAGCGGTGTTCGAAAAGCTCGACGCCGTCTGCAAACCCGGCGCGATTTTAGCTTCAAATACGTCCACCCTAGACTTAAACCAAATCGCCGCCTTTACCAAACGCCCGCAAGATGTGGTGGGCGCACACTTTTTTAGCCCCGCTAACTTAATGAAGCTACTTGAGGTGGTGCGCGGCGCGAAAACTGCGGATGACGTGTTGCTCACCATCATGCAAGTGGCGAAGAAAATTCGCAAAACAGCCGTCGTTTCCGGCGTGTGCGATGGCTTTATTGGTAACCGCATGATCGGCGGCTATTCAACGGAAGCCATAAATATGTTGGCTGAAGGTGCGTCAGTCGCGCAAATTGATGCGGCCCTTGAAAAGTTTGGTTTTGCCATGGGGCCGTTCCGCATGAGCGACCTTGCTGGCAACGATATTGGCTGGGCCATTAGGAAGCGACAACGCACGGAGAATGCCGTAATTCCTGCCTCTGCAGCCATTGCCGATGCACTATGCGAAGCTGGCCGTTTCGGGCAAAAGACCGGTTCTGGCTGGTACACCTACGAAAAAGGTCGTCGCGATGCAATTGTTGATTCTGCCGTTACCGCGATTGTGGATACACAACGCCAAGCGCTTGGCATCACCCCACGGAAAATCAGTGCGACTGAAATCGTGCAGCGTTGTGTATTTGCGCTCGTGAACGAAGGCGCACGAATTTTAGAAGAAGGTATCGCCCAACGCGCTTCTGATATCGATATCGTCTATATCTTTGGTTATGGCTTCCCTGCCTATCGCGGCGGACCAATGCTCTACGCCGATAGCGTTGGGCTCATGAATGTCGCACGCGCGATGGAAGGCTTCGCTAAATTAAACGCGCCAAGCGCCGCTTTCTGGCAGCCCGCCCCACTACTTTCAACCTTGGCCGCTGAAGGCAAGTCCTTCAACAACGCTTAAATTCCAAAGGACTCAACATGACTGAAGCCGTAATTATTTCCACCGCCCGCACGCCATTGGCAAAATCATGGCGCGGCAGTTTTAACATGACCCACGGTGCTACCCTTGCGGGGCACGCTATTGAACACGCCGTAAAGCGTGCGGGTATTGACCCTGCTGAAGTTGAAGACGTCATTATGGGCTGCGCCCTACCCCAAGGCGCTACCGGCTTAAACATTGGCCGCTACGCTGCCATGCGTGCAGGCTTGCCGGTAACGGCGGGCGGTACCACCGTTGATCGGCAGTGCGCATCCGGTCTACAAGCCATTGCCATGGCCGCACAACGGGTTATTGTGGATCGAGTTCCGGTGATGGTGGCAGGCGGCGTGGAATCGATTTCCTGCGTTCAAGCCAACATCAATATGCATTACCTAAAAGATGAGTGGATGGTCGCAAATCGGCCAGACTTTTTTCTAAACATGCTGGAAACTGCCGAAATCGTTGCTAAGCGCTACGGCGTGCCAAAGGACATGCAAGACGCCTATGGCGTACGCAGCCAACAGCGCGCTGCTGCTGCCCGCGCAGCAGGACTCTTTAAAGCAGAAATCGCCCCCATCACGGTCACCATGGGCGCGCCCGATCCAAAAACCGGGGCTCTGGGCACACGTGAAGTTACGGCCTCTGAAGATGAAGGTATCCGCACCGACACCACTATTGAAGGCGTGGCAAAAATTCGTTCAGCAGTTGCAGGTGGCGTAATTACTGCGGGCAATGCCAGCCAATTTTCTGATGGCGCTGCTGCTTGTGTGGTGATGAACGCCAAGCTGGCCGAACAACGAGGCTTGGCACCGCTGGGCATCTTTCGCGGCTTTGCGGTAGCGGGCTGTGAGCCAGATGAAATGGGCATCGGCCCGGTGTTTGCGATTCCTAGACTGCTTGCCCGCGCTGGTTTGAAAGTCGATGATATCGGCCTGTGGGAACTTAACGAGGCCTTTGCTGTACAGGTCATTTACTGTCGCGATAAATTAGGCATTCCCGATGAGCGTTTAAACGTAAATGGCGGCGCAATTGCGATCGGTCACCCATACGGTATGTCAGGCGCGCGCATGGTTGGCCACGCGCTAATCGAAGGCAAGCGTCGTGGCGTAAAGTACGTGGTGATCACCATGTGCATTGGCGGCGGCATGGGCGCTGCTGGATTGTTTGAAGTGTGCTAACCCAATGCCTGTAGAAGCCCAAAAATAGGGCATATACAGGCATATTATTCAACTTTGAAAGTGCGGCATGAATATTGATTACTCGAAAGACGAGCTTGCGTTTCGTGTAGAAGTGCGGGCTTTTTTAAAGCAACATTTACCCGATGACATTTCCCAAAAAGTACTGCACGGCAAGCGCATGGTGCGTGATGATTTTATGCGCTGGCAGCGCATCCTGTTTGACAACGGCTGGGGAAGCCCCTATTGGCCCAAGGCCCACGGCGGTATGGAATTAAATCAAACACAAATTTTTATTTTTGAAGAAGAATGTTTGGAATTCGGTGCGCCTGGACTCATCGCATTCGGCCAAAAAATGTTAGCGCCTGTATTGATGGCGTTTGGTACGCCCGAACAAAAAGCGCACTATCTTTCGCGCATTGTACAAGGCGAAGATTTTTGGTGCCAAGGCTATTCTGAGCCAGGCTCAGGCTCTGATTTAGCATCACTCAAAACCAAAGCTGAACGCATCGGTAATCATTATTTGGTTAATGGCCAAAAAACGTGGACTACCCAAGCGCAATTTGCGGACTGGATTTTTTGCCTCGTACGCACCTCAACCGAAGGCCGTCCGCAGCAGGGCATTTCATTTTTGCTTATCGACATGAAATCGCCCGGCGTGAGCGTACGCCCCATTATCATGATGGATGGCGAGCATGAAATAAACGAAGTGTTTTTCGACAACGTAGAAGTGCCAGTGAGCAATTTAGTGGGCGAAGAAAATAAGGGCTGGACTTGCGCCAAGTATTTGCTTTCGCACGAACGAACTGGGCTAAACCTAGTATCACTTTGCAAGCAGCTTATGCAGCGCCTGCACCACATTGCGCGCACTGAAATGGCTGATGGCAAGCCCCTGCTGGAAGACGTGCGCTTTCGCGACCGGATGGCACAATGCGAGATGGAGGTGATGGCCCATGAAATGACGCTGATGCGTACCCTTGCTGCCATGGCGAAGACTGGCGCACCCGGGGCCGAAGCCTCTATTTTAAAGATTCGCGGCACCGAAATTGCCCAGTCAATTTTTGAGCTAATAATGTACGCTGCAGGCCCCGAAACACTGGCGCATCGGCCTGAAACCTTGGCTGCAAATTGGCAAGGTGACTTTATTGGCGAGGACTACACCGCAACGGCTGCGGGCAACTATTTCAATATGCGTAAGCTCAGTATTTTTGGCGGATCCAATGAGATTCAACGCAATATTATCGCCCAACATGTATTGGGCTTGTGAACGCAAGCCAACACCCGTACGCATGATGGCAACTATTTTCTACCGCAGATTGGCAGGTTAGCAATATGGAATTTTCATTTAATACTGAACAACAACAACTCAAAGACTCGCTAGACCGCTATCTGGCTAAAAACTCTCGCTTTGAGATGCGCAGCCAACAGATCGACACAACTTGCAAGGCGCGATCCATCCAATGGGAGGCATTTGCGGAATTTGGCTTGCTAGGTATTGGCATTGCCGAAGAGTTTGGTGGCATGGGCACCACCACCAATGTGGGCGGCGATGGCGTCGCTGCTGAAGATACAATGTTAGTCATGGAAAGTTTGGGGCGCGCGCTGTCAGTTGAACCCTACGTGGCTAGCGTGGTCGTTGCGGGTAGCGCACTGCAATCCGCCGTGGCAACCACGGTGAATGACTCTGCCAAAAAACGGTGTGCGGAACTATTGAAGGGCATCGCCTCCGGCAGCACGATGGTAGCGCTCGCAGCGCATGAGCGCAGCGGCCGCTACATGCTGAGCTACGTAGCAACTGTAGCTGTTTACAACGACGCAAAATTTACGCTTAATGGCCGGAAATCGGTGGTGCTTCACGCTGAATTAGCCGATAGCTTCATCATTTCCGCTCGCACTTCGGGTGCGGTGGCAGACCAAGCGGGGATTTCGCTATTTATCGTTGCCAAAAATACGCTGGGCGTAACTCTGAATAGTTACGCCACCAACGACGGCGCTGCTGCTGCAGAAATCTCTCTTAGCAATGTTGTGCTTGGTGTCGACGCACTAATTTGTGCTGAAGGTACAGCCTATGCAACCATTGAACTTGCCGTTGACGCGGGCACGGCGGCACTTTGCGCAGAAGCCGTTGGTGCAATGAGTATATTGGTAGATCAAACTTCAGAATACCTAAAGACGCGCAAGCAATTTGGCGTAGTGATCGGAAGCTTTCAGGCGTTGCAGCATAAAATTGTCGATATGTTTATAGCCACTGAGCAAGCACGTTCGATGGCAATGTTAGCCGCGCTAAAAATAAATTCAACCGATGCGCTTGAACGTCGCCGGAGCATCGCCGCCGCAAAGTCATTAGTAGGGCAATCAGCGCGGTTAGTTGCGCAACAAGCCGTACAACTTCACGGCGGTATGGGCGTAACGGACGATCTACCCATCAGCCACTACTTTAGGCGCTTAACGGCCATTGATCTAACCTACGGCGATGCGCATTACCATCGCACACAGTTGGGCAATTTGATGGTTGCGTAGTGCTACAACTACTTTCCAAAACCCTGCGGATTTTGATGCTGCCATCTCCATGCATCTTGACACACCTCTAACAGCGAGCGGTTAGTACGCCAATTTAAGAGCTCAAGTGCCAACGAAGCGTCGGCAAAATAGTCAGAAATATCACCAGCACGGCGCGGCGCAATTTTATAGGCAATGCGCTGTCCTGTAGCAGCTTCAAATGCCGCTACAACCTCCAACACACTATTACCTCGCCCTGATCCGAGGTTTATCGCTGTGGCACCCGGTTGCAGGCTCTCTATCGCTTTAAGAGCAGCCAAATGACCTTCGGCTAAATCCATGACGTGGATGTAGTCGCGAATGCAAGTGCCGTCAGGTGTAGCGTAATCATCTCCGTAAATTGCCAACTGCTTTAATTTACCTACAGCCACTTGAGTGATGTAGGGCATTAAATTATTGGGGACACCGTTGGGGTCCTCACCAATTAGCCCACTTTCATGGGCACCCACAGGATTAAAATATCGCAGCATGGTGATTTTCCAAGCGGAATCACTTGCCGATAAATCCAGCAGGATTTGTTCAACATTTAGCTTGCTCCAGCCGTACGGGCTGGATGGCAACAACGGCGACGATTCAATAAAACGAGGACGACCAG
>JANNXI010000085.1:0-12695 GCA_031409495.1 Betaproteobacteria bacterium
GGGGGATGTCGTGGGCAACTGTTTGAGCGGGCGCTGTTACTTTCCCCACGCAGTAAATCTTTACCGCACGCGAGTTTTGCCCGCGCCCGACTTTTCCAATTAACTTGGGGACGCACGAGCCGCTTTTGTTTTTGGCGAGACGCGCGGGACGGCGGGTGTGCTTTTCTTTGGTTACTTTCTTTTTGCACAAGCAAAAGAAAGTGACTTGCCGGCGTCAACCACGCCTTGGTGGAAAAGCGCAAAACGCTAATTTGCATACACCGATGGTGGGCACGCTTCGCTTTGCGCCACCCTACGTGGTAGCAAAAATTTAGCCGCCGATTATTCACCAATGCTCAAGGCCAGTGCGCGGTTTCGATGGACACTCTCAGCTATTTTAGGGCATTTACGTTAACTTATCGCGTTTGCATTTTTGCTTGAACGGCAGTTCTGTACCCACCAATTGCATAGGCTATACTTTCTCTCACCCAAACTAACATCACTTCCACGTAACCATGCAAACCGAACCCGGATCCAATCCTACTCCAGCACTTGAAATCAAAGGCCTCATCAAAAATTTCGGCGGTAAAGCTGCGGTGGACAATCTTGACCTCACCATTCCGCAGGGCGAATTTCATGCGCTGCTAGGGCCCAATGGCGCAGGTAAAACAACTACCTTGCGTATCGTCGCGGGTTTACTCAAAGCCGATATGGGAAGTACCGCCATCATGGGTCACAACATCGCGATCGCACCGCTTGAAGCTAAGAAAGTGCTGGCGTTTTTACCCGATGATCCTTTGCTTTACGGCAAATTAAAACCGCTGGAATATTTAGAATTTGTGGCAGGGCTTTGGCGGATTGATGGCGATGTGGCGGCGCCGCGCGCGGAAGATTTACTCAAGTGGCTTGATTTATGGGGCAACACCAATGAGTTGATTGAAGGCTTTTCACGCGGCATGCGGCAAAAATTAGCGCTGGCGGGCGCGTTAATTCACGACCCACAAGTGTTGATATTAGATGAGCCGCTGACGGGCCTAGATGCAGCAGCCGCACGCCAAGTAAAAGACATTTTGCTAGAGCGGGTGAAGCGCGGCAACACGATTGTGCTGACCACGCATATTTTAGAAATGGCGGAGCGTTTGGCTGAGCGCATTAGCATTATTCAGAAGGGCAAAATTATTGCGCAGGGTAGCCTTGACGAATTACGGGATTTAGCAAAATCGGCCGATGGTGCCAACGCCACGCTTGAAGATGTGTTTTTAGGCCTAACGTCGAGCACCACATAATGCTGCGTTTAAAACCTGCTTCTTGGCCGTGGCTATTGCGCCATGAGATACGACTGCAATGGCGTAATGTGGGCGGCGCGCGGCTGTGGTTGGTGGCGCTGTTTGGGGGCCTTGTTTATGTGTGTTTGCACTTAGCAGCGTGGGCGATATTGCGCGGCGTCAATATGGTGACGCCACCGCCGTTGGCCATCGCCATTGGCGGCGCAATCACTTGGTTTGTGCTGACGCTGATGTTATCGCAGGCCATTATGCTGTCGGTGACCGCGCTATTTGATCGGGGTGATTTAGATTTATTGCTATCGTCGCCACTATCGCCACGTACCGTGTTCACCGTGCGCGGTCTAGGCATTGCCGTTGGCTGCATCATGCTCTATGCAGTGTTGCTCACACCCTTCGCACACTTGGGCGCGCTGCTGGGTAAGGTCAACTTATTGGCTATTTATCCAGCCATTATTTCGATGGGGCTATTGGTAACAGCCATGGGGCTTTTAACCACCCTCACCCTCGTGCGTGTAATGGGTGCACGCCGTGCGCGCGTAGCGGCACAGCTATTGGGCGCGCTAGTAGGCGCGGCGATGTTCATTGCTTCACAAGCGCAAAATATGCTCGGCAGCGAAACGCGCGCGCGCATTGCAATGTGGCTCGTCAAAGCCGCCGAGCCAGAAGGATTATTAGCACCGGATAGCCTGCTGTGGTTTCCGTTCCGGGCATTTTTAGGTGATCCTCTTTCGCTACTGGGCTTTGCATTTATCGGCCTAGGGGCGTTTTTACTGGTTACTAATTTGGCTTACCGACGATTTTTATCCGGTACGCAAGAGTCGGTAACCGGTAGCGCCAACAAATCTAATGTAACGGAGCGCACCGCAGCCGTAAAATTTAACGCCGGCAAAAATAGTTTTGCACGCGCCGTGCTTATAAAAGAATGGAAACTAATTTGGCGCGATCCGCAACTGCTGGCACAAACCTTTCTGCAAATTTTATATCTAATGCCCCTCGTGTTTGTAGTGCTTCGCAAGAATTCTAATCTGGAATTGATTGTCCCGAGCACTATATTCTTAGCTTCTAGCTTGGCAGGAAGCCTAGCTTGGCTCACGGTGGCCGCTGAAGATGCGCCAGCGCTTATCGGCTGCGCACCCGTAAACATCACCCGCATTCGATGCCTAAAAGCGCTTGCGGCGTTAATTCCAGTGTGGATTTTAGTATCGCCAATTTTTCTATTTTTATGCGCGCAAAATTTTAGTTGGGCACTCATATTTTTAGCGTGCCTAACAGCGAGCACCGCAGGCGCGGGGATGAGCCAAATCTTTTACCCGAGAAGCGGCAATAGAAAAAACATGAAACAGCGCGCCAAGGGCAATGTGCTCATCAATCTGCTAGAAGCCTTTAGCGCAGCAGGCTGGGGTGGCGTGGCTTATTGTTTGATGATTTTGCCGTCGCCCTTGGCGTGGTTTGGGTTGCTAGCACTAGTGGTCGCACTGAGTGGGCCAGCCATAACTTGGGTGCTCGGCAAAGCGCGCCGAGACGGCGACGTTATATTCTAAAAATCAAGTTAATATCCTGAAGACGCCCTATAATAGGGAACCTTCAGGCATTATCTAGCTATTTTGTCGGCGCTATTACTGCGGCTATCGCTTGTGGATTCGCAGCGCATGCCACCGCTTTTATGGTGCTGGCTTCATAGTCACGCTGCAGCAGCGTGAGCTTGGCAACTAAGTTGGTGTCTGGTTCTTTTAAGCTAAACACGGTTTCTTTTACGGCCACATTGCGCGGCAAAATTTGCACATTTTTTGCACCTTTGCTAGCGGCATCTGCCTGTACTTTTATAGCGGCTTCTTCAGTTGAATAAAGGCCTAGGGATATGCCATTGTCAGGCGTTATCGACACATCTTTCAAGCCCTGCTTCTTCAAATTCGCAAGCGTTGCATCAGCAGCTCGCCGATTTACAGCAGGCGCAATCACTAAGGCAAAACGGGTGGGCTCTTCAACGTTGCGACTAGTCAAGCGATCGCCTAGCGCCAACACAGAAAATACGCCTTGTGCACGCTGCGCGTCGGCAGGTTTCACCGCAAAATCGATACACGCGGAACCAACCAAGCTTTCTGCTAATTTACGCGCGGCCTGCTGTTCTACTTGGGCTCTTTGCGGATCAAGTACCGATACCAGTTTCAACCCATTCGGGTTTACTTCTATTGGCGGCGGGCTCGCACTTTTACCTATCTGTAAATAGATAAAAACGCCGAGAGCCGCGTTGGCCAGCAGCAGCAATAAGAAAAGAAAACGCATTTTTAAAATAGTTTTAAATTAAGTACTTAATTTTACACCGTGGATACAGACGCGCGCGCTGCGGCAAGATAATAGAGCCCTTCCAATACAATATTGGGTAGCAGTACGATAGAAGGGGCGGCACCGTCTTGAATATTTACAAACATCGTACCCAGCGCTCCTTCAAGATGTACTAGCATAACTGTTGCAGCGCCGCCTGCAATCACGATACGCGCAAGGCGCTGTCCGTGCGCGTGCAATGCGCGCTGATGTGCAAGCGCTTGCATTAGCACGGCACCTACGCACGCCTGCATTGCACCACTAGCAATGGCCGCTGCGGTGTGGGTGGGAAAGGCGCAAATTAGGGCATCATCAGCTAATGGTGGCAATTGCGGCAATTGTGCAGTGCCCTGATGCAGCGCGTTTTGCATGGTGCGCAAGCCGGGCGCGATGATGCCGCCCAAAAAATCCCCGTTTTGGTTGAGCGCATCAATCGTTAGTGCCGTGCCGGCCATCACCACCAGTTGGTTTTGCGGCTGTTGCTGTGCTCCCACCAGGGCCGCAAAGCGATCCGCACCGAGGGTGTGCGGCTGCGCATAACCGCTACGCATACCGCAAACTTCGGCCTCCGATTCTATAAAGTGCAATGAAGCCGCATGGGTGCTGAAGGCGCAGTTAAGCGCGCCGGCCACGGCCTTGCCCGCAACGTTTGCAATAATCACTTTCAGTTTTTGCGTGCCGCCCAGTGAGGCGGGTGCCGGCATCACCTTAGCCACCAACACCGAAAGATGATCACTAATTTTATCGGTAGCAAACAGGCCACTTTGCAGTATTTGGGGTGAAGCTCCAGCAGTTTTACCTGCAAAAAGCGCCCATTTAATATTGGTGTTGCCGCAGTCGACCGCCAGTAGTTGCTGTTTCATTTCACCACTCTCACTTCACTTTTTTCATTGCACCCATCTTACAGTCTTAAGGAAACTTCGCCGGAATAAAGCACTTCACGTCGGCTTCCTACCTGCAAAATGAGTGCGCCGTCTTCCGCTATATCTACTATCAGGCCATCAAGCTTGCGGCCATCGCCGAAGCTTGCCACAACTGAGCAATTGGCGTAGGCGTGATGTTTTAGCCACGCCTCTTTAAGGGGCGCAAATCCATGGGTGTTGAACGTCGATAGTCGCTCCCAAATATGCCTGAAGATGACCGATAATAGGACATCTCTGGGCACTAATTGCAGCGCATTACTAGCGTAATCGCACACTGGCTGATCGATATTTTTTTGATATTCTGGGTGCAAACGATAATTAACGCCAATGCCAATCACCAAACTTGCAGGCTCAAATACGTCACCTTGGGTTTCAATTAATATGCCTGCACATTTTTTTCCATCTACAACAATATCGTTCGGCCATTTGAGTTGAGCACCGTATAAACCCGCATCAATTAGCGCTTCTGCCAGCGCTAGTCCCACCGCTAGCGATGCGCCACCAAGCTGGCCCGCTGGTTTATCAAACTGCCAGCGTAGCGAAAATGTAAGTGAGCCACCCAAGCTTGCTTGCCATACGCGGCCACGCCGACCGCGACCCTGTGATTGTGATTCCGCAATCAGCACTTTTATCCGTCCGTCGGTATTTCGTACGTTTAGCAACACCGTGTTGGTGGAGGCAATTTCATCCACCACTTCAATATCAAAATGCGACGCAAGCGCGCCTAATTGCGCGGCGATATTTTGAGCGTGCAGCTTGATAAACGGCACCGCTAATTTGTAGCCGCGCCCGGGGATTGAAAACACTTCTAAGCCTTGGGCGTTCAGGGCGCGCACGGCTTGGCTAATAGCATTCGGTGTGATGCGAAGGGTTTTACTTAACGCGACGCCGGAAATAAATTTTTCGTGGCTTAGCTGCGCCAGCAATGCAAAATCGGTCATTGCTTAACCCACGCCGTGCTCGGCTTGGCAAGCCGCCACCTCAGCCGCATAGGCGATTTCGGCAATCACGGAATCAAGCAGCAACTTGCAGCGTTTACTTAACTTGGAGCCATCACGATAATCAGCGGGAGCGATAAAATCCACACGATTTGCGGTGAGTAACTTTGCGCAAATTTCTTTGCCGTGCGCGGCTTTAGGATTAAACACCGCCAAAGTATGGCCTCCACTTTTTTTAGTGAGCGCCATCGAAGGCACGTCAGTCATACCATCACCAATATAGATAATATTGCTAAAAGGTATAGGCCGTTCATTTTCGGGCATGTGATCGTTAATCGATTCATTCATGGTTTCGCGTCCCTTATTGATGCGAAATAGAAATTGGGTTTTTGAGGTATCAGTGATTAGCACCTTTGGAAAAGTGGCGATACCGTATTGATTGAAGTGATATTCTGAAGCGTAGACCTGCTTAAAGTGCTTACGGATAGATGCACCCTCCAATATTTCTTTTTGTCCCGCTGAAATTATGTAGTGCTGCACGTTCACAGCGCCCTGCCCACGCGCGGACACGTACTCGTTGATGCGCGGGAACCACTCCTCGACGCCCGGAAAGTATTGAATTTTGTCGGCCATCACCGCAAAGTCTTCCTTGGTAATCCGAATTTTGTCGTTTTTATAGAGCGCTTCCATCATCAAGCGCATATACACCAACATGCTGTCTGAGCCCGTTTCTCTAGCTTCTTCATGCACTCGTTGCCAAAATGCTGCAGGCTCAATGCCTATTTTTGGTAACACCGTATATTCCTGCATGGGCTGGGGCGATAGCGTGCCATCAAAATCGTAAACAATGGCAATGGTGTTTTGAAAGAATGGTTTTTTAGCCATGATGGGCAGTATTTGCAGTCGATAAAGAATGAACGATAACAGATGCCGGACGACCACACGGAAAAAAGACCAACTTGCGTCGGTCTTTTTAAATTGCTACACAAAATAATTTAGTCAGCAAATACGGCTGCTTTTTTAATGATGGGTGCCCACTTAGCTACTTCTGCTTTTTGTAAAGTGCGCAGCGCCGCTGGCGTTTGCTGGGCGACCGGGTAAGCAGTGGTGCTAAGCTTTGCAAATTCGGCCAACACAGCAGCATCTGTCAACGACACTTGCATAGCGACGTTCAGGCGCCGCGTAGCCGCCGCTGGTGTGCCTTTCGGCACCCACATACCTTGCCACACACTTAGCGTGGCAGACTTCAAACCTGATTCTTCTAACGTCGGCAAATCAGCTAACGCAGCCAATCTGTTTTTTGACGTCACCGCATACGCTTTAACAGCTTTCGATTTAATTTTATCCGTCGTATTCGTCGTTTGATCGCACATAAAATCTACTTTACCCGCCAGCAACGCGTCCATTGCAGGCTTAGTACCTTTGTGCGGAATAGTCAAAATATCGGCATTGATGGCATTGAGCAACAACATGCCGCATAGATGCGAAGCTGAACCCACGCCCGAATGCGCGTAGCTCAATTTGTTTTTATTTTCTTTTGCGTAAGTTATAAAATCTTTAAGGTTTTCCGCCTCCAAAGTTGGCCGCGCAACCACCGACATCGGCACATCGGCAATCAACCCAATTGGCTCTAAATCTGTGAGCGCGTTATAGCGCAAGGTACGGTAAAGCGCTGGTGCCGTGGCAATGCCGATATGCGTAACCAGTACGGTGTAGCCATCCTTCGGTGCTAACACCACATTGGCCACACCGGTTGTGCCACCACCGCCACCGACGTTTTCGATATTGATTGGCTGACCTAAATTTTTAGACATCACCGTTGCTAGCGTGCGCGCTAATAAATCTGTCGGGCCACCAGCGTTATAGGGCACTACGATAGTGATGGGCTTGGAGGGGTACGGCGCATTGGCTGCGTAGGCTTGCGAGCCGATAGGCAAAATTGCCAACGCAGTAAGTGCAAACAAAGAACGCACCGCGATATTTTTGGACTGTTTAAAAATCTTCATTTGAATGCCTCATAAAAGTGGAAAAACTAAACGCTATTTTTATTATCTACACCATTCAATCAAAAGAACCCGCAGAATGGTCACTTGCAACACTAAACTACTACGTAACAGTAAATTTATAACGCACAGTAGCGCATTAGCGCTTATTCAAGTGATGAACAATTGAAAACGATCGGTTTATCGAAGCGTGGCTATCGGAATTAAAATTTGGCTTGCACGCAGGCTCTTGGGGCTTGATCGCAGCAGCTATCAATCGCTCTGATTCAGCTGAGTGCAACCGCCAGCTAACCTAAAGCTTCTTTCAATAAATCCACTTTGAAAATCTGCGCGTAGTGTCTACAGTGACCGCAATGGTCTCACCACCAGGGCGCGAAATGCAGAGACTTACAATTTCAGTGAACAAACAGTTGGCGCTTTCGTTTGACGAGCTAATCAAGCGCAAAGGGTATCGAAATCGCTCTGAGGCATTTCGACATGTGCTGCGAAAAACGCTGCAACAAGAGCTGCATGCTGAGCCTTCAGCAACGAGTTGCGTTGGCTGTTTAAGTTTTGCCTACGACCAGCAAGTCCCGCAGATTCTACCTCGCCTCGCAGAGCTCAAGCAGCGGTTTTTGAGCATCACCATCTCGTCGACGCTTACCGCCGTCAATCCGTCGGCATCTTTAGAAACACTGGTGTTGCGCGGTTCTTCTGAGCAAATCACAGCGTTCGCGCACGCCGTGTCCGCAGAAGCGGACATCACTTGCGGGCAGCTCAATCTAGTGCCGATTTATACATCGCAGTAAAAAGTCCGACCCTGATCGTTGTCGGCGACGCGGCCGCGCTGCTGTTGCTGCACGCATGGTGCATCCAAAAAAACACTTCGTATGAAGATCCCGCCACATCGTCACAACAACATCTTCCAGAACGCCCCATAGAGTACATCTGCGGCAGAAAAGTCATCGTATACCTAGCATCGCAAGCATCAGCGGTACTTTTGCCAGCGTGTAATTTGCCTGTACTTTTAACCAGCCAACAAGGAACAAACATGAACCCCATCAACCCCGTCAACTATAAACGAATGATGAAACTGGCCATCGCGGCCTCTGCAGTCGCTGTAAGCGGTGCGTTACCCACCCTAGCCCACGCCGCTAGCCATCGCGAAGCACCCATGATTGCCGGGATGCCGCGCGTGGATAGCACCGATGTGTATGTGTTCAAAAGTTATGAGCCGGGTCGCAGTGGGTTTGTGACGATTCTAGCCAACTACATTCCTTTGCAGGATGCCTACGGTGGGCCCAATTATTTCAATTTGGATAATGACGCCGTCTATGAAATCCATATCGATCAAAACGGCGATGCGCGCGAAGACTTGACCTTTCAATTTAAATTCAAGGACCTCAACAAAAATATCGCGCTCAACATCAACGGCAAACAAGTGCCGATCCCACTGATCAATATCGGTCCAGCCACCGAAGTCAACGCAGCCACATTAAACGCGACGCAAACGTTCACCGTGACAGCGCTCCGTGGACCACGTCGAAACCCCATATCTACAGGCCTCTTGGTCAATAACGCGAATGGCCGGACGGTATTTAACAAGCCCGTAGACAACATCGGCACCCGCTCCTTCCCGAATTACAAAGACTATGCCGCGCAGCACGTTTATAACGTCAACGTGCCTGGTTGCAGCACGCCTGCCAAGCTGTTTGTGGGTCAGCGTAAAGACGGTTTTGGCGTACGCCTAGGCGATATTTTTGATCTACTGAACATCCCTACTGCAGAAGTGATTGGTGCGCGCAACAATCCGACTGCGTTCAATGTGATCGAAGACAAGAACGTCACCACGCTTGCCATTGAACTACCGATTACCTGCATCACCAATCCAACAGAACCAGTCATCGGCGTTTGGACAACCGCAAGCTTGCCGCAATCACGTTTGGTGCAAGACCTTCCGCTGGGCAGAATTATTCCGTTCAAAAATAATTTGGTGCAGGTTTCTCGCTTAGGCTCGCCGCTGGTAAATGAAGTGGTGATTGGTTTGCCGGATAAAGATAAATTCAGCGGCGCAGAACCAGCCGATGACGGCCAATTCGCCGACTACGTGACCAACCCTACCTTGCCCGCGATTGTAGAAGTGATTTACGGCGCGGACGGCGTGCGCGCACCCAGCGTGTTCCCGCGCGGCGATCTCATCGCGGCGTTCCTGACCGGCGTTGCCGGTGTAAACAGTCCTGCCAATGTGCGCGCATCAGAAATGTTGCGCCTCAATACCGCGCTACCAGCAACACCAAAAGGCACGCAAAATAGTTTGGGTGCATCAGGGTGTTTTGTTGACGGCAGAGTAGTCGTTGCTGGCAATGCAGGTTGCGATCCAGCTGGCTTTCCGAACGGACGCCGCCCCGGTGACGATGTGGTGGATATTGCGCTGCGGGTGGTGATGGGAGCGCTACTTCCTCCGGGCGCAGGCAAACCTGCTAGTGCGGGTTTGCCGTACACCGACGGCGTGCTGGTGGAAGACAGTCAGTTCGACAATGCATTCCCCTACCTAACGACGCCGATTCCTGGCGGCCCTGGTATGCAGCAAGCACCAAAACCACAAAAGTAACTTAGCGCGTGAGGTTATCGGGGGTCACGTTCCACGTGGCTCTCGATGACTGATTCATCATTTTTTATCAGCGAGATCGATGTCATGCAAATCAAATTAAACCGCAGCGCAGTAGGGCTAGCCACGCTAGGCATTTGGCTATTGATCTGTATCTCGTCGATTGAAGCTGCACCATATATTCCATCATCCGACAGCGAAGTCATTCATCAATCAACCGCCAACACCGGGAAAGCAGCGGCCTCGTCGGTGCGTGAAACGCGGCGTGCGCACGCGGTGCTGAACCAACAAAAAAACAATCTCGATCTAGCATTGCGCATTGCTCAACACAATATGCGTCGCGCGCGCATTGAATCAGATCCACGCTACCTTGGGCAGGCCGAAGCGGCGTTGGCGCCTTGGTTAAACCAAACTACACCACCTGTCAGCGTGCTTGTGATGCGCGCCAATATTCGCCAAAGCCTGCATCAATTTGCTCAGGCAAGATTGGATCTCGAGCAGGTCGTTGCGCGTGAGCCGCGCAATGCGCAAGGATGGCTAACACTAGCGACAGTTGCCCAAGTCACTGGCGACACTGCGACGGCACGCAAGAGCTGCAGCAGACTCACAGGAATAACGGATGCCGCCATTCAAGCGGCATGCATGGGCGCAATTGATGGTGCGACCGGTAGGGCAACGCTGGCAGCGGCAGCCCTCACGCAATCGTTACACTCTTCACGGCACCTTAACCGCGAGCAACGCGGCTGGATTGCAACCTTACAAGCTGAGCTGGCCGAGCGCGTTGGCCACATTAAAGCTGCTGAAAAATACTATCGCCAAGCGATCACTCTCGATCCGCGCGACGCCTTTGCCACCGCCGCTTACGCAGATTTTCTACTGGATCAACGGCGCGCGCGTGAAGTGCTAAAACTAATTCCGGCCGCAACCGATTCTGATATTTTACTATTGCGGCGCGTACTCGCAGCACATGATCTGAATCTAGCGGACGCCGCCGCCATGGCCAACCAGCTGGCTAGGCGCTACGCGATTGCAAGCACCCGTAGCGACCAATTGCATCTGCGCGAAGAAGCGCGATTTACGTTGCATGTCCGCGCGCAACCTGCCGCAGCACTTGCGCTGGCGATGACAAATTGGCAGATACAAAAAGAGCCAGCAGATTTACGGGTGTTACTCGAAGCCGCTGTGGCTGCGGGTCAGCGCCCTAGTGCCAATATCGCATTGGCGTGGCTGGATGATACCCAGCTCGAAGGACGAGTCATGGCGCAACTTGCTGCGAAGGCAAGACGCTTGTGATCATAACGCGGTGGTTATCATGTGCAGCTTTGCTAGCTTGCTCGCTATTCGTGCAGAGCGTGTCCGCCCATAAAGCTAGCGACAGTCTGCTGACACTCGAGCGTAACGGTGCCGAACTACGCGGACAGTGGGACATTGCATTACGCGATCTTGATGTGGCAATTGGACTAGACGCCAGCGCCGACGGTGAAATCGCGTGGCGCGAAGTTAAGGCAAAACATGCTGAGATTGCCAACTACGGGATGTCTCGATTAGTAATATCGACTGGAAATAAGCCCTGCACACTCAGTGTCAATGAACACCTGCTTGAACGTCATGGCGATGGTGCCTATGCGGTGATGCGTTTTACTGCCAAGTGCGATCAGTCGCATGCTGACACGATGCTCAACATTGATTACCGGCTATTTTTTGACATAGATACACAGCATCGCGGCCTCCTAAAACTTAACAACAATGGTCATACTCGGAGCGCAATTTTTCCGGCGAGTCAGCCGAGGCAAGAGTTTAAAGTTAACGAGCGCGACGCTACGCAAGGTTTTTTAGACTTCGTTGGCGACGGCATCAAACACATTGCCGTCGGCTTCGATCACATTCTATTTTTGGTAATGCTGCTACTTCCTGCGGTATTGATTCGGACAGATCAAGGTGAGAAGGGCTGGGTTCCGGTGACGACGTTTCGGCGCGCATTGCTCACCGTTGCCACTATCGTCACCGCGTTTACTGTGGCGCATTCAATCACGCTCTCGGCAGCAACGCTTGGCATTGTGTCGCCGCCTTCTCGATGGGTAGAAATCCTCATCGCTGTCTCCGTCGTGATGACTGCAATCGATAACGTGGTGCCATTGTTTCCGGCTGCGTTGCGCAAACGCCCTTGGCTCATCGCCTTCGGGTTTGGCCTCATTCACGGGTTCGGCTTTGCAGGCGTTCTGCAAGATCTAAATTTGCCGCGCGCCGATTTGATGCTGTCGCTCATCGGCTTCAATATCGGTGTCGAAATAGGTCAGCTCGCGCTTGTCGCCATACTTTTACCAGCAGCCTATGCCATTCGTGCCCGCTCGACCTACCCGCGCGTGGTGCTTGCTGGTGGATCGATCGCGACAGCAAGCATCGCAGCGGGCTGGCTACTCGAACGATCAATGGATTTTCAATTCATGCCTTTTTAAGCACTGCAACACACTAATTTTATCTCAACCCCAATACCAGGAAAACAAATGAATACAGTACATCGCATCGCCCTCACCACCATAGCCATATTAATTACGCTGCCTGCTCAAGCGCAACTCTATGCGGGCGCCGCAGCGGGCGAATCGCGCACGAAATTGAACGGCGAAAATCTGACCTCGCAATTTCTGGATTTCGGTTAC
>JANNXI010000086.1:0-28637 GCA_031409495.1 Betaproteobacteria bacterium
TTCGACGCGGAAATTTTATTTTTGCAGCAACTGGTGCGCGTGCCTACAGACACACCGCCGGGTAATAACGCCCCACACGCAGCACTGACCGCCACGCTCCTTACACAATTTGGGTTTGATGTTGAAAAATACGACGTGCCCGCGCAAGAAGTGCGCGACTACGGACTGGAATCGCTCACAAATTTAATTGTGCGGCGCAAATTTGGCAGCGCAAACACCGGGCTTACTATTGCCTTGAACGCCCACGGCGATGTGGTACCGCCTGGTGACAGATGGACGCATCCGCCCTATGCGGCCGAAATTGCCGATGGCAAGATGTATGGCCGCGCCACGGCAGTTAGCAAAAGTGATTTTGCGACGTTTACGTTTGCATTGCGCGCGTTGGAATCACTAACGGCACCCTTAAACGGGTGCGTGGAACTGCATTTTACGTACGATGAAGAATTTGGTGGGGAATTAGGCCCCGGCTGGTTGCTCAAAAATAAGCTCACCAAACCGGATTATTTGATTGCCGCAGGCTTCAGCTACCAAGTTGTTACAGCCCACAACGGCTGCTTGCAAATGGAAGTCACGGTAAACGGCAAAATGGCGCACGCCGCTATTCCGCACACTGGTATCGATGCACTTCAGGGTGCTGTGACTATTATCAACGCCCTCTACGCGCAAAATATTCTGTATAAAGCAAATAAATCAACCGTTAAGGGCATTGATTGCCCGTATTTGAATATTGGCCGCATTGAAGGCGGCACTAATACCAACGTGGTGCCAGGCAAAGTGTCGTTTAAACTAGACCGGCGGATGATTCCGGAAGAAAACGCTGATACTGTTGAAGCCGATATTCGACGAATTATTGCTGAGGCCGCCGCAACCTATAACGGCATTAGCGTCGACATTAAACGGTTATTGCGTGCCGATGCGTTACAACCGCAAACTGGCAATGCCCCGCTGGTCGCAGCCTTGCAGCAGCATGGTGAAACTATATTTGGCGAACCTATTCCGACATCCGGCTCGCCCTTGTACACCGATGTGCGCTTGTATGGCGCTATGGGTGTGCCCGCCGCCATTTACGGTGCTGGCCCGCGAACAGTGTTAGAAAGCAACGCCAAACGGGCTGATGAGCATGTGGTGCTTGAAGATTTACGTCGCGCCACAAAGGTGGTCGCGCGAACTTTGCTGGATTTATTGACAAAAAACGCAACTGCAAAGTAATTGTGATGCGTTTTTGTGCAATGCGGTAAAATGCGCGCATGGACGATCTAATACAAAACACCGCACCCGAAGCGCTCGACACTGATTTAACTGACGTGGCGCATCAACATCTATCGCAACGTCAAATCGTTGAGGCCAATAAACTGACCAAACGCCTTCGCCGCCAAGTGGGCGAAGCCATTGGCGATTACGGCATGATTGAGGCCAACGACAAAATTATGGTGTGCTTAAGCGGCGGCAAAGATAGCTACGCCCTGCTTGACGTGCTAATGGCGCTGCAAAAAAAAGCGCCAGTGCCGTTTACTCTTTTTGCGTTTAATCTGGATCAAAAACACCCTGGTTACCCCGCACATATCTTACCGGAATATTTAACCAAGCTCGGCGTCCCATTTCAAGTAGCGGTGCAAGACACGTATTCAACCGTAAAACGCGTGATTCCAGAGGGCAAAACCATGTGCTCCCTGTGTTCGCGCCTGCGACGCGGTGCAATTTATCGGGTGGCTGAAGAAATTGGTGCGACCAAAATTGCGCTTGGCCATCATCGCGATGACATGATTCAAACCATGTTTTTAAACATGTTCTACGGCGGCCGCCTAAAAGCCATGCCGCCAAAGCTGGCTTCAGACAGCGGCAAACACATCGTGATTCGCCCGCTGGCCTATGTGGAAGAACAAGATTTAGAAGCCTATGCTGAACTAAAACAGTTCCCAATTATTCCGTGTGACTTGTGCGGTAGCCAAGATAATTTGCAGCGTCAACAAGTAAAGCTCATGCTGCGCGATTGGCAAAAGAAGTTTCCTGGCCGAATTGAAAACATCACCAGAGCCATGAAAAACATCGTGCCATCACACATGCTCGATCGCGAGTTATTCGACTTCGTGGGTGTAAAGGCGACTGGCGAAGCCGATGCCGCGGGCGATATTGCATTCGATGAAGATAGCGAATTAAGCGCTTGTGCAACGAGCAATACCAGTACAGTCGAACCGGCAAAAGCCAAACCCATTCGTTTTATTTAAGCTTAAAACTCATCAAAACTAATGCCCCAAGACGCCCTATTTACGGGCGTCTTGGGGCATTTAAATTTCTATTTTTAGACTACTGCTGGTGGATGGTTATTACGTTGCATGAGTTTTACGAAACCGTAAATCGCTAGTACCGGGAAGGCAAGAATTATCACTAAAGGCAAAAGCGTTAACGCCACGCCAACCACTGCTGCGAACAACCCAAACACCACTGCGACCAACACTGCCAGCAGCGTTAACATGAGTGCACCAATGATGATCAACGCGGTGATTGCCAACACCACAAGCACAATCGGAATCGCCACAAACCAAGCCACTGCAGAATCTGACATATCGTCATCAAACATCATCAGCGAGCCGTGGTGTGCGTGTTCGCCAAAGTAGCTTGATAAGCCAATCGAGACCGCTAACAACAGCAAAGCCGCAAGCAGTAAAAACATAAACACACGAGTAAAGCGGGTCGGTTGGCTCATTTTGGACTCCCATATCATTTTAAGTTATTGAATAATCGGCGGGCTTCAAAACTTGGAGCGCTTAACAATTTGTCTGCGTCTTGAAGTTGAGCCATTGTGCGATTGTGTGCGCCAGTGCGCTACGCGTAGGTGATGAAGTGCAGAAAAAGCCGCTTAAAGTGCCTTAAAGACGCCGTGTAGACGCGCCAACAACGCGACGAAAAAAAACAAAACCCCGCAATTGCGGGGTTTTGTTGCCGTTGGCGGCGCTGCAAAGGGCAACAGCGTACCGATGAACTCAACGATTACCTCAAACTTGCTGTGGCTCGCACAAAACGTGATTCAACCTGTGGATGAGAAGCAAAGCGATCCAATATAGGTGTGAATTCTTCGATTTTTGCCATACGGTCAGACGCAGACGGGTGCGTGCTCATCATAGAAATATCTTGATCCGATGACAAACCCGCTAATTTTTGTAGGACTACGACCAAACCATATGGGTCATAGCCCGCGCGAGCAGCAAGAATTACGCCCATTCGATCTGCGTCAAACTCGTCACTTTTATCGAGACCTTTGGAATACACCGAAGCAACCATACCGCCGGCAATTTTCACTGCTTCTTTACCAAGTGCTGAAGCCTTAGACCGCTCCAATGCCAAGCCTCCAAGGCCCATCGCAACGTCTTTTTTGGCATTTGCCATATAGGCTATCACGTGATGCCGCAGCACAACGTGCGCAATTTCATGGCCCAGCACCCCCGCTAAATCGGCTTCAGATTTCATTTTCTTAATAAGGCCACTGGATACGAAAATAGTGCCGCCTGGAACAGCAAACGCATTTACTGACGGTGAATCTAAAACACTAAAAGTCCAATTTAAATTTGGTCGCTCCGAATGCAGGGCTACCCACCGACCAACGCGATTGACATAGCGTTGTAAACTAGCGTCCGGATGCAAGTTCATGGCTCCAAGAAAAATGGCAGCCATACCTTCGCCGACTTCGATTTCTTTCTCTTCTGTCATCTCCGTCGTGGCGTTGGAAACGTCCTTAGCAATTTTTGCCGCCTTCGTCGCTTTATCCAAAAATCCACCAATATCAAACTGCGCAAGCACCGGTGCGCTGAAAAATACAGCGCCAACACACAAACTCAAGGCCAACAAATTTAGGTTTTTTTTCATTTTTATCTCCTATGACTTCGGCGCTACGGGCTTGCCGTAAGCATCGATCAAACTAGCATCCGTTTTCTTTAGCGTTGCTTCGCGCGCAAAACGCTCCGCTTCACTTGCTTCCGATTTAAAACTACGCGCCTTTTGCAGCGCAGCCGGATTAGGCGCAGCGTTCTGCAAATCTTCAGCGGAAAGCCCGCGTATCCCTAACGTCGCACCCTGCGACTTCTGCGAACCACTGCCACTAGACCCACTTAAAAATCCTGTAAGCCCTGACATTAAGCCCGGTTCAGATCCTGACGCCACAACAATCGTCTCCCCGCGCAAGTGCATCATGTTTACCCAACCAGTCGCATTGCTCGCTGCATTTACGCGATGCCATTTACCTTTGCGCTCAACCACGTAGACTTGGGTTTTAGCAGGCAGCTTCTCTACAACGGGCGAGTCGCTATCAGCTGCTTTAAACATATCGGTCGCGCGATTGGTGAGCACTGGGTCACCGGCGGGGGTACTGGCAGTGCCTGCAACGGCTGCGGGTGCTGCTACCGCAGCAACGGGTGCCGCGCCTTTTTTTGGTTTAGCTTGCGCTAAAGCAGTTTGCGCGGTAAAAAACAACCCGCCAAGCAGCAAAAGCGTGGCCGCCGCGATGTATTTAGCCCGCTTCACGATTTTTATTGGCGAAAGTGGAATTGGTGTTTTTGTGTGCATCATGGTCCTAAAGATAAGTATTTTCAATTACTGGAAAAATTTGAAACGCAACGGTTAACCAAATCGTAGCTACGCCGCAGCATGACTGCACTGCGGCGTTTAAAGCGAGGGCGACTAATCGTCGTTCAATATAAAGGTAATTTTCAGTACTACTTTATAAAGCACGACCTTACCTTTTGAAATTTCCATGCTTTGGTCTTTTACCCAAGCGCCTGTCACGTTTTTCAGCGTTTTATTGGCACGGGAAACACCAGTTTCAATAGCGTCATCAAAACTCTTCTTGGAAGCAGCAATTACTTCAGTTACGCGTGCAACAGTCATAATAATTCCTCGTTATCAGTTAGTTATTGAATTGATGTCTTGCGCTGCAGTTTGGCCTTTTCTATCAGCTGCGCGAACAACTCAGCGTTAAGGTGGGCCGTTAACGGAGGCCATGAACGCCGCAAACCCGTTCCGCCTTGCCAACCATCAAGCCGCACGCGCAGTGCTAGCTTACGCCAAACTCCACGCATAGTGCAAACTTCGTGAATTGATTGCTCGTATTTGGCTCCTGATCACACGTGAAAATAGGGTTTGCTGTAGCATAAGCTTTTTAATCTAGGCATTCTTGATGCTCAAATATCTCGTTATCCGCGCATTCAGCTTCGTTAAGCCCTCGGTCGCAACACTTGTGGCAGCGGCGTTAGCTGCCGCCATCACTGGCTGCAGCACCACTCCAGCGTTGCACCCCGTGGTGGATACGCTCATTACCAATGGTCGCGTGCTGGATGGCACAGGCAATAGCTGGGTTTGGGCAGATATTGCGATTAAGGACGGCAAAATTGTAAAAATTGGCAACCTCAGCGAACTCCGCGCCACACGCAGTATCGATGCTAAAAAGCAAATCGTAGCGCCGGGCTTTATTGATGTTCACGCGCACATAGAGTTTGGCTTATTTGCTAAGCCGACTGCGGATAATTTCATTTACAACGGCGTCACTACCGTGATTACCGGCAACTGCGGCGGCTCAGCAACCAACTTGCCACAATTTTTGGCACGTATCGACAAGGATAAAACTTCAATTAACGTAGCGTCATTAGTCGGCCACAACACCGTGCGCCGCGCCGTGCTCGACTTAGCCAATCGCGCTGCCGCCACCGAAGAGCAGCAAAAAATGGAAGGGCTAGTTGAAGCTGCGATGCGCGACGGTGCAGTGGGATTATCAACTGGCTTAATCTATTTGCCCGGCACCTACAGCAATACCGATGAAGTAATTGGTTTAGCCCGGAGCGCAGCGAAACACGGGGGTTTATACGCTTCGCACATTCGTAATGAAGGCAACAAAGTAAGCGAAGCCATCAACGAAGCGCTCAATATCGGCCGGCAAGCCAGCATTCCCGTACAAATTTCGCACTTTAAAGTGGGCGCGCCCGCCAATTGGGGACGTTCCACCGAAACGCTGGGCCTAATTGAGGCAGCACGACGCGAAGGGCTGGACGTGACGATTGACCAATATCCCTACACGGCAAGCTCGACAAATTTAGGCGTGATGTTGCCCGACTGGGCAGGCGCTGATGGCGCTGAAGCCACCAACGCGCGCATTTTAAAGCCCGACACCAAAGCGAAAATTGTGGCCGAGATGTTAGCCAGCATGCGCGCGTCAAAACGTCCAGATTTTAGCTATGCGGTGGTCGCCCGCCACGCGGCGAATCCAAAACTGCAAGGACAAAACATTGCCCAAATAAATCTAGCGCGCGGCCGACCGTCCACTGCAGAAAACGAAATTGAAACCATGCTAGAAATTATTCTAGCCGGTGGGGCGCAAATGGTTTATCACACCATGAATGAGGAAGATGTAAAAGCCATCATGCGCTATCCGTTCAACATGATCGGCGCCGACGGAAGCGTGCAAGATGGCAAAGGCATGCCGCACCCGCGCAGCTACGGCACCAACGCTCGCGTTTTGGGCAAATATGTGCGCGACGAAAAAGTGATTCGGCTAGAAGATGCCGTGCGCCGCATGACGTCCCTAGCCGCGCAAAAATTCCAGTTAAAAGACCGTGGACAGCTACGCGAAGGCTTCGCCGCCGACATCGTCATTTTTGATGAAAACACGGTAACTGATAAAGCCACGTTTGAAAACCCACACCAGTTTTCAACCGGATTTAGCCATGTGTTGGTTAATGGCGTAGTGACGATTTCCGATGGCGTGCACACCGGCGCCAAGGGGGGACAGGCGCTACGCGGGCCCGCCTGGGTTGGGCGTAATTAGACTGCTTAGATTCCGCAAAATACCTTGAAGATGCCCGAATTTAGGACTTCTCCAAGGTATTTTTAAGCTTTTTTAAGGCATTGCGTTACTTAAACAATCAGCCTGCCGCTTTAACTTCAAAAAACCTCAAACACCGCAAACCCTTTGTGTTGTGCTTAGCAGCATGCTACAAAATTTCGCAGTACAAATCCAAATAAGTTATTGCGAATCATTATCATTTGTGTTTAAATTAAGGTAATTCCACCACTACTAAAAACATGAAAACCTCGAAATCAAGCCACATCAAAGCGGTTATTGCCACTAAAACCATCCAATCTACCAAATTTGCGACGTCAAAAAGTAGTCACCATAACCTTATTGCCGCTATGTTGCTTGCAGTTCCTAGCTTCGGCATTGCGCAACCAGCGGCAGACACACCAAAAACTGAAAACAAACCAACGGCGTCCGCAGCGGAAGCCGAAAAAACCTTAAAAGTTATTAACGTAATCGATTCGGCGAACAAAGAAGCCGCTGGCTCCACTGGTTACAATGCAGCCGTAAGTAAAGTTGGCAAAACCAATCAGGCGTTGCGTGATATTCCCCAAAGCGTTACCGTCGTACCGGAGCAGTTAATCAAAGATCGCGGTGCCGAAACTTTTAAAGAAGCGGTGCGCAATGTGGCGGGTTTAACGTTTAATGCAGGTGAAGGCGGCCGTGTTGGTGACAACATTACCTTGCGCGGATTTTCTGTTGTAGGTGATTTATACCTTGATAATTTGCGCGATGTGGCGCAATACAACCGCGATACGTTTAACGTAGAAAGTATCGATATTTTGCGCGGTAGCGCATCAATGCTATACGGGCGCGGGTCTGCTGGCGGGCTGATTAACCAAGCCTCTAAAACGCCACGGCAGTATGGCGTAAATGAAATTGGCATGACCTTCGGCAACTTTAAAAACAAGCGCGTCACGGCCGATTTACATCACAGCTTTGCGCCCACCACCAACGGGCGGCTTAACTTAATGTTTACCGATACCGGCAGTTTTCGCGATGTAGCAAAACAAAAGCGCATCGGCATAGCGCCGTCGATTGTATTTGGTGGCGGTGAAAAAAACCAAACCACGTTGAGTCATTTTTACTTAAAAGAAGACAACATCCCTGACTACGGTGTCCCCTACCAAAACAATCGCCCACTTGATGTGCCGGTTAATACTTTTTATGGCTTAGCGAACGCCGATTATGAACGCAACAATGCCAATATTTTTACCGCTTCCCATCAGATTTTAATGGGCAGCAACGGCACCTTGGTAGCCAAGCTGCGTGCAGCAAAATACCAACGCGATCTATGGGTAACAGCCCCGCGATATGCGGGCGCACTCACCATTGACGCGCCCAACAATATTAACCGCGGCCGCCCCGCGCGCGGTGGCGAAGAAACGCCGCTCATCGTCAGCGCCGATTGGAGCGTTACCGCGAACCTGCAGGGTATTAAATTTGATAACTTAATTGGTGTGGAAGTAGCAACTGAGAAAAGCAAGCGCTGGACTAATGGTAACGGTGTGCTCGTCAATCCAGCCGTAGCCACACAGATTGCTAACCCAGCCACCCAAGCGCTTGCACCCAATGCATCGCCGGATTTTGCGGCGGGCTATTTCACACGTTTTCGCTATAACCCAAATAGTTTTAAGAGCGACACACAAGGCGTGTATGCGCAAAGTACGGTAAGCGTGACCAAAGATTGGAAAGTAGTAGCTGGATTGCGCTGGGATCAATTAAAAGGCGACTACGACCGCACCATAACCGCAGCCGGTGCTACGCAGGGCCAATTAGAATCGCTTACCCGGGTTGACCGCGTTGTTTCCAAAAAAATTGGCGTACTGTACCAGCCCACCAACATGGCAAGTTACTACGCAAGTTATGGTACGAGCTTTAATCCGTCAGCCGAGTTGTATCAACTTGACCCGCGCGGCGTCAACACACCGCCGGAGTTAAATCGCAATATTGAAGCTGGCGCAAAGTTTGATCTTTTGGAAGGTGATTTGGCGATTCGCAGCGCAATTTATCGCACCCAAAAAACTAACGAACGCAATACAGACGTAACCAACCCCAATGTTTATTTGCTATCTGGCAAGCGTCACACCGATGGCATTGAATTTGAAATAGCGGGGCGCTTAACGCCGCAGTGGGAAGTTTTTGCGTCAGCCGCCTTGCAACGCGCGCGTATCGACAACGCCTTGAACACAACCGATATCGGCAAGGTACCAACAAATACGCCACGCTATACCAGCAGCCTTTGGACTACCTATCAACTATCACCAAAACTTAAACTAGGTGGCGGCATAGAGCACGTCGCATTACGCTACGCATCCAACGCCAACACCAACGCGCTGCCAAGTTACAAACGTGTTGATGCCTTGCTGGAGTACCGCTTGTCAGATACCAATGCGGTAGCGCTTAATATTCAAAATTTAGCCAACGTAAATTACTACGAAGGTGCGTATACCGGGCACGTTGTTCCGGGCACAAAGCGCGCTGCTAAATTAACGTGGACGTTTAAGTTTTAACCATGTACATCTTGGAAAAAGTTTTAGAACCGGCTGAAGTCGCCCGAATATCGGGCATCTTCAGCCTGCTAAATTGGGATAATTCAGCGCAAACAGCGGGCACGCAAAGTGCAAAGGTCAAGCACAACCAACAGTTGGCTATGAACAATCCAGCCGCTATTGAGTGCGCACAAATTGTGCAATTGGCACTGGCGCGACATGCTGAATTTTTAAGCGCTGCACTGCCAAAGCATATTTTTCCACCGCAGTTTAATCGCTATAGCGGTAACACCAACCACTTTGGCAATCATGTCGATAACGCCATCCGCACCCATGTAAATGAAATTCAAAAAAGCGTGCAGCATATACGCACCGATTTATCTGCAACGCTTTTTTTAAGCGACCCAAACAGTTATGAGGGCGGCGAATTAGTCATCGTGCGCGAAGCCGTTGAAGACCGCGTAAAGCTTGCCGCAGGTAATATGGTTTTGTACGACGCTGGCACCTTGCACCGCGTAGAACCAGTGACCACCGGCGCGCGCACGGCCTGCTTTTTTTGGGTAGAAAGCATGGTGCAGCGAGCAGACGCACGCGCCGTTTTGTATCGTATGGATACAACTATCCGAAGCTTGCGTGAAACCCATGGCGATACCGCTGAGGCCGTCCAATTAACAGGGATTTATCACAACCTGTTGCGCATGTGGGTGCAAACATCATGATGGAGTTGACGACGCAATTAGCGCAAGGATCAGGCTCAGGCGGCGCTAGCACCAAAAATTTGCCTATAGCCGGCGTCAGCGCCAACGCCAACGCTAAAAGGGACGCTAACGCTTGCAGCATGTTGTCTGAGCCACCGACGTATAAAAATAAATCTACCAATTCTGTGGCAATAATAAGCGCCAGCGCCTTACATATTGCCTTGGCGCTGGCATTGCTTAACTTGAGCTTAACGGTACAGCGCCCCACAGTAAAATTACCGCAAGTGTTTGACATGCGCCTGCTATTTGAAACACCACCCGCACCGCAAGTGGTTGCACCAACGAAACCGGTTGCCCAAAAAATAATCATGCCTCCAGTCGCAGTGCCATTATTGACGCCACTACCTGAAATACAGCTGGTAGTCACCGTACCGTTGCAAACTCCCAGAACTATTACCTTAGCGCCCGCAGCCCCCACGCCCCCTGCGCAACAAGGTGAGCTGTCATCACAAAATGACGCCAGCGCAACTAAATTTTTAACGGCTGTAAATGAAAAAATCGCGCTACCCGCGAGCGATGCGGATTACCTGAACAACCCCGCACCAAAATACCCAGCAATTTCAAAAAAATTAGGCGAAGAAGGCAAGGTGCTGCTGAGCGTCCTGGTCAACCCAGATGGTCGCGTAGCGAAGGTGAGTCTTAAAACGAGCAGTGGCTTTGATAGACTAGACCAAGCCGCCCTCAACGCGGTGACCGATTGGCGCTTTTCACCGGGCACTCGCAACGGTGTGGCGCAGCAAATGTGGGTAACAGTGCCGATCAACTTTGCACTGCGGTAAACAATGCTGATAACAGCGCGCTAAATTGAGCGCACTCAACCGTGCTCAATCTCATTAGGCCGTGGCGCCGCTACACCGACGTACCGTTAAAACGTAAACAGTCATAGCACATCAGCCCAATAAAAGACACCCTGAAGACGCCCTATTTACAGGCATCTTCAGGGTGTCTTTTTATGCTAAAAACGAGTTAAGTCAGGGAGTCGGCCCAAATATTCTTTGCCCACGTCATCGCATACTGGCCTTCTAACTCATTGGCTATTGCAGAAACACCTCCAGCGCCCGGTACCGTACGCATGGTTTTAGCAACAGTGTCGTATTTGTGGATGGACGCTACGTGTACCACTTTATCGGCCGATACAAAGCTATAACAGGTGTTGGACAGCGTTGGGCTAGGATTGGGTTCCTCGCCATTCATTAGCGCCACAATTGCCGCTGCACAAGCTTTACCGTGGGCATTTGCCATGTGGCCTGACTTTGGCATGAGCGGCGCAATTTGCAGCGCGTCGCCTAACAAATGCACGCCGGGCGCGTTTTTGGCTTCATAAGTTAGCCAGTTAATTTCGCACCAGCGCTTGTTGGCGGTGATAAATGCATCGGCAATAGCACCCGCTTTCATTGGCGGCAGTGCATTGAGCACGTCTACTTTTACGTCGTCCAATTCTAGCTTGGCCGTCATGGTTTTTAAATCGACATCGACTAGCTTACTGTTAGGGCGATATTCCACCATGCCAGGATACATTTCCGTCCATGCTTTTTTGAATAACCCCGGCTTGGAGGTGACATCAGCATTAGCGTCCAAAATCAGTACTTTTGATTTCGGCTTGGCTTGCTTTAAATAAGCCGCCATTTGGCAGGCGCGCTCGTAGGGTCCGGGCGGGCAGCGATACGGCGCTTCGGGAATCGAAATGGCCACCACGCCGCCGTCACGCATGTCTTCAAGTTGCTTGCGTAACGCCACTGTTTGCGTGCCCGCTTTCCATGCGTGTAATACACGGCTTTGCGCGTCGGCATTATTGAGCGCTGCCAAAGCTGAATACATAAAATCCACACCCGGCGAGAGCACCACGCGAGCATAGGCAATCACTTCGCCATTGCTCAGGCGCACTTGCTTTTTATCGTGATCGACTGCCACGGCTTCGCCCTGCACTACTTTCACGCCCCATGCGTTTTGCAGGCCATCATAGGTCATCGTAATATCAGCCAAGGTTTTGCTGCCGCCAATGACCAAATTAGAAATTGGGCAGGAGATAAACGTTGGGTTACGCTCAATCATCACCACTTCAATTTTTGAATCTAACATACGAATATATTTGGCAGCTGTTGCACCACCATAGCCGCCGCCGACAATTACTACGCGATTAGCACCACCACTAGAAAGGCTTGTGGTAGCACATCCAGACAGGCTGGAGACGCCCGTAAATAGGGTAGTTCCAGCCAGTGCTCCAGCGCCTTTTACAAAGTTTCTACGATTTATTGTCATGATTTTTATCCTCGACTATATTTTTTAGCTTATGGTTTTTGAGCGGCAAAATAATCTGCCATCGCTTTGATTTCGGCGTCGGTATAACCCTTGCTAATTTGATGCATGAGGGTTGCTTGGCGCGTGCCATTTTTGAAATTAGCCATTTGGGTAATAAAATATTCTGCGTCACGGCCCGCCAATCCTGGAACTGCCGAACCCGCAGCGCTTCGGCCATTCGTGCCGTGGCACGCTGCGCAATTGGCAGCCAAGGCCCGCACCCCCGATGGCGTAAGGTTTGAAGGCGCAAATGGAATGGGCGGCGGCGCAACAACTGCGGCTGCAGGTGGCGCAACCGCAACGGGCACCGCGGGCGCAGTTTGCGCGCTAGCTGCATTGCTGACAAAAAGTAGTGCAACAACAACGTGCAGGGGACGGCGAATAAACGGTTGCATAATTTTCTCCTCAGAAATAATCTAATTTTGCTGAGGATAGCGCATCTTCAATGCGTTGGGGTGACTGTTAAACAAAATGCCCAAAACGGGGACTCGTTTTGGGCATTTTAGGTGCGGCTAGTTTACTGGTGCAAGAGATTATTGCTCTGCTACTATCGCTTCTTTTTCTTCCGAAATATCGAGCTTCACTTTGCCCTCGGCATCCACGCCAATGGACACTTTGCCACCGTTGGCCAATCGTCCAAACAAGAGTTCATCAGCCAAGGCGCGACGGATTGTGTCTTGAATTAGCCGCGCCATTGGCCGCGCGCCCATGAGCGGATCAAAGCCGTTTTTAGCCAAATATTTTTTCAGTTCATCGGTGAAACTTACATCAACTTTTTTCTCTGCCAGTTGGCCTTCTAACTGCATCAAAAATTTATCAACTACTTTCAAAATAATTGGCTCCGTTAGCGGCGCGAATGAAATTGTGGCGTCCAAACGGTTGCGGAACTCAGGCGTAAACATGCGCTTAATTTCGGCCATTTCGTCGCCGGCTTTTTTGTCATTGGTGAAGCCTATGCTGGTTTTAGCCAATTCAGAAGCACCCGCGTTCGTCGTCATCACCAACACCACGTTGCGGAAATCGGCCTTGCGGCCATTGTTATCGGTCAGCGTACCGTGATCCATCACCTGCAGCAACACATTGTAAATGTCAGGGTGCGCTTTTTCGATTTCATCAAGCAACACAACGCAATATGGGTGTTTGGTAACGGCTTCAGTTAACAGCCCGCCCTGATCAAAGCCCACATAGCCAGGAGGCGCGCCAATTAAGCGCGAAACCGCATGACGTTCCATGTATTCGCTCATATCAAACCGAATTAATTCTATGCCTAAAATAAACGCAAGCTGCCGCGCTACTTCAGTTTTACCCACCCCGGTAGGGCCTGAAAATAAGAAGCTCCCAACTGGCTTTTGCGGACTACCCAAACCTGAGCGCGACATCTTAATGGCTGTGGATAGCGCTTCTACAGCCTTGTCTTGACCAAACACGACGTTGCGTAAATCACGATCCAAGGTTTTAAGCGCATTGCGATCATCACTTGAAACATTACGCGCTGGGATACGCGCCATTTTTGCAACAATTTCTTCAATTTCAGTTTTGCCGATGGTTTTTTTCTGCTTTGATTTCGGCGCGATGCGCTGTGCAGCACCAGCTTCATCAATCACGTCAATCGCTTTATCGGGCAAATGGCGATCATTGATGTAACGTGCGGATAATTCAGCGGCGGTGGTGAGTGCGGCTGCGGTGTATTTCACGCTGTGGTGCGTCTCAAAGCGCGATTTTAGGCCGCGTAGAATTTCAATAGTTTCCGGGATCGATGGCTCTGGCACATCAATTTTTTGGAAACGCCGCGAAAGCGCTGCATCTTTTTCAAAGATGCCACGATATTCTGTGTAAGTGGTGGCACCGATACATTTTAGCTGGCCACTTGATAAGGCCGGCTTCAGCAAATTGGATGCATCCAGCGTACCGCCGGAAGCGGAACCCGCACCAATTAGGGTATGAATTTCATCAATAAAAAGCACTGCATTCGGATTGTCTTTTAGCTGCTTTAGCACCGCTTTTAGGCGCTGTTCAAAGTCGCCACGATATTTGGTACCCGCCAGCAGTGCGCCCATGTCGAGCGAATAAACTTGGGCTTTGCTCAATACTTCGGGCACTTCGCCGTCAACGATGCGCTTGGCTAAGCCTTCGGCAATAGCTGTTTTGCCTACGCCAGCTTCACCGACCAAAAGCGGATTATTTTTGCGGCGGCGGCATAAAATTTGAATCACGCGCTCTACTTCATTGGCACGACCAATTAGCGGATCAATCTTGCCGTCTGTGGCCAATTGGTTTAAGTGCTGGGTAAAACTCTCTAATGCGCCCGTGGCTTGTTCGCCGTCGGCGGTTTCAGTTTCAGTTTCTTCTTTTTTCGGCCCTGCAACCGCATTTTTAGCGATGCCGTGCGAAATAAAATTAACCACATCTAATCGAGAAACGCCTTGCTGGTGTAAATAATAAACAGCATGCGAGTCTTTTTCGCCGTAGATTGCTACTAGCACATTGGCACCGGACACCTCTTTTTTACCCGATGATTGCACGTGCAGCATCGCGCGCTGAATCACGCGCTGGAACCCCATTGTAGGCTGTGGTTCGACATGGTCATCCCCAGCAACAACCGGCGTATGTTGTTCGATAAAATCAACCAGGGATTTACGCAGGTCTTCTACACTTGCCGAACATGCTTTTAGCACCTCGGTTGCCGCCGCGTTTTCAAGCAAAATCAACAGCAAATGTTCTACGGTAAGAAATTCATGCCGTTTTAACTTGGCTTCCTGATACCCCGCCTGCAGGCTTACTTCCAGTTCTGGTGCAATCATGATTCGGTGCCTTTCTACGGCTCTAAATTTGTTTGACTAACAATTCGAACATCGTGCTGATTTACGACTTTTCAAGGTGTAGGCGGTGGATAACAATTACAACACTAACAATAATTAAATTTCTTCCATACCGCACATAAGCGGATGCTGGTGCTTTTTCGCAAAATCCATCACCTGATCAACCTTGGCTTGCGCCACATCGCGCGGAAACAAGCCACAAATACCGCGTCCTTCGGTGTGCACTTTCAACATAATTTGGGTCGCACGCTCTGGTGATTGCCCAAAAAAATTCTCCAACACATAAATTACAAACTCCATCGGCGTGTAATCGTCGTTGTACATTACCACCTGCCACATGGCTGGCGGCTTTACGTCGGCTGGACGCTCTTTAACTTGCGCTGAATCATCGCCTGCGGGTTTAACACTCATGTACTTTGCTCTAAAAATTGCGTTAACAGTAATGTGGGCGAACCCGACATATATTTCAAGTGCCTTTTTGCTAGATTACACCCATCAGGCACAAGAATGAGACACCCACAAAAGGTTTTTATGTCTTTTCAATGAATTTTTGATTAGCCGCTTGACACACACCCCTTAAGGCGGTAAAAAGCGGATTGGAGTTTGGTTCAAGTACGTTGCATTGCGAAAGCCATGTTGCTCAAAGCGGTTGCGAGCTCTTGTTCCCAAACATTTCCGGGACTCCAACCCGTTTTTTGATAGAGAGTAATTGAATATGGCATCAGGTACCGTTAAGTGGTTCAACGACGCAAAAGGTTATGGCTTCATTACTCCGGATGATGGTAGCGAAGATTTGTTCGCACATTTTTCGGCGATCCAAATGAATGGCTTTAAAACCTTGAAAGAAGGCCAAAAAGTCGCGTTTGAAATCACCCAAGGCCCTAAAGGCAAGCAAGCATCAAATATCCAGAACGGCTAATTTAGCCCTACTGAATGTTCTAGACCCTTGTAGCGAAAGCTACAAGGGTTTTTTCATTTTTCAGGCCATGGATTGTACCCAGCAATGTATTTACTTGTTTTTTATTCAAACCGTTTATGTTGATCGCTTTCAATAAGCCCTTTGGCGTAATTTGCCAATTTAGCCCGTCTGGCGACAAACCAACGCTGAAAGACTATATCAATGTTGCCAATGTGTACCCGGCCGGCCGGCTTGACACCGACAGTGAAGGCCTTCTGTTACTGACTGACGATGGCGTTTTGCAGGCGCGGATTGCGCATCCGCGCTTCAAAGCGCAAAAGCGATACTTGGCGCAGGTAGAGGGCATCGCCTCGGCTGACCAATTAAATCATCTAGCTAAAGGTATCAATCTGGGTGATTTTGTGACGCAGCCTGCGCGCGCAATTTCGGTTCCCGAACCGGCATGGCTATGGCCGCGCACGCCGCCAATTCGTGCGAGACTAAGCATTCCCACCTCTTGGATTGAACTTAGTATTAGCGAAGGCAAAAATCGCCAGGTACGGCGCATGACAGCTGCGGTTGGGCTGCCAACGCTACGGCTTATCCGCGCTAGTGTCGGTCGAATTACGCTAGAGACCGTGGGACTAGGTCACGTATTGAGCACCCCAGAAGCAAGCAATACCCATTCCAACGTATTGACCTCTCTGGCAAAGGATGTTCTACCGCCCGGAAAGTTCAAAATTATTTCCACCCAATTATTATAATATTTGCTCGAAAACTCCCGAGAAAACGAAATTCCCTTATTTTTTAAGCACTTAGCGCTAAAAAATAACATTAAATTCTTTTAATCTTGGCGTCAACCAGTTATAATTTGGCTCGTTAATAGCCATGACAGGACTAAAAGCTGTCTGAACTGAATAACGCATCATTTATTTCAACACACTTTGTTTTTACTCTAACTTAAATTAAGGCCCCAAAATGAAAACTATCTCTACCGTTGTTGCTTCCCTTTTCGCAGTTGTTGCTTTGAACGCTGCTGCTCAAACTCCAGCCGCTGCCCCAGCACCAGCCAAAGCTGCTGCTCCAGCCGCCGCAGTTGCTCCAGCAGCTGCTGCTCCAGCCGCTGCTGCTGCCCCAGCCAAGATGGCTGACAAGGCTGCTCCAGCCGCTGCTGCTGCCCCAGCTAAGATGGCTGACAAGGCTGCTCCAGCCGCTGCTGCTGCTCCAGCCAAAGCTTCTGCTCCAGCTGCTGCTCCAGCTAAAATGTCTGCTGAAGAAAAGAAAGCTGCTAAAAAAGCTAAGTACGAAGCCGCTAAAGCCGCTAAAGCTGAAAAAGCTGCTGCCGCTAAAGCTGCAACTGCCGCAAAAGCTGACGCACCAAAGAAGTAATTTCTACCCGATCTTTAACCCGCTTCTAGTGGGTTAAGACCAAAAGCGGAGCGCATGCTCCGCTTTTTTATTTCCGCATTTATCACACAATGGTATTGACCCGCAGTTTTTGCTAAAGTTCAGCCCTTCACGGCAAAGGGCAATCCATCATGGCAAAACCACATATTGTTATTGGTCTTTCTGGCGGCGTTGATTCTGCCGTTTCTGCCTTGCTGCTAAAACAGCAAGGTTATGAAGTCACAGCCATTTTCATGAAAAATTGGGAAGATGACGATGACGGCCAATACTGCTCAACCCGCCAAGATTTTATTGACGCAGCGGCTGCAGCTGACGTAATCGGCATTGATTTCGAAGCTGTTAATTTTGCGGCCGAATATAAAGATCGCGTGTTCGCTGATTTTTTACGCGAATACAGTGCTGGCCGCACACCAAACCCTGATGTACTCTGCAACGCTGAGATTAAATTCAAAGCGTTTTTAGATCATGCGCTGCGTTTAGGCGCGGAAAAAATTGCCACCGGTCACTATGCAAAAGTAGCCGAGCGCGAGGGCCGCTATCTCTTGCTGCGAGGAGACGACTCCAGCAAAGACCAAAGCTATTTTTTACACCGCCTTAACCAATACCAATTGAGCAAAACACTATTTCCCGTTGGCCATCTCCGCAAAGACGCCGTACGCGCCATTGCCCGGGAAGCAGGCTTACCCAACCACGCAAAAAAAGACTCCACCGGTATTTGCTTTATTGGCGAAAGGCCTTTTCGCGCATTTTTGCAGCAGTACCTCCCGCGAAATCCAGGCTTCATGGTGACGCCGGACGGCAAGCGATTGGGGCGTCACGAAGGATTGATGTATTACACCTTGGGCCAGCGCCAAGGCTTGGGCATTGGCGGCATAAAACCCACCACGCATAATGCAGCCGCCGAGCAAACCGGCGCGCACTCTGCATGGTATGTGGCCGAAAAAAGCATGGCGCGCAATGAGCTTGTAGTGGTGCAAGGCCACGATCACGCGCTTCTTCAAAAATCGTGTCTCCAAGCCCAAGAGGCGAGCTGGACTGCGGGCGCGGCACCCATATTCGACATCACAAAAAACTTAGGTGCAAAAACCCGTTATCGCCAAACTGACGCTGCGTGCGTGTACGCACCAGCCGACGCACCCACGGACGCACCCATGCAATTTGGCCTCACGTTTAACACCCCGCAATGGGCCGTTACCCCAGGCCAATCTGCCGTGCTCTACCAAGGCGATGAATGCCTTGGTGGCGGCATCATTAGCAGTTAGCTTTTAAAAAATAACTGCAACGGCACATCCAAGCGCCCGCGCCACGCTGTTTCGTTGTGGTCTGCACCCGGCTCCACAACGGTGATCCAATCTTTGTTACTAATATAGCCCTTGGCTTTTACGATTGCATCTACCCGCTGCTGGTAGGCCAGATAAAGCGCATCTAAATTGAGGGTGCCATGATCAAAATAGAGTTTGTGTTTACCGGCCTTGGGTAAATTTTGCTCAAGCCAAGCCATAAAACTATTCGCAATTTCTAACCCTACCGCAGGCACTGGTGGGCGCACCAATTCTGGTTTGGTCGTAAAAGGCCAATGGGTAGACATACAACCTGCCGCGCCGAAAGTGTCAGGATATTTTGCTAAGGCGTACAAAGAAATTAAGCCGCCCATACTGGCACCCATTGTTGCCGTATTGGGCGCATCGGGTAGCGTGCGGTACACACTATCGATAAACGGTTTTAAATCATTCACCATAAAGTGTAAATAGCCGTCGGAAAGCAACGGCTCTTTATCGTAATTGCCAGCCGCAATCGCAGCTGGCGACATATTGGCCACTGCTGCTGCAGGCGCATATTCTCGGCTGCGGAGAGATGTGTTGTCGATTGCCACGACAATGGGCGGCCTAATTTTATTGGCACGCATGAGCGCGATTACTTTTTTATCTACCGCCCAAGGCTGACCGTTGGTAGAGGTTGCTGGATCAAATAAGTTTTGGCCATCATGCATATAAAGCACGGGATAACGGGTTTTTTTTGCCGCATCGCGATCATAGCCCGGTGGCAACCAGACGACGATGTGCCGCACCGCAGCTTGCCTAGATATAAAATTATTGTGTGTAATAAACCGCCCGCCGTCTTCCGCCACAGGTGCTGCAGGCGGGCTGGCGACACATCCCGCCATTGGTACTGCGCTGACGGCCGCAAGACCCAAAATAATTTGTACGACGTGCCGACGTTGAGGATTATTTTCCATCGATTATTTCTCCAAGATTATTGAAAATTACTGTGCGCGCTGCCGACAGGTAAAAAAGCCATTTAGCGTAAGACGCCCGTATTTAGGATCTTTCGAGAGTCTTTCTGGCGCAGAAATTGCGCCGGAATGAAACAAGCTGCCATCATAAAATATCATGCGATTGAATTTTGGCGGAATCGTCACCAAGCGTTCAAAAAAAGCATTCGATTCACCCAGATATCCCTGTGCAATACCGTGCTTAGCACTAAATTCAGCCATGCTTAAAGTACTTGAATCATGTACGAGTAGGTCTGTTGCCATAGCGTCTTGCTGCGGTTTATAGAAGCTCGTACCACCCAAGCTAACATCGTCAAACAAATACAATACTGATGCCGCCATGCAATGGCCCGCCGCTAACGTTTGGCTATCACGATGACAAATTACTTGGCGGGGCTGTAACTCCGCCTCGAGCGCGGTCGCCATCGCCAAACGCGAGTGCATATGTAGCGTGCGGCGGCCGCCCAAGGCAGCACGCACGTAAGCCATAAAAAAATCATCGAGTGGATCGCTCACTTCACCGGGCATACCAAGCTGCAAGCCGGGGTAAGTGTTATAGGGTGCTTGTTGAAATTGCGCGACGTTTTCTATCGCTAATTGCTGCAAGCGTTCTGGGTGCAGCAGTGCGTCGTCAATCACCAAACAAAAATTATCGGCGTCAATTGCGTGCAATTGAATTTGCGGATTAGGATTGAAACTGCACAGCGGGGTTTCGATGGCCACGGGGTTTCCTCGTTTTCGATATTTAAAGTTCCTGCATTATCCCTGAAACCCAATATTTTCAACATAAGCATATGCAAAAACTGTCTAGCAAAACAGGGCTCAATTGCCCCTAAACGCTAGGTAACTTAAGCCTTTTACGCTAAAATTATGGGTTCTACATTCCATGTTTTATTCAATCAAATGGCTGCGTACTTCAAAGAAATAGTTCTTTCCGTCCATCACTGGACATCCACTCTGTTCAGTTTTACCACTACCCGTGATCCGAGCTTTCGCTTTCTAAGCGGCCAGTTCACCATGATTGGCCTAGATGTTGCGGGCAAGCCACTGGTGCGTGCCTACAGCATGGCAAGCGCTAACTACGAAGAACATTTAGAGTTTTTCTCCATAAAGGTTCAAGAAGGTCCGCTCACATCGAAACTACAGCATTTAAAAGTGGGTGATGAAGTATTAGTAAGCGCCAAAGCCGTTGGCACCTTGATTATGCAAAACATGTTGCCCGGTAAACATTTATATTTGCTCTCAACCGGCACAGGGTTGGCACCGTTCATGAGCCTAATTAAAGATCCGGAAACTTACGAAAAGTTCGAAAAAGTGATTGTAGTTCACGGCACGCGCACCGTTGCGGAGCTTGCCTACGACGATTTAATCCAAAAAGAACTACCAAATAACGAGTTTTTTGGTGATTTGGTAAAAGAAAAGTTAATTTACTACCCAACCGTTACCCGCGAACCATTCCGCAACCAAGGCCGTATCACCACACTGCTAGCTAATGGCAAGCTAGCCAACGATGTTGGCTTGCCGCCAATAAATCGTGACGACGACCGTGTGCTAATTTGCGGCAGCCCTGAAATGCTGAAAGACCTAAAAGCCTACTTCCATAACCTTGGCTGGGATGAAGGCCATATGGATAGCCCTGGCCACTTTGTGGTTGAACGGGCATTTGTCGAAAAATAACGCTTTTTAGCGCCAAATGATGCCCTGAAAACGCCCGCAAATAGGGCTTCTTCAGGGCGTTTTTATTGCTTTCTCAGCTCGCAAATTTTTCTGCGTGTTTGCCGCAAATTGTCGCGTTTCAACATACAATTGAAATATCAGCTTAGCAATCGCTCAGCATCTTTTGTTGGAACGCCATGACTCAAACTTACCCGCACTTACTTCAGCCCTTAGACTTAGGTTTTACGACGCTAAAAAACCGCGTGCTCATGGGCTCCATGCACACTGGGCTTGAAGATCGTTCCAAAGATTTCCCTAAACTCGCTGCTTATTTTGCGGAACGCGCACGCGGTGAAGTGGGCTTAATGGTAACAGGCGGCTTTGCCCCCAATATGGCCGGCTGGCTCTCGCCATTTGGCTCGCGCTTAGCGTCATCTGGCGCAGCTAAAAAGCATCATATTGTGACTGATGCGGTACACCAGGAAGGCGGTAAAATTGCGCTACAAATTCTGCACGCTGGGCGCTACGGTTACACGCCAATTTCGGTTGCACCATCAGCCATTCAATCACCCATCACGCCTTTTAAACCACGCGAATTAAGTACATCAGGCATCGAAAGCCAGATAAAAGCCTTTGTGCGCGCCGCTGTATTGGCCCGTGAAGGCGGCTATGACGGCGTAGAAGTGATGGGTTCCGAAGGTTATTTCATCAATGAGTTTTTAGTCGCAGCCACCAATCAGCGCACCGACGATTGGGGTGGCAGCTACGCGAACCGTATGCGCTTTCCGGTAGAAGTGGTGCGGCGTATTCGTGAAGCGGTCGGGCATGATTTTATTATCATTTACCGCTTATCAATGCTCGATTTAATACCCGATGGCCAAAGTTGGGAAGAAGTGGTAATGCTGGCAAAAGCCATTGAAAAAGCTGGTGCCACGATCATCAATACCGGCATTGGCTGGCACGAGGCGCGAGTACCCACTATCGCTACTTCGGTTCCCCGTGGGGCGTTTGCGTGGGTAACTAAAAAAATGAAGGCGGAAGTCTCAATCCCACTTTGTACCACCAACCGCATCAACGCACCAGAAGTTGCCGAGCAAATTTTGGCTGATGGCTGTGCCGATATGGTGTCGATGGCACGTCCTTTGTTGGCTGATCCAGAGTTTGTTAAAAAAGCGCGGCAAGGTCGTGCAGACGAAATTAATACCTGTATCGGCTGCAATCAAGCGTGTTTGGACCATGTATTTAAGAATCAGCGCGCATCATGTTTGGTAAATCCTCGTGCTTGCCATGAAACTGAATTGGTGTTTCACAAAGCTACCGCCAAGCGCCGCATTGCGGTCGTAGGCGCCGGGCCGGCTGGATTAGCGGCAGCCACGACCTTGGCTGAGCGCGGTCATAGTGTTGATTTATTCGATTCGGCTAGTGAAATTGGCGGGCAATTTAATATGGCCAAACAAATTCCTGGTAAGGAAGAATTTTTTGAAACCTTGCGCTATTTTAAGCGTCGCATTGAGCTTACTGGCGTTAAATTGAAACTAAACCAACGCGTTACCGCCGCGGATTTGACCGGCTACAACGACGTGATTTTAGCCACTGGCGTCGCCCCGCGCGACCCAAAAATCAAGGGCCAGGACCAACCCCACGTGCTCACCTACATTGACGTTTTGCTGCACAAAAAACCGGTTGGCCAAAAAGTAGCGGTATTGGGCGCGGGCGGCATTGGTTTTGACGTGTCAGAATTTTTGCTGCACGACAATGCCGATGACAAGCATGAGCCGCAAACCATCGAAGCGTTTAACGCGCAATGGGGCATCGTCAGCCCAGAAACCACGCGTGGTGGTGTAGCCAAACCAGCCAAGCCAAGCCCAAAACGGCAAATTACCCTCCTGCAGCGCAAAGCAACGAGCGTTGGCAAAAACCTTGGTAAAACAACCGGCTGGATTCACCGCGCCGCGCTGAAAATGCATGGCGTTGAAATGCTCAATGGGGTGAATTATGAATCTATTGAAGCAGGCGGATTGCTAGTAAGCTTTGGTGAAAAGCGCGAGAAATTGACGCTAATTGAAGCCGACACCATCGTGTTGTGTACCGGCCAAGAGCCGCTACGCACCTTGGTTGAGCCGCTAAAAGCAGCCAACGTTAAGGTGCATTTAATCGGCGGCGCATTTGAAGCTGGCGAATTAGATGCAAAGCGCGCAATTGACCAAGCGACTCGGTTGGCCGCCACAATCTAACCACAACGATGTGCCATACTAAGCTATGGCTAATTTGGATAGGAGAGCGTCTATGAATATTACGACCGAACAATTGGCGCAATTGCTCGCAGGCATTGCTAAATCGCAACAAGCCGTGATTGATGCTGTAGATCGCGCAAACGCCGGTTTTCGTGGCACTTATTTACTGCCCACGTTAAACGTAGCCGCAAATTTACGGCTGACTGAAGTACGGTTACTGGATTTACCATCGCGCATTTTGCTGCGTTCGCAAGGTCGTGTGGCGATGGACATTGAAACAATTCAGAAGAATCTTGAGGAAGCACTTGGGCAGGCAGCCGGTGCTGCCGCTGCTCCTAATTTCGCGGCGGCGGCGCCAGCACCGGCTGCGCAAGTGGCCGATGATCTCGATTTTTTCAACACCTAAGCTTGCGTTGAGCACAATGGCCGACCAGTAGGCGTAATGTGCTTGGCAGCGACAATGTCACCCCAACCCAACCCGCAAACCGCACCCGAACAGCTGCAGCTCCCACTGGCGCACGAAGACGCAATTGCGCCTACCGCGCCTACTACTCCGGCTGCAACCACGGATGCAATCGTGCCTACCGCCGGCGATGCGCCAAATTCTACTTCTGCCCTAAAAGCCCTCGCCACTTCGACTAAACGACTGCCGCGGGAAATTTGCAGCAGCGTCGGTTCCGACTTCGCGCCACCAGATCCGCTTACCTATATTCAAATTGCGCTGGACAGCTTAAATCAGTCAGTGCCGCTAATTTTAAATGCCACGCGACAGCCAAGTGTGGGCGAATGGAACGGCTGGGTTATTTGGGGTGGTACGGAACCGCCTGATGCCAGCTTTGAATTTAAAGCACTTAAAGTCGTCAATGCGCTGGAGCGTTACCCCCAGCTCATGCCATATTTAGCGTTGGCAACAGGCTATAGCTTGAGCTTATCGACCGAGCTAGCAGAAATTTTTCCGCCCACGAAACATGGCGCTAAAGTAGAGCCTAGCGTTGATTCAGATCTAGCTCCTCAACTAAGTGCCTACCCCCTTAGAAGCCCCATCAGCAACGCCACCAAGTTATTTTTTTTAGCGTCTGCGCTGTTGCACATTGCGGCAATAATTTTTATTGGGGTGTCTGATCCTAACGCCACAAAAGGCGCGGAAAGCCGCACAGGACGGGCATCTTTGGCAGGGTTATCGGTACGACTCAATCCGCTCGCAAACCCACAGGCAGCACCCGGTAGCGCAAACGCAATCGCCCGTGGCGCAAGCAGTTCCACCAGTGCCAAAGCCGCACCTAACGCAGCGACTGCCACCGCGAGCGCAGCGACGGCGGCTACTAGTTCTACGACAGCGCCAACAGCGCCAGATCCAACACCTGCAGCCTTACAGCCCATACCAACGCCTGATATCGCCATCACACCGATGCGCGAAGCACCTTTATTGGTTGAGCCAATTCAAGCCATTGCCGCACCCAACACCGCCGTGACCGCCATGCGCGATCAGCCTTTAATAGATTCCCCCATCGCGCCGCTAGCACCACCCAACACGACGATCGCAAAATTACGCGACGCGCCGATATTCACCACCACCATCGCCGCCGTACCGCCGCTCAGCACGAGCATCACACCGATGCGTGATGCGCCACTACTCACCACGCCAATCAATCCGCTGGTCTCACCGAGCACAGCCGTGGCCGCCATGCGCGATGCGCCAATATTAGCTGCACCACTTAGCACACTTAGCGCGCCGAACACCGCCGTAGCCACAATGCGTGACGCGCCCATACTCGCACGATCCATCCCCGCCATCACAACTACCAGCACGGCGATTACCGCCATGCGCGAAGCGCCCATCCTCAACACCGCCATTGCACCCATGGCCCCGCCAAGCACAGCCATCGCCCCAATGCATGATCTGCCAATTTTAACGGCGCCCATTCCGGCTATTTCAGCCGCCGCTGTAGCAGCAAGCACGGCCATCGCGCCGATGCGTGATGCGCCTCTCATCGCTAACCCCATCACACCCATGGCCGCACCAAAACTCAGCCAGCAATTAACGCCTGCACCCGTTTTTGCGCCTACCCCTGCTGCCACGGCGCAAACAACAACCGCGGTGACCGCAACAACCGCAGCCACAACAACGCCACAAACCACTTCAGCGACGGCCGCAACAATTGCCACCAATGCCAGCATTGCGCCATCAGCAACAGCCGCAGCACCAAGTACCGCTATTTCTAGCGCCGCCGTTGATAACATGTTCGGCACACCAAGCACTGACACCAAATCACGCGCTGGCGACACGCCAAAAGCCAGCGTGACAACCGCAGCCAGCCCAAGTGCAGCAGGTAATTTGCCGCTTGATGCCGAAGCTATTCGCCAGAGGATGCGCGACGCCGCGCGCAACAAAGAAACCGGTGAATTTTTAGCAGCCACCGAAAAACGTTCGGCCTTTGCCCTAGCCCTAGCGCCGAAAATCGTGCGCAAAACCAAAGAAGAACTCGCGATCGAGCAAGCCTGGAAACCCGATTGCCGCACCGCGTACAAAGATTCGCCACTGGGGTTAGCGGCAATTGGACCGCTAATTTGGGGAGCGGTATCGGAAAACGCAAAGTGCAAATGGTAAATGGCAAAGTACAAATGGCATCCTGAAGAAGCCCAAAAATAGGGCATCTATAAGGTATATCTGCTACCAAAATTCTAGATTTTTCAGCATCAGCGCACCATCGGATTTACGTTACTTGCTGCGCCAAGATGTTTTGCACGGTTTCGGCCCGACCGTGGGTGCCTAGTTTGGCGAACAACACTTTGATGTGACTGCTCACGGTGTTGACGGTAACATTCATCTGCTCAGCAATTTCGCCATTGGTACGACCATGCGCCAAATGCAGGGCGGTTTCTTGGACTTGCGGTGACAAATCTAGCGTTTGCATCGCGTGTGCAAAGCGCAAAAGCATGGGTTCTTGACGGGTAATACGAATGGCAATGGGCGCGTCCGCATTGCTGCCAGTATTGCCACCACTACTACCTTCGCGCTCCATACTGTAGGCACGTAGCGCGATACGGCCCCAACGACTATTCTGCGAACACACCGGTAACGCGACAGGGTCGCGCAGCAGCTGACTCACCAATTGCTTTAAAAGGTGGCTAATCGCTTCACCCGATGTTTGCATGGCCGTAGGCGAAAATGCGCCATCTACAGCCTGAATAAGTAAGCGCCTACCGACTTCTGACGCGTGCATTAGCGCGCCTTCGCGGGTAACGAGCAGTACGGCGTCATCTGCGGTATCGAGCATAGCAGCAGATTCTGAATTAGCTCCATTTTTGTTGCCATCCACAATTTTTGAAACGGGTGCTGCGATAGCGTGCGAAACATAGTGCAAAACACTTTGCAACTCGGCCTCGTTAGCGGCTGTAAAGCACATACTTTTAGTGGGTCGATAAAGACTAATTTGCCCCAGCGCTTGACCTAATGCTTGGTTGCTGCCGCGCACAATGCCGTGCAGCACATGGTGGGCATCTAGGTCACGCAATATTTCATTGTAGTAAGCACTATGCTGAAAATTACTGTCCATGACCAAGGTTGCGACATCGCGCTTGGCTTGAGCGCGTTTTTGAAAGCTGCGCTTAAAATCAAACTCGCCGCCTTCATAAAAGTGATCAAAATAAAGCTGCATTTTATTGGCCGACAACATGCGCTCGGCGTATAAATTTTGCATCGCGCCGCTGCTGTCCACCCAAAAAAAACCTGCTGATTCTGCAGGCACCAATTGTCGCAACATCGGCAAAAGCCTCGGCATTAGGGTTTCTGCAGCCAAGCCCATACAGCACAGCTGGCGAATTTGCGCGCGAACACTACCCTGCTTCATGCACGGCTTCCGTTTTTATCTTGGCATCACGGGCTGCGACCAAACGTGATATACCAATACCGCGCGCTAAGCCACGTAATTGCACTTCGCCTAAATTGTCGTGGGTAAATTCATGCTCTATTTTGCCAAATGCACGTTGCGAAATAATCACTTCACCCGCTTGCGCGTGGTTGCATAATCTGGCCGCCACGTTAGTCACCGTGCCTATCGCTGCGTAATCAATGCGTTCATCAAAGCCGATTGCACCCACTGTCGCATACCCTTCGGCTATGCCAATGCCCAAGCCCAAATCAAACCCACGCCGCTGCCATTGCGTGTGCAATGCAGCAGCTGCATCGCGCATCGCCAGCGCCATAACCGCCGCGCGCTTGGTGGGTTCAGCCACGGGTACTGGATCATTAAAAAAAATCATCATGCCATCGCCGGTAAATCTTTCTAGTGTGCCTTGATGCGCCACCACTAATTTGCCCATGGCTTGATGGTATTCAGCCAAGGCCTGCATCACAATTTCAGGTTCTCCCGTTTCAGCAAAGGCTGTAAAGCCCCGTAAATCAAGGAACACCACGGTAATCTCGCGGCGGTGCGACTTCAGCGGATCATCCGCTCCGCCAGCAATGATAAGATCAGCCAATTGCGGCGAAAAAAACCGCTTTAAGCGCGTTAAACGGCTATTGTCGGCTAGGGCTTCTTCCACCCGCTGCGCTAGCTGAGTAGCCCAACTTGCAAGCTCGGCCCGCTGCGCTTCAACGGTTTCAACCAAGCGACGTATGCGCATCAGCGAGCGAACCCGTGCCAGCAATTCATGAACGTTAATCGGTTTGGACAAAAAATCGTCCGCGCCGGCGTCCAACCCGCGAACACGATCATCCTTAGAATCAAGCGATGTCACCAGCACCACGGGCAGCAGTGCATGTGCAGGGCTGGCGCGCAACTGACGGCAAACTTCAAAGCCGTCCAAACCCGGCATCATCACATCGAGCAAAATTAAATCAATGGCTTGGGTTTGCAGCAACGCCAGAGCGGCATTGCCGTCAGCGGCGGTATGCACCTCAAAACCGTGCACAGTGAGCAAGTCAACCAACAGCCGCAAATTTGCTGGGGTGTCGTCAACGGC
>JANNXI010000087.1:0-6526 GCA_031409495.1 Betaproteobacteria bacterium
CATGATGGACTGCGGTTTTGGTTTGGCGCTCACGGAAGCCAAGTTAGCCGTTTTGGGCTTAACGCCAGCCGATATCGACGGCATTGTAGTTACCCATGAGCATGGCGACCATGTTGGCAGCGTAGCGCGTTTTGCCCGCAAGCACGGCACGCCGGTGTGGATGACGCATGGAACAGCACGCGCCGTAGGCCAAGAAAAATTTAGCGAAGGCCTGCTCAATTACGTTGACCCGCGCATGTCTTTTGCGATTAAAGATGTCAACGTAAACCCGTATTTTGTCCCCCACGATGCGTTGGAACCCGTGCAATACGTGTTTGACGACGGTCGCGCTAAACTCGGTGTGCTCACCGATACCGGTAGCTCCACGGCCCACATAGAAACGATGCTCAGCGGCTGTGATGCGCTAGTGCTTGAATGTAACCACGACTTAGATTTACTCATGAATGGCCCTTATCCAATGGGCCTAAAGCGCCGTGTTTCGGGGCGTTTCGGGCATTTAGATAACGCTACTGCCGCACAAATTCTAACCGCTATTGACTGCAGCAAGCTAAAGCACGTCATCGCCGCACATCTATCGCAACGTAACAACACCCCAGCACTTGCGCAAGCTGCATTAGCAGGTGCTTTGCATTGCGCGGCTGAAGATATCGCGATTGCCGAGCAGGAAAGCGGGTTCGGTTGGCGGGTGATTTAAGCGTTTCCAGGTTCAAAGTTTGCGCTTCATAAATTGTACTCTTTGCGCCTGGATGTACGCGTACATCCAGTGGAGGCAATGATGGCGATCACAAAAGCGTTTAAAAGCGGCAATTCGCAAGCCTTGCGTATTCCTGCTGACCTTGAAGTTGAGGGTCGCGGTAAAAATGGGGAAGGCGACCGCGAGCCAATATGAAACCCGAATATATGCTCGATACTAATATCTGCATCTATTTGATGAAGCACCAGCCATCAGAAGTAGCGGCTCGATTTGACGAGTGCTTTGTTGGAGGTGTAGTGATTTCCGCCATCACGATGGCGGAGCGCGAATATGGCGTTGCCTGCTCCGGTGTAAGTATTGCCATGAACCGACAAAAACTTGCTAGCTTCATTGAAGAAGTACCGGTTGCTCCGTTTGAAGCCGTGGCTGCGCACGCGTACGCAGCAGCAAGGTTGGTACTAAAGTGCGAGCAAAAGACGCGCTCGATAAACTGATTGCTGCTCACGCAATTGCTTTGGGCGTGACGCTGATGACAAACAATGAAGCAGATTTTATTGATTGTCCGCTGTTGGTTGTTGAAAACTGGGTGGACAACCACTGGCAACACGGATTTGAATTGCCCGCAATAAAATAGCCTGAAGATGCCCTAATATAGGGCATCTTCAGGCTATTTTTTAATCCAAAGAACTAGCAAAGAATAAAGCTAAAAATAAAAAAAGCCGGTCGAAACCGGCTTTCTTTATCTTTTCAGTCTGCGTTAGCTAAAACGCAAACCAAAAATGCTTTTAAGAATTACTTCTTAGCAGGCTCAGCAGCTTTAGCAGCTGCATCTTTACCGGCTGTTACTGCGGCGCCAACGGCTGCACCAGCTGCGTCTTTAGCAACGGCACCAGCGTCTTTACCAGCGGCAACTGCGTCTTTACCGGCAGTTACTGCGGCGCCAACGGCTACACCAGCAGCGTCTTTACCAGCTTCAATCATTTTGCCGGCTGCATCTTTAGTTGCGTCAACACCAGCAGCGGCAGCGGCTTTAGTTGCATCAACAGCGCCAGTAACAGCAGCTGGAACTTCGATTTTTGGCATTGCTGGAGCTACTGGAGCCTTAACTTCTTCTTTACCACAAGCGGCAAGAGCGATAGCGGCGATGGCGGATACGATAACGATTTTGTTCATTTGGATTCCCTTAGATGAAAAATTTTGATCAAAAATTTTAAATCGGTTTTTACGACTAGTTGAGAAATATCGAGCAATCTTAAGTGGCGCTAGCTAGTAACAATCACTTAACCTGCTGTATTTCAACGCTTTTTTAGTGCACACAACGTGTCCAATTCCGACCGACGCGTAGAATAGCATAGAATGATGCACTGCACAATGAAAAAAGTAGATTATCGCGGAACTTTTTTGATTTTGGGCAATTGCGCAATTATTTTGCTCGTTTTGTGCGGTATTTACGGCCTATTTTGTGTCCAAATCGCCGTTTTTACGGTTTGCGTCAGTTTCTAGTATTTGAATTCGTGCTAGCAAATTAGCCATTTCAGCTTCTTGGTCATCCGCTTTATTGCCTAAGGCACGCAACACTGCATTTAACGGATCATTTTCATTTGCAGTCACCCCGTAAGCGTTAAATGGCGCGGCGGGATCATTCAAGCCTTCAACAATGCGCGCTGGAATGCCTACCACGGTGGCGCCTGCGGGTACTTCGCGCACCACCACGGAGTTAGAGCCAATTTTAGCCCCCGCCCCCACGGTAAACGGCCCCAGAATTTTCGCGCCTGCACCTACCACTACGCCAGCTTCTAACGTCGGGTGCCGCTTACCCTTGTTCCATGAAACGCCACCGAGTGTCACGCCGTGATAAAGCGTGCAATCGTCACCAATTACGGCAGTTTCCCCAATGACGACACCCATGCCGTGATCAATGAACACGCGCCGACCAATCGTGGCGCCAGGGTGTATCTCAATACCAGAGATAAATCGCCCAAAATGTCCCGCCATGCGCGCCAATACAATCCAGCCCCAACGCCAAAAGCGGTGCGCAATGTAGCGGTGAATCCACAGTGCGTGCATCCCCGGATAACAGGTGAGCACCTCTAAAGTGCTATGAGCGGCGGGGTCGCGCGCGAACACGGCGGCGATGTCTTCTTTGATTTGGTTAAACATAAGTAAAGTAAATAGTGATGACGGAAGCATAACTCAAGGGTAGCCAGATAAACAAATCTGGTTTCCCGTCCCTGAAAGTGTGTCTACCTGGAAGGAGCCCGCCAAAACGGACACCATGTTTGGAAGGGGCCCGCCAAAACGGACACCATGATTTAGTATTTTGCTAAAACATGGAGAACATACTGACTGTAACAACGAAGCGTCAATTCACACACCAATACCGTGCCTATGCGGTTAAAAGTCACAGAGCAAGGTATGACCGTAAGCGAGGCGGGGCGGAAACTTAGTGGCTTCAATGGAAACTTACGCCAATTGGGAGGGTAAATCTCGGGAAGGTACGTGGGCTGCAGTCGATACCCGTCTTCTGCAACCGATCAGCGAGTTACAAACCGACGTCAGCCGCTTTAAGCGTGGGTTGGTGATTGCCGGTGAGGAGCGTGACATCCTAAAAAAGCCACCGCGTGCTTTGCGAAACAGCCCAAGTGAAGTACGCGTTTATTGACACGCGCACGCCACCGGCAGTAGGGTCATCGTGCACCGTAAGCAACAATCAATGCCTGACCCCGACTTCGTGTTGCACCTACACAACCGATGGCAGAATTGAAACGGTGACCAATCCAGAGGGCGGCATTACGCGCTACGAATACGGCAGCTTCCAAGGCGATTACCCCATCGTTAATCCGATGAATGCAGGCTTACCTGCAAGCGATCAAATTTGCGAGCAAACTCTTGCTGAGTCAACCAACCCCTCGCTTGGCAGGCCGCTAAAAAGTGTTCAATTTCCGGGTAGTTCCAATAAGGTCATCAATACAATAGCCCACGGTGGGCGTGTGATTCGCCAAGTCATGGCGGATGGCTCGGAAATGCAATTCCGCTATAAGGTTATAGGCGGCTGTGTTGGCGGGGTTGCAGGCAGCAACAAACCACTGCGCACCTGCAGTGCAATTAACGATAGCTGCGAAATATCCTACGAGCGAGCGCTACGTGGCGAACACGTGTACGGTGGCCAGATCATCCAAACCACAATGACTGACCCTAAAGGTCGTGAAACAACGCAGCGTTATACCCCGCAAGGCACTGCGAATATACAAATAAGCGCGCAAGGCCAAGTAGCCAGCTACCCCCGCGATAAAGTAGGCCGCTTAAGCGCCACAGTCGGCATTCTCGGTGCCTACGCCACCAACACCTTCGACGTGAAAGGCAACCAAACCCGCAAGGTAGACATCCTAGGCCGCATCACCGACATCACCTATGATGCCGCGTGGAACAAACCCAACAGCATCACCCGTTATCTAGATAGCGGCAATGGCAGCGGTGGCATTCCCATTTCCACGACCAACACCTACCATCCCACCACCGGCAATTTAATGACCACCACCAATGCCGAAGGTCAAACCGCTACCTACACCTATAACAGTCGCGGTCAAGTACTCACCGTCACCAACCCGCTCGGCCATCAAACCAGCTTCACCTACAACACCGCAGGTGATTTAACCAGGGTAACTGACCCGCTCAACAACGCCACCAACATGGAACCCGACCTAGCCGGGCGCACCACCCGCTTAACCGACCCGTTAGGCTACACCACCCGCATTGAGCGCAACAATCTTGATCAAACCACTAAAATTATCGACGCCAATTTAGGCGAAACGATATTGGCCTACAACGGCAAGCACAGCTTAGCTTCCGTTAAAGACGCGCTTAACCAAACCGTTGAAGCATACCAATACGACGAAATGGATCGCCCCACCACCCGCACCGACGCGAGCGGAAAGCTAGAAACCACCACCTACGATCAAAAAGGTAACGCCACCAACCACACGGATCGCCGAGGCCAAGCCGCATCGATGACCTTTGATGAAATGGATCGCCCCATCACCAGCACCTACGCCGACGGCAGCAGCATCACCAACACCTACGATGCCCTCGGCCGCCTAGTTAAGCTCGTACGCAACGGGGGAAGCAATTTAGCTGAAACCTTCGTCTACCAACTTGACGCAGCTGACCGCCTACAGCAACTCACCCGCACCGCAGGCACCACAGTCACCACGTTAAACTACCAATACGATAGCCTAAACCGCGTAACCAGCCGCCAAGTAAATGGTGAGCCCACAGTCAAGTCCCAAAATTGCTGCAAATTCGATTCGTCAGATCAAGTGTTTTCTCCTTTGTTCGGTTTGAAATTAGGCGATCGCACACACGCTTGATGTTCGCCCTGCAGGGCGAACATCAAGCGCCGCGTCTTGCGCATCTGGCGCACCTTGGCTTGCTTCGCGCCATTCCCAGTAAGCCTGCATATCCAGATATCGCTGTTCGGCCCAGTTCTCGTTAATCTCTGCCAGCAACGCACCAACTAATCGCTTAGCGCTGTGCTCGTTAGGAAATATCCGGATCACCCGCTCGCGTCTCCTGACTTCTTCATTTAATCGTTCTTGCATATTGGTGGTGCGCAATCGCTTCCTATATTTCTCCGGCAAGTCAAATACGGCCGTGGCGTCGTCAAACCCGTCTTCTAAGCACCTCACCGCTTTAGTGGCTTTAACCGCAAATGCCGTTATGAAGGCATCAAGCTGTGCCCGCGCCTCTAACCGGTTGCGGCTGTAGAGCACCAGTTTGAGCGCTTCACCAACTTCCGCTTTGTACTTATGTGGCGTATGGCCTAGCACATTGCGCATCAGATGTACCTGACAGCGTTGCCACGCAGCCCCTTGCAAGTGGCGATTGACTGCGGCCTTTAAGCCTTCATGATCGTCACTCACAACCCAATCCACACCGTTTAATCCTCGCCCTTTCAGCGCTTTGAGGAAGTCTCCCCAGGTGCTGGCACTTTCACTGTCGCCAACGGCTAGCCCAAGCACTTGACGGTGACCGCTTTCGTCTATGCCGCAGGCGATGAGTACGGCTTTGCTTTGCACGCGTTCGTCTTGTCTGACTTTGATGTACATGGCGTCAATGAGTACAAACGGAAATTTCCCCTCCAAGCGACGCTCGTTGAAGGCTGTAAGCCTAGCGTCTAAGGCCTCGCATAGGCGGCTCACGCAGCTCTTGCTGACTTCCGTGCCGCATAGCTCTTCGGTAATGGTTGCGACTTTGCGGGTGGATACGCCTTGGACGACCATTTCTAGCATCGCCAGCACAAAGGCTTGTTCGCTTCGCTGGTAGCGTTTGAAGATGTCGGTGCTAAAGCTGCCGTCTCTTAATTGCGGTACTTGCAGCGTCAAAGGCCCCACGCGGGTATACAGCGTGCGCAGCCGTGTGCCGGAGCGGTAGGCTTGCCGCACATCGCTGCGCTCGTAGCGCCCAGCTCCTGCTGCGTCTTCGGCTTGCGCGATGAGTACTTGGTTCAACATACTTTCCATCAATTTGGCCACGCCCGTACCGTCTCCGCTGAATAACCCGTTTATTAACGCGTCATCTACGGTAATATCAATTCCAGCCATCGCTATGTACTCCTTCTTGGTTAACAAAATCGGCTTCGAAAACTAGATTCTGTCGAACTTTGAAGGTCGCGGTGGCTACCTCACCAATTTGCAGCAGTTTAGGGACTTAATCGGAAAAACCGTATCGGAGAAGTAAAAGTTCGGGTGATTGAATACACCCTGCCGGGTACAGCGAACGCCCAAGAGCGCTATCCCCTGCTCACGACCTTGCTCGATCCAAAGGAGGCACCCG
>JANNXI010000088.1:0-21734 GCA_031409495.1 Betaproteobacteria bacterium
CCTGATGAACTTGCCGCTAGCGGGCTTAGTCTCCATTTTTCACCGTATCACTGGCATCGTTTTATTTCTCTTTTTTATCCCCGTAGCGCTCTACATCACGCAAAGCTCGTTATCGAGCGAAGTTAATTTCCAGTACTGGAAATCCATCTTTGCGCACCCGATTGTTAAGCTGATTATCATCGGCTTTATTTGGGCTTACGTCCATCATTTTTGCGCGGGTATTCGCTACTTGGTGATGGATTTACACATCGCAATGGCGAAGGAAAAAGCCCGCACGTCAGCACAGTTGGTGTTGATCGCTGGTGTGGTCATTACAGCATTGATTGGACTAAAAATATGGTAACCGCAAAAGTAGATAGAACGCCTGTTGGCGCGCATTACGGGCTTAAAGGCTGGCTAATGCAGCGGGTGACCGCCGTGATTATGGTGATGTTTACTTTGGTGTTGATTGGCTTGCTGATCACGACGGGCGAAGTAAATTATACAAGTTGGAAATCGCTGTTTCAAAACACGGCTTTCCGCGTGCTCACGCTGTTATTTTTACTGTCGCTTTACCTGCATGCCTTTGTCGGCACGCGCGACATCATCATGGATTACATCAAGCCCACGGGCTTAAAGCTTGTGATGCAAATGAGCATTATCGTGTTTTTAGTAGCATGTACTATTTGGTCTGTTTCCATCTTGTGGTCTTAGTTTCATAGTCGACGTTTTTTTATTGTTCTAAATTAGGAGTTTGTTAATGGCGCTACCCGTTCGTAAGTTTGACGCGGTTGTCGTCGGTGCCGGCGGATCCGGCCTCCGGGCAGCTTTGCAATTATCTACCGCAGGACTCAAAGTCGCGGTGCTTTCAAAAGTATTTCCCACCCGTTCTCACACGGTGGCGGCCCAAGGCGGCGTTGGTGCTGCCCTTGGCAATATGGGCGAAGACAATTGGCACTGGCATATGTACGACACCATTAAGGGTTCGGACTGGCTAGGCGACCAAGACGCCATTGAATTTATGTGCAAAAACGCGCCTGAGGCGGTGATTGAACTAGAACATTTTGGTATGCCGTTTGATCGCAACGACGACGGTACAATTTACCAGCGGCCCTTCGGCGGTCACAGCCAAAATTTCGGCGAGAAGCCTGTGCAGCGCTCATGCGCAGCTGCTGACCGTACTGGTCACGCCATGCTGCACACTTTGTATCAGCGCAACGTGTTTGCCAACACCCAGTTTTTTGTGGAGTGGATGGCGCTTGATTTAATCCGCGATGACGAAGGCAATGTGCTGGGCGTAACCGCGATGGAAATGGAAACCGGCGAATCCATGGTTTTCCACGCTAAGGCGACTCTGTTTGCAACTGGTGGTGCAGGGCGTATTTACGCATCCAGCACCAATGCGTTTATTAATACTGGTGATGGTTTGGGCATGGCGGCACGCGCAGGCATTCCACTGGAAGACATGGAGTTTTGGCAGTTTCACCCAACCGGCGTTGCTGGTGCTGGCGTGCTCATTACCGAAGGTGTGCGTGGCGAAGGCGGTATTTTACTGAACGGGCAGGGCGAACGCTTCATGGAGCGTTATGCGCCAACGATGAAAGATTTAGCATCGCGCGACGTCGTGTCGCGTGCGATGGCAACCGAGATTAAAGATGGTCGCGGTGCTGGCCCTAACAAAGACTATATTTTGTTAAAGCTGGATCATTTGGGCCCAGAAGTGATTAACAAACGCTTGCCAGGTATTCAAGAGATTGCGCACAAGTTTGCCAACGTTGATTGCACTAAAGACCCAATTCCGGTCGTTCCAACCTGCCACTATCAAATGGGCGGTATTCCGACCAATTATCGTGGTGAAGTTGTGGTGCCGAAAGATGGCAACCCCAACGCATTGGTGCATGGTTTTTATGCGGCTGGTGAGTGTGGTTGCGCGTCAATTCATGGCGCGAATCGCTTAGGTACTAACTCCTTAACTGACTTATTGGTAATGGGTAAATCGTCTGGCGATTCGATGATTGAATTCATCAAAGCAAACCCAAATCATTTGCCGTTGCCCGCCAATGCCGGACAAGTTTCGCTCGATCGATTAGCGCGTTTGGATAATCAAACTGACGGTGAATCGGTATCCGGTGTGGGTGATGCGATGCGTCAAACCATGCAAGCGCATTGTGGTGTTTTCCGCTTCCCAGACATGCTCGAAAAGGGTGTGACTCAGATGAAGGAAATTGCCGAGCGCGCCAAACGCACGCAGATTAAAGACAAGAGCAAAGTGTTTAATACCGCGCGTATTGAGGCACTTGAACTCGATAATTTAATTGAGGTAGCGATGAGCACCATGATTTCTGCTGAAGCGCGCAAAGAAACCCGTGGCGCGCATGACCGTGCGGATTTTCACGACACCAAGGAAAACGTGGCTGGGCGTAACGACAAAGAATGGCTCAAGCACACGCTTTGGTATAAAGATGGCAATAAACTCGCCTACAAACCCGTGTATTTTAACCCATTAACGGTAGAGAGCTTTGCACCAAAAGCTCGTACCTACTAAAGGCGCAACACCATGAAATTTAAAATCTAACGTTACGACCCAGATACCGACGCTAAACCGTATTACAAAGAATACGATGTAGCCTTAGAACCTAGCGACCGCATGTTGCTAGACGCACTCATTCGCATTAAAAGTATTGATGACACCCTAGCGCTGCGCAAGTCATGCCGCGAAGGTGTGTGTGGATCTGATGCCATGAATATCAATGGCAAAAATGGCTTGGCTTGCATTACCAAAATTTCGGATTTAAAAGAACCTGTGGAGCTTAAACCGCTTCCCGGTTTGCCAATTATTCGTGATTTAATTGTGGATATGACGCAGTTTTTTAAGCAGTATCATTCCATCAAACCGTTCGTACAAAATAACGAACCACCACCAGAAAAAGAACGCTTACAAAGCCCAACTGAGCGTTTAGAGCTTGACGGCTTGTACGAGTGTATTTTGTGCGCCTGCTGTTCTTCCGCCTGCCCGTCATTTTGGTGGAACCCAGATAAGTTTGTTGGCCCAGCTGGCTTGTTAGCCGCGTATCGTTTTATTGCCGATACCCGTGACCATGCCACAAACGAGCGCTTGGATAATTTAGAAGATCCATATCGTTTGTTCCGCTGTCATACGATTATGAACTGCGTGGATGTCTGTCCAAAAGGGCTGAACCCATCGTTGGCAATTGGTAAGATTAAAGAGATGTTGGTTAAGCGAGCGATTTAGAGTATGGCTGAAGATGCCCTATATGCGGGCGTCTTCAGACTGTTCTGGTTTAAATGCCTAATCACAATTCGAGACGCGCTGCCGTATTCGAAGTGTGAGTAACTAAATATTTTTTTCAGGAGAGCTGGGAACAATATGTCAGTCGATACGGCTAAATTTGATGCAGCACTTGAGGGTGTCGTCGCTGCCAAAGTTGCTTGGCGCGAGGAAGCACAGTCGTTGACTTGGGAAGAAAAAGTAGCAGCCATCGAGCGAATGTGGGTGCGCGATGCAAAGTTAAAACAGGTGCGTCAGGTAAATAACGCCAACCGCATCAAAGCACAAGGGAAATGATTGTGGATGACCGAATTTATGACCGCATTCGCTGGCACGCGCGGCGCGGTCTGCTAGAAAATGATATTTTGTTGGGGCGATTTTTTGAGCTTGAATTGATGTTGCTTAATGTTGAAGAACTAAAGCAGCTTGACGCGTTGTTGTCTTTTGGTGACAACGAATTACTTGAAGTATTGATGGGCCGAAAAAAATGTACCACGGTGTCACTTCAGCCGATAGCAGATAGAATAGTTGCAGCGTCAGCTGGAAAATTAAACACCTACGGCTAGTGAGATCCGCTTCAGCAGTTTTGCTGTAAACCGCAATAATGTAGCAATTTGGTCTAATTACAATACAAAAATATCTGGAGAACTTAATGAGCGCGATGATCGAAAAAGGCAAAGCTACACTGTCATACGGTGAAGGTAAATCAATCGAGATGCCCGTGTATAGCGGCTCAATCGGTCCAGATGTAATTGATATTCGCAAACTCTACGGCCAGACTGGGATGTTTACTTATGACCCAGGCTTTTTGTCCACGGCGTCGTGTAATTCTTCGATTACCTATATCGACGGCGACAAAGGTGAGCTGCTCTATCGCGGTTATCCGATTGAGCAGTTGGCTAACAAGTGCGACTTTTTAGAAGTTTGCTATTTATTGTTGAAGGGTGAGTTGCCTGACCCTGCGCAAAAAGCAGAATTTAATAATAAAGTGACCATGCACACCATGGTCAATGAACAGATGCAGTTTTTTATGCGCGGATTCCGCCGCGACGCGCATCCTATGGCGGTAATGACGGGCATGGTCGGTGCTTTATCCGCGTTCTATCCTGATTCCATCAATCTGCATGACGCCTCACAGCGCGAAATTTCTGCGATTCGCCTAATCGCGAAAATGCCTACTTTAGTATCGATGGCGTACAAATATACGGTTGGTCAGCCCTATATCTATCCGAAAAATGATTTGTCCTACACCCAAAACTTTATGCGCATGATGTTCAGCAATCCGTGCGAAGAATATAAAGTAAATGATGTTTTGGTGCGCGCGCTAGACCGCATTTTTATCCTGCACGCTGACCATGAGCAAAATGCCTCAACTTCCACCGTACGTATGTGCGCAAGCTCTGGTACGAACCCGTTTGCGGCAATTGCGGCAGGTGTGGCCTGCTTATGGGGCCCAGCACACGGTGGCGCGAACGAAGCAGCGCTAAACATGCTTTATGACATCCAGAGAAACGGTGGCGAAGCTAAAATTGGCGAGTTTATTACTCAAGTAAAAGACAAGAATTCTAACGTTCGCTTGATGGGCTTTGGCCATCGCGTATACAAAAACCATGATCCGCGAGCAACATTGATGCGTGAAACCTGCCATGAAGTTTTAAACGAACTTGGCTTGCAGAACGATCCACTGTTTAAAATTGCAATGTCGCTGGAAAAAATTGCGCTTGAAGATGATTATTTTATCTCTCGCAAACTGTATCCAAACGTCGATTTCTACTCCGGCATTGTCCAGAAGGCGCTTGGCATCCCGGTGCCGTTGTTTACGGCTATTTTTGCTCTGGCTCGCACGGTGGGCTGGATTGCCCAGCTAAATGAAATGATTGCAGATCCAGAATACAAAATTGGTCGTCCGCGGCAATTGTATGCGGGTTCTGTCCGGCGCGATATCGCACGATAAGCGGTCGACTAGTTCAGTGACAAAATCGCGCTTTATATTCGACTGGGACGCAGCCAATTCTAAACAAAACCTTGAAAACCATCACGTTTCATTTGATGAAGCAGTTAGTGTTTTTACAGATGCACGGGCGTTTACGGTTGCCGATATAGAGCGCTCGGACAAAATGGAAAGTAGCCGCACCATCGGTCAATCTAGCGAGCAACAAATATTGCTCGTGGTGCATACGGAACGGAGAGAAGGCGTTCGTATCATTGGCGCGAGAAAGGCAACGGAGTATGAAAAAACGATCTACCGAAGAAATTGAGCACGAGATTCCGGAAATTAAATTTTCAAGAGAACGGCTAGTGCTGAGCGTACGCGGAAAGTATTTGGCGCGCATCTTGCAAAGTCATAGTGATGGCGTATTGCAGTCAGAAATTCAAAAAGCGAATTGTCCCTTAAAAAAGGTAAACGAGGCGTTTTTAAATCCGGTCGCAGGTAGTGCCCCCGCAGTTGGTAAACAGCCCAAAGCGCGTGTGTCCGACGCAAAATCACCATTAATCGTTGCTAAAAAAACACCACGAAAACGCGCAGCTGAATAAGCAAAAAATTGCAACAAGGCCGCATAAAACCACCAATGTCAGTCTAAAAATACGGGTTAACCGTGAGCTCGGAGGAAACTTTAAAATGATGCGTGAATATCAAGAATCGTCTTTATTTAACGGCGCCAATGCACCCTATATTGAAGAACTGTACGAGCAGTTTTTAGCTGATCCTACATCTGTGCCGGAGCAATGGCGCAGTCAGTTTGAAGCGCTGCCTAATGTGGCTGGAAATGTTAGCAAAGACGTCGCACACAGCCCTGTTATTGCGGCTTTTGAAGCGCAAGCTAAGCAGGGCAGTACGCGCATTGCCTACGTAAATGTAGGCGGCAGTGACGGTGGCGATAGCAAAAAATCGTTTCGGGTTTTGCAATATATTCGCGCCCATCGGGTGTTGGGTGCGCGCCACTCCAATCTTGATCCGCTCAAGCGCATGGATAAATTGCCCGTGCCCGAGTTAGAACTAAGCTTTTATGGTCTGACTGACGCAGACTTAAACCTCGAGTTTGGGATTGGCTCTTGGCAGGGCAAAATTAACGGCAGCGCTGACAAAGCCACGCTGGCCGAAATTATCAAAGCCGTAAAACGCACCTACTGCGGCGATGTTGGTGTTGAGTACATGTACATCAGCTCCACGGAGCAAAAGCGCTGGATCCAAGGCAAGTTTGAAGCGATTCAATCACAGCCTGCATTGAGCAAAGAAGAAAAGCACTTTGTGCTCGACCGTTTAACGGCAGCTGAAACGCTTGAGCGGTATTTGCACACGCGCTATGTTGGGCAAAAACGCTTTTCGTTGGAAGGCGGAGAAACGCTGATTCCACTGGTTGACGAGCTTATCGCCAATTCAGGCGCGCATGGCACTAAAGAAGTTGTGGTGGCGATGGCGCACCGTGGACGTTTAAATATTTTGGTCAATAGCTTAGGCAAGATTCCTGCTGATTTGTTTGCGGAATTTGAAGGTAAGCATGCCGATAATGAACACGGCTCTGGTGACGTTAAATATCATCAAGGCTTCTCCTCCGATATTCAAACAGCGGGTGGCGCGGTGCATTTAACGCTGGCGTTTAATCCCTCGCACTTAGAAATTGTTGGCCCTGTAGTTGAAGGGTCAGTTCGTGCGCGCCAACGTCGTCGTGGCGACGTGACCGGCAATGAAGTATTGCCAATCGTGATTCATGGCGACGCCGCATTTGCAGGGCAGGGCGTGGTAATGGAAACCATGGCGCTATCGCAAACCCGTGGCTATAAAACCGGCGGTACAATTCACGTTGTGGTGAACAACCAAGTGGGCTTCACTACATCCGACACGCGCGATACGCGGTCGTCTTTGTACTGCACCGATATCGCCAAAATGATCGAAGCGCCCGTGTTTCACGTGAATGCTGATTCACCAGAAGCAGTGATTGCCGTTACCCGCATTGCCTTGGAATACCGGATCAAGTTCAATAAAGATATTGTGATCGACATGGTTTGCTTCCGTAAACTAGGGCACAACGAGCAAGATGAACCGTTTGTTACACAGCCCTTGATGTACAAAAAAATTGCGCAGCACCCTGGCACGCGGCGTTTGTATGCCGATAAGTTAGTGGCCGAAGGCATCATCAGCCCAACGCATGGCGATGAGCTAGTTACCAATATTCGTGCCCGTCTAGATGCGGGTAAAAGCACCAACACTAAAATTTTGTACGGCTTAAAGCCAAGCTTAGCTGTTGATTGGGCGCCCTATATCGGCATCAATTGGCGCTCGCCAGCCGACACCGGTTTGCCGATGGCGGAATTGCGGCGCTTAAGCGGTCGCTTAACGCAAATTCCATCGGATTTTAAAGCCCATATGTCGGTGGAAAAGTTGCTTGAAACACGCCGTAAAATGGGCATTGGCGAGCTTCCATTGGATTGGGGAATGGCCGAGAACCTGGCTTATGCTTCATTGGTTTCCATTGGTACGCCAGTGCGATTAAGCGGCCAAGACTGTGGTCGTGGCACTTTTGCGCACCGCCACGCGGTATTACATGATCAGAATCGTGAAAAATGGGATTCGGGTATTTATTTGCCGCTGCAAAATATTCAAGAAAAGCAGGGCACTTTCACCGTTATCGATTCCTTATTGTCCGAGGAAGCGGTGTTGGCGTTTGAGTATGGCTATGCTACCGCCCAGCCGTTTGAGTTGGTTATTTGGGAAGCGCAATTTGGCGATTTCGCTAATGGTGCGCAGGTGGTAATTGACCAATTTATCGCCAGTGGCGAAACCAAATGGGCGCGTTTGTGTGGCTTGTGTATGTTCTTGCCGCATGGTTACGAAGGTCAAGGGCCGGAGCATTCCTCGGCACGTTTGGAGCGTTTCTTGCAATTGTGCGCGGAACACAACATTCAAGTCGTGGTGCCGTCAACGGCTGCACAATTGTTCCACATGATTCGTCGTCAGTCGATTCGTAAAATGCGTAAGCCGTTGATCGTGATGATGCCCAAAAGCTTGTTGCGCAAAAAAGAAGCAATGTCGAATTTAGACGATCTTTCTAAAGGCAAGTTTGAAGTTGTCATCGGTGAGACTGAAAAAATCGTAGCTAAAAAAGTAAACCGCATTGTCGTGTGTTCGGGCAAGGTTTATTACGACTTAGTTGCTGAGCGTCAGAAGCGTGAGATCGATAATATTGCGGTCATTCGGATAGAACAGTTGTATCCTTTCCCGCACGAAGAATTTGCTGAACAGCTCGCACATTATCCTAATGCTAAGAGTATTGTATGGGCACAAGAAGAGCCAGGTAATCAAGGGGCGTGGCATCGTATTCAACATTATTTAATGCGCAATATGTCGGCTGATAGCACTTTGTCGTATGCGGGTCGGCCATCTTCGGCGTCACCGGCGGTGGGTTATCTTGCGAAGCACAATGAGCAACAAAAAGAGTTGGTCAATGCGGCATTGTCGTGGGCTGTAGCCGAAGTAAAAAAATAAACGCTGATCATAATCACTGATAAAAGATTGGCGACATAAATCGCCGCATGCTAATTAAAACTCCCGAAGGAAAAAATATGCTTATCGAGGTAAAAGTCCCCCAGCTTTCAGAATCTGTTGCCGAAGCCACTTTAGTTGCTTGGCACAAGCGTGAAGGCCAAGCCGTAAAGCGTGATGAGAATTTGATCGACATCGAAACCGATAAAGTCGTGATGGAGTTACCAGCGCCGGCCGATGGTGTCATTACCAAAATTCTCAAGGGCGACAAAGGCTTGGTCGTTAGCGGTGAAGTGATTGCGATGATTGACACCGAAGGTAAAGCCGCCGGCGCACCAGCCGCTGCTACTGTAACTTTGGCAACTGCAGCACCTGCAGCCGTTGCTGCCACCCCTGCCGCCCCCGCGTCCGTCGCCGCAATGAGCCCTGCAGCCGCTAAAATCGCGGCTGAAGCGGGTGTGTCTGCAGCCGATGTAGCTGGCACGGGTCGTGGTGGTCGCATCACTAAAGAAGATGTTGTTGCTAAAACGTCCACACCAGCTACCGCACCAGCAGCCCCGAAAGCAGTTGCCGCCGCTGCTCCTGCAGTTGCACTCAACTTAGCCGGTCGCCCTGAACAACGCGTACCGATGTCACGCCTACGCGCACGCGTGGCTGAGCGCTTGTTGCAATCCCAATCTACCAACGCTATTCTGACGACGTTTAACGAAGTCAATATGGCGCCAGTGATTGATCTGCGCAATAAATACAAAGAAAAATTTGAGAAAGAGCATGGCGTAAAACTAGGCTTTATGTCCTTCTTCGTCAAAGCTGCAGTGCATGGTTTGAAGAAATTCCCAGTGGTAAACGCCAGCGTGGATGGTACTGATATTGTCTATCACGGCTATTACGACATCGGCATTGCGGTAGGAACGGATCGTGGTTTGGTGGTGCCAGTATTGCGCGATGTGGATCAAATGTCGATTGCCGATATTGAAAAGAAAATTGCTGAATTTGGCCAAAAAGCTAAAGACGGGAAATTAACCATTCAAGACCTGACGGGTGGCACGTTCTCGATTTCAAATGGTGGGGTGTTTGGTTCCATGCTTTCCACGCCAATTATTAATCCACCGCAGTCCGCAATTTTGGGTGTGCACGCCACCAAGGACCGCGCGGTAGTTGAAAATGGTCAAATCGTCATTCGTCCAATGAACTATCTTGCAATGAGCTACGACCATCGGATTATTGATGGTCGCGAAGCGGTTTTATCGCTCGTAGCCATGAAGGAGGCACTGGAAGATCCAAGCCGTTTGTTGTTGGATATTTAGTTCTCAGCATCGTCAATAGGGCAGTATGGCAAAGTCAAAATTTAAGCCTGCTGGGTTGCTCAAGCAGGCTTTATTTTTCCTCGTAGGTGCCCTAACTACGGGGCTCGGCGCGGTCTTTTTGGATCGTTTTTTGCAGCATTTTGTGCCCAGAAATTTTGCCGCAGCAATTGGCGTGGGCATTGCAATATTGGTCAGTTTGTCAGTGCTAAAGTTTTTTAAGCATCCACCGTTCTGGATGAAACGCACTTCACCAGTATTGATTGGTTTTTGTGCAGGCTTGGGTGTGTACATCTCCCGAGTGTGGTTGCATTAATCTTAATAACCATTTTTTAAGTTAGAGAAAATTATGTCCAAGCAATTTGATGTAGTCGTTATTGGTGCTGGTCCCGGTGGCTACATTGCCGCTATTCGCGCGGCGCAATTGGGCATGAATGTCGCGTGTATTGAAGGCTGGAAAAACCCAAAAGGCGAAATGGCGCTTGGCGGCACTTGTCTAAACGTGGGCTGCATCCCCTCCAAAGCGCTGCTGCAATCCAGTGAAAATTTAGAGCAGCTGGAGCATCATTTTGCTGATCACGGCATCACCGCCAGTGGCATCAAAGTGGATGTAACTAAGATGCAAGCGCGCAAAGACGGCATCGTGGCTAAGATGACTAAGGGGATTGAGTTTCTATTCCGTAAAAATAAAGTGACATGGCTAAAAGGCTTTGGTAAGTTCGTGTCCGCAGGCGACACCTACACCATTGAAGTTAGTAACGGCGCGGCGAAAGAAACCGTTACTGCCACCAACGTCATCATTGCCACGGGTTCAAAAGCACGCCACTTGCCCAATATTCCGGTTGATAACATCACCATTTGCGATAACGAAGGCGCGTTAATGTTCGGCGCTGCACCAAAGAAACTGGGCGTGATCGGTGCTGGCGTTATTGGCCTAGAACTTGGTAGTGTGTGGCGGCGTTTGGGCGCTGAGGTAGTGGTGCTTGAAGCGATGCCTACGTTTTTAGCCGCAACTGATGATGCGATTCAAAAAGAAGCGTGGAAAGTGTTTACCAAAGAGCAAGGCATGAACATCAAGCTCGGCGTAAAAATTGGCAAGGTTGTGCAAAACAAATCAGGCATTAGCATTGAATACACCGACGATAAGGGCTTAGCGCAGAAGTATGATTGCGATAAGTTGATCGTATCTGTTGGTCGCGTGCCCAACACCGATGGTTTAGGCGCTGAAAATGTCGGCCTTAAGTTAACCGACCGCGGCCTGATTGAGGCCGACGACCATTGCCGCACCAACCTCTCACGGGTTTATGCCATTGGCGATGTCATTCGCGGCCCTATGCTAGCGCACAAAGCCGAAGATGAAGGTGTGGCAGTGGCGGAGATGCTGGCGGGACAAAAGCCGCACATTAACTACGATTGCATACCGTGGATTATCTATACCTCCCCCGAAATTGCCTGGGCGGGTAAAACCGAGCAGCAATGCGCCGCCGAGGGTATTGCAGTTAAAACAGGATCGTTCCCGTTCGCGGCCAACGGCCGCGCTTTGGGCATGGGTGCTTCGAGTGGCTTTGTGAAAATGATTGCAGATGCTAAAACAGATCGCGTGCTGGGTTGCCACATCATTCATGCACATGCGTCCGAGCTAATTTCAGAAGTGGTGGTAGCGATGGAATTTCACGCGGCTAGTGAAGACATTGCGCGTATTGTCCATGGCCATCCGACGTTATCTGAAGCCGTGCGCGAAGCTGCGTTGGCGGTGGATAAACGCACCCTAAACATGTAATTGTTGGCAGCTAAATTCTGCATAATTTACGCCTTGAGCATCAGATAAATTTTGGATGCTGATAACCTAAATCTTGCCGCAGCACTGCGGCAAGACGATGAAAATAATGCTTCTAGCCCGCTAGAGTGGTACTGGCATTTTTCGCAGCGCCCAGATTTTCAAACAGATACAGCACAGCTCGCCATCGTGCAGCAGCTTGAGCGCCTGCATGGCGAGCTTGAGCAATACCGACAATATCGGCAGGGCCGGTTTAATCGCTTACTAACTAATTTTGGTAGTGGCCGTGCACCCCCTCGCGGCATGTATGTGTGGGGCACGGTAGGGCGCGGTAAATCACTCATGATGGATGCGTTTTATTCGGTATCAGTGTTGCGGCGCAAACGGCGCGTGCATTTTCATCAGTTTATGCGTGAGATACACGCAGCCTTACAAACACATGCGGGCACACAAGATCCGCTGGCGGCGATTGCCGACGACATTGCAACAGCGCAGCGGCTGTTGTGCTTTGATGAGTTTCATGTCAGCGATATTGCCGACGCAATGATTCTGGGCAAACTACTGGAGTATTTGATTGATCGCGGTGTAGTGCTGGTGATGACTTCAAACTATAAGCCCGATGACCTATACCCAAATGGTTTGCAGCGCGCGCGGTTTTTACCCGCAATTGAAACTTTAAAAACACAGTTAGATGTGATTCAAATTGGTGGGCGCGAGGATCATCGTCAGCGGGTTTTGGAATCGATTCCAGTGTATTACACGCCCATCACAGCAGAAACGCAGAGCCAACTGGCGCATACGTTTGCAGCAATTTCACGTACACCTCTAAATCAGCATTTGGGCGGCGGCATCACCGTGGCCGGGCGCAGCATCGCCACAATTGCGCGCACCAAAGGCGTGATCTGGTTTGAGTTTGATGCGTTGTGTGCGGGCATGTTGGGGCAGAACGACTATCTAGAAATTTCCAAGCGGCACCATACGGTCTTGATTTCAAATATTCCGCAATTACATGCGCGTGAGCGCAGCGATGTGGTGCGTCGGTTTACTTGGCTTGTGGATGTGTTCTATGATCAAAACGTGAAGCTGGTTTGTTCTGCGCAGGCATCACCAGAGCAATTGGTGGTTACCGATAATGCCTCAAAGAAGCCCGTAAATAGGGCATCTTCAAGCATCGAAAATGCTAGTGATGTGGCCGGTAATGTAGCTGGTGCGGCGACCAATGCAGCCGGTGGCGATGCAAATTTAATGGTGTCAGCTGAGTTTGCACGTACGGCTTCGCGCCTGCGCGAAATGCAATCAAAGCAATACTTTGCGCGGCCGCATGCTAGCTACGAAAGCCCTAACTTGTTGGAGAGTGCTGATGCGAGCTGAGCACAACATTACGGGCACCTCTAGAAAGCCACTTTTCGTCGCGATGCGTTGTTGCTCACGAAAAATTTCTCCCTACATATCAAACATATGCGTCGTCGAAATTTATCGTACGCGCCTTATTTGCCAAAATGAGCTAGCTTAGAAAATTGAATTTATAGAGGTGCCCTAATGGTTCTGCCCGCAAAAATATTGTTTGCTGTTCTTGCCTCATTCGCCCTATTTACATTCAAAGCGCAGGCCGTTAATTATCAAGATTTATGGTTTAACGAAGCCGAAGCAGGGTGGGGGGTCAACGTTGTCCAGCAAGACCAAACGCTGTTTGGTACCTGGTTTATTTATGATGCCAGCAATCAACCAAGCTGGGTGGTGATGTCTGACGGCGCACGGGTAGCAGGGGCTGCGGTGCCGACGTACAAAGGTGCGATTATTAAAACAACGGGCGCTTTTTTTGCCTTACCCATGTTTACTTTTGGCGGGTTTACAACAGCGGGGGAGGCCACATTTACCTTCGCCGACGCCCGCACCGGTACGCTCACTTATACAATCAACGGTGCCAGCACCACCAAAAGCATTGTGCGCCAAACCTTCAAAGCTTTGCCCTTGAGTGGTACGTTTTTTGGCGGGGTGCAGCGTAACACTACCGGCTGTACGGCTGTGGCCAGTAACGGTAGCCTACTTACAAAATCAATTTATCGCGTAGTAGCAGACGCCGCCACAGGGAGCTATAACCTCACTGAGCTAGGTGAAAATGGCGTCAGTTGTTTTTACTCAGGAACCTATAACCAATACGGCTCCACTTTCGAAGCGTCGGGTAATTTAACCTGTACCGATGGCGCGCTCGCCAAGTGGGAAGGCCGGGAAGGCGTGCACACAGATAACACCTTTTCACTGAAGCTAAAAATTATTGTGCCCAATGAAACCTGCCTAATTACCGGTATCTTAGGCGGCCTTCGTACAAATTAGCACCAAGTAACACCAACTGGCAACAGCTAGATTCAGCTGACAGCTTTGTAATTTTTCGCAATGGTATTAACCTAGGTCTTCCAGCCCTAGTTTGCGCGGATGCGGCAAAATTATGTAAGGTGATACGTTGATGAGTTAGTAAGCTAATAAGTTAATAAGTTAAGTATTAGCCTGAGCGAAGGTGTGATTAAAAATCATACGCAACAAACGCGCTATAGTTGCGAGGTAATTCCGCCATTGTTATTGGCGATGCTCCAAAATAGCGGATTAATTCCCCACCTTAAAAACACATTATCATTGCGTAAATGAACGCTGAACGGGCATACTCTGATATGCGAAAGACGTTTTAATTTTAAATTTTTGTGACGCTTAAGTCCAAATGCCGATTGAATGAAGACCGAAAAATGAGCCAAGACAATAGTAGTGATCTAGATTTTACGAAGCTTTTTAGCGCCACCACCACCGTGGCTGAACCGATTCAAAGCGTAGCCGAAGCTGCCAAGCTAAACGAAGAAGCGGTGATTGGCGAATCCAAGCTCACCAGTAATGGTTATTTTGTACGGCTGTTTCCAGACGCGCCCAAGCGCAAGCCGCAGCACACCCCGCCATTGGTGCTTATCGTTGAAGATGATGATGTAACGGGCATGATTATTGAGCGGGTGATGATCATGAATAAATTTCAGGTAAAGCGCGCCACTAACCGTGCACAAATCGTTGACGGCATTAAAATGCGTCCGGATTTAGTGCTGCTTGATGTGATGCTGCCCGACGCAAATGGCTTCGATATTTTGAATCGCATCCGTTCGCACGACAAAATGGCCGACCTGCCCGTGCTGATGCTATCGAGCTTAGGTGCGCTTGACGACATATTGAAGGGCCTAAAGCTCGGCGCCAACGGCTACTTAACCAAGCCCGCAAAATCAAAAGCCTTACTAGATGCGATTAAGAACGTGCTTGCCTAGCAATTAAACCAAGAAAACATCACGGACAATTATGGAAAAATATCAACAGTTTCACCAACAATCCATTGAAAACCGCGATGCGTTTTGGGCGGCTGAAGCACAAAAAATTGCGTGGCACAAACCATTTTTGAGCGTGTGCGATTACACCAATCCACCGTTTGTAAAGTGGTTTGTAAATGGCGAAACTAACCTTTGCCATAATGCTGTAGATCGCCATTTGGCGGCACTTTCCAACCAAAACGCCTTGGTGTGGGTTTCAACTGAAGTAAACCAAACCCGCACCTTCACCTATGCGCAATTGCACGATGAGGTGAATCGTTGCGCCAACGCGCTAAAGCGCTTGGGCGTGGGTAAGGGCGATCGCGTACTAATTTATATGCCCATGGTGCCGGAGGCCGTATTTGCCATGCTGGCCACGGTGCGTTTGGGCGCAATTCACTCAGTGGTGTTTGGCGGCTTTGCTTCTGTATCGCTTGCCGCGCGCATCGATGATGCGCAGCCAAAAGTAATCGTGACGTCCGACGCAGGCTCGCGCGGTGGCAAGCCAATACCGTTAAAACCATTGGTCGATCAAGCTATCGCCCTATGTGCGCACCCGCCCTCACACACCTTGCTCATGCCGCGTGGGCTGGTAGACATCGGCGCACTAAGCGCGCCGCGCGATGTGCTTTATGATCGCGCCGCCCCAGTTGAAATTGTGCCCTGCGAGTGGGTGGAATCATCCCACCCCAGCTATATTTTGTACACCAGCGGCACAACAGGAAAGCCCAAAGGCGTGCAGCGTGATACGGGTGGATATTCTGTAGCCTTAGCCGCATCCATGCAGCACATTTACGACACCAAACAAGGCGAGGCTTTCTTTTGCACCTCCGATATTGGCTGGGTGGTTGGGCATTCGTACATTGTGTATGCGCCGCTGATTAACGGCTCTACCACCATCATGTACGAAGGCTTGCCCGTACTCACTAAAGACGGCAAAGCCGACGCCAGCGTATGGTGGAAAATTGTGCAAGATTACAACGTGCGCTGCATGTTTTCATCCCCCACCGCAGTGCGTGTACTTAAAAAGCATGACCCAGCAGAGCTGCGCAAATACGATGTTTCCAGCCTGAAATACCTGTTTTTAGCCGGTGAGCCCTTAGATGAACCCACATCCACTTGGATAGAGCAGGGCTTAGGCGTAGCCGTGATTGATAACTACTGGCAAACCGAAACCGGTTGGCCGATGTTGTCCGCACAACCTGGCGTAGAAGCCACGCCGCGCAAAGTAGGCAGCCCAAGCTTTCCTTGTTATGGCTACAACGTAAAATTAAAAAATCAACAAACTGGCGTAACAGCCGGTGCTAACGAAAAAGCCGTGGTATGTGTGGTGCCGCCACTGCCGCCCGGCTGCATGAGCACCATTTGGGGCGACGACGCCCGCTTTGTGGCCACCTACTTTTCATCATTTGAAGATGAGCTGGTGTACACCACATTTGACTGGGGCGTGCGCGATGATGAGGGCTATTACTTTATTTTAGGCCGCACCGATGACGTAATAAATGTCGCTGGCCATCGCCTAGGCACCCGCGAAATTGAAGAAGCCATCCAAGCCCACAGCAATGTAGCCGAAGTAGCGGTGGTGGGCATTGCCGATGCGCTAAAAGGCCAAATACCAGTGGCCTTCGCGGTGCTAAAAAATATGGCACACGTTGCTACACCCGAAATGCAGCAAGCGCATGAAAAAGAAATACAAACCACGGTAGATAAACAACTCGGCGCAATCGGCCGCCCCGCACGCATCTACTTCGTAACGGCGCTACCCAAAACCAGATCCGGCAAGCTACTACGCCGCGCCATCCAAGCGCTTTGCGAAAACCGCGACCCGGGCGATTTAACCACGATAGAAGATGCATCGTCGCTAGAACAAATTCGCAAAAATTTAGGCGTATGATTAGAAGTGGTGGGGTGGCGAGGAAGGCCGGATTAAAGTCCGACTTCCAAAGCTTCGGAAGCTAGACTTCAGTCCAGCCCCAGCATCGCACCAAACGCCGCACGCCAGTCCAACCAACCAAAATCCACTAGCTCAATAACGCGAGGTTAATCATGAAAAAAGTAACCAGTGTCATCCTAGCCACAATCGCCATGGCCACTGCAGGGTGCGCCAACCTAGGTGCAAACAACGCAGCCGATTTAGTAGTAGACCAAGAAAAAATGCACAGCGTAAACACCTGGGCCCGGCAAAACAACACCCAAGTACTTTGGGTATCCACCCCCATGCGCAAAGCCACGTTAAAAGACGCTGCAAACCGCAACGCGGGCAATTTAGACAGCCGCTAAAGTGACGCCGTAAAAAGATGGCAGTAGCGCAATTCACCCTCAGCAGCTTCGCGGCCGTAGGCGTAGGTGCTGTGCTCGGCGCGTGGTCACGCTGGGGGCTATCCATCTGGCTTAACCCGCGCCATCAAGTATTCCCCATCGGCACCTTCGTAGCCAACATCATCGGCGCGCTGTTAATCGGCGCAGCAATGGCTTATTTTGAAACACGCAGCACCTTGCCGCCTGCCGTGACGCTATTCGCCATCACCGGCTTTTTAGGCGCGCTTACCACGTTCTCTACATTCTCCGCCGAAGTGCTCACCATGATCCAAAAAGGCCAATACGCCTGGGCGCTGGGCACCACCAGCGCGCATGTGGTGGGCAGCGTGTGTGCGGCAGCGCTGGCGTACCAGCTTGTGCGTGCGTCGTGACCAAAATCGAAGCACTAGATTCACAAGGAGCAAACGCATGATCTTAGAGAATAAACTCAACATCACCGATCAAATCGAACTCGCCCGCGCAGAAGAAAAAATCTCCAAGCAAAAAGTGAAGCAGTTGTTTGATTCTGGCGATATTAAGACGCTGGAGAGCGGTAAATTTGCTGGGCTTGCGTTGATTCATGCCTATTTATTTGAGGAGATTTACGCCTTTGCCGGCAAAATACGCGACGTGAACATCGCCAAGGGCAACTTCCGCTTTGTGCCGCTGATGTACTTAGAACCAGCGTTAAAGCACATCGACGCGATGCCGCAAACCACATTTGATGAAATCATCGAAAAATATGTCGAAATGAATGTTGCCCACCCGTTCCGTGAAGGCAACGGTCGCGCTACACGTATTTGGCTGGACCTGATGCTAAAAAGAGAAATCCAACAAGTGGTGGATTGGAACCGAGTTGATAAAGAAGAATACCTATCCGCCATGCAGCGCAGCGTGGTGAAAGACCTTGAAATTAAAACCCTGCTGAAACTAGCGCTCACCGACAAAATTGATGATCGCGCCGTGTTTATGAAGGGTATTGATGTCAGTTATTACTACGAGGGGTATAGCGAATTTAGAATAGAGGAGCTGTAGCCACGGGAAGCGTCAACTTTATGAAAAGGCTTTTGGTTGGCATTGAGGGGACGGGAGCAAGCAAGCCTCTTTTGCTTAATTGGTAGCTGTAGTTGCGCGTAATCCGAAGGTAGCCCCATGGGGAAATTAGGGCGTTTCCAGCCTGCTCAACCCATCTCCATACCAATAGTGCATTAACCGTTAACTCGCCCTGCCAATGGTTCAACATTTGGAACTGTCATTCCAGCGAAGGCTGGAATCCAGTCCACCGTACATCTCACTTTTCGGTGAAGTTCCAAATTTGATAAAGGATAGGCTAGATCTACTGTGTTACAAAAGACATAAATTAAAGCCAATGCTATTTTCAATTCGAAAATGACTTTATTTTAGCTGCACCAACGCTCAAAAATGCACTCACGTAGCCCGGCTCTCGCAAAATGCCGCTCGAGCCGGGCTACGGTTATGCGATCGTTATAATTGAAATCCCGAAGCTAATTCGAGGCGCACATGTACAACACAGTAGGACTAGATTTCAGCCTTCGCTGGAATGACGAACTTTTACGTTCTTCGCTAATAACAATAACGCTTCATTGAATTGGCGGTGGAAAGATTTGTTGCTGCCACTGCCGCTTAAAATTGTGCAACGCAATTTTATAATCCCGCGTACACTCGTGATGCCACTTTACAATATCGCATGAACGATTTTGAAAGCCCACATGAACGCAACGCACCACCTGCGCGCTATAGAAAACATATTCAAAGGCAAGCGCTATCCCGTACCGGCCGCTACATTTAGAGAAGCGCTCGGCGTATCTAAATCAACCGTAGATCGCCTATTTAAACGGCTTCGCGATGACTATAACTGGGAAATTATTTACCATCGTGAAGGCGAGGGTGGCTATACCAAAACTAAAGGCGAAAGCGTTTTAAACCTGCAGCCTGACGTCTACTTTTCAAAAGATCAGCTTGTTGGCCTAGCCGTCATGCACGAGCTACTGCTAAAAGCTGAACCAACTCTGCTAGCCAAGCCCCTAGCGCCAATCCGTAAAAAGCTCAACGCGCTATTGGCTTCAGAAAAGCTCGGCGCCAAAGAAATCCCTCAGCGCATACGCATCATGCGCCAATCTGACCGCGGTGCCGGTAAGTGCTTTGACGCCATCAGCCACGCGCTACTGCAACGCCTACGCCTAAAAATTTTGTTTAACCCACGCAACGGCGGCGCTGAAGACTGGCGCATCGTGTCGCCCCAGCGCCTTACGCTGTATCGGGACAACTGGTACCTAGACGCATGGTGCCACCTGCGCAAAGAATTGCGACGCTTTGGCGTAGACCGCATCACCCAAACACAAACCAGCACAAACGCTGCGCGCAACGTAAGTCGCAAAAACCTAGACGCCCACTTTGCCACCGCTTACGGCATATTTGCCGGCGCGCCCGTGGCAAATGCCCGCTTAACATTCAGCCCAAGACTAGCCAACTGGGTAGCCAACGAGCGCTGGCACGCCAGCCAAGTTGGCATTACTTTGCCAGATGGCAGCTACCAGCTAGAAGTGCCGTATTCAAACGAGACCGAGCTAATGATGGACATACTTAAATACGGCGCTGAAGTGGAAGTGATTGCGCCAGAAAGCCTGCGGCTAAAAGTGATTGGCGCGCTGAAAGCGGCGCTTGAAAAATATACGAATGGCTGAAGATGGCCGTATTTAGGGCGTCTGTAGAGCATCATGGAATGAGGCTGGGGGTATGGTATATTTCGTGGGTTAGTACTAGATCGGATCATTTGTGAGTAGGGTGGATTAAATGCTACGAGCTAGAATTAATTGATCGTTGGATGAGCGAACCTTTTTATCATGTTTGAATTGTAGTGCTTGCGGGGTACTCGTTTGAAAAAATATTGTGTGGAGTTAGAAATTGCTGGTCCAACAGCCATGTGGACTCGACCGGACACTGGGGATTCCCCCGTTAGCTACCCTGCACCGACGTATTCTGCGGTGAAAGGCATCTTCGAGTCCATTCTTTGGATCCAAACCGTCGAGGTCATTCCAACCACAATCGAAATATGTGCTCCGATCGTCTATCACAGCTACAACACGAATTATGGTGGCCCTTTGCGCAAGGGCGGAGTCATTAAGTCTGGTGGGAGCTTTCAACTCTTGGCATCGACACTGATTAACCCTTGCTACCGTTTGCATGCAGAAATCCGAGGTGATTCAAGATCGAGCGGTCTAATGAGCGAGCGAACACGTATTTGGCAAAGTAAAACGACATCACCTGAACATGCCTATCAGGAAATGTTCTTCCGAAGGCTGAAGCGCGGGCAATGTTTCTCTATACCCTTTCTGGGTTGGAAAGAATTCGCTCCAGACTATGTAGGCCCCTTTCGCGAAACGACCCATGTGATGCGTGACATCAATTTACGGATTCCCAGCATGCTGCGCCAAGTTTTCCCAAACGGCCTGCGCAGCGAGCTTCAATATGTGTACGACAATGATGTGGACATAACGGAAGGTGTGCTCACTTTCAAAGGCTTGTCCAATGTTGAATGAACTCTATGATTTGTCATTGAGTCTTGAGCGCGCTGGGATTACCCCAACCGACTGGCATCGGGATTTGAAAGAACTTCCTAAGGTGGCGAAGGGCTCACCTTGTTTCAAAGTTTATATAGCGGAGAACGGTGAAATTGCTGAAATTGAATCAATCGAAGACAGTACAAAAATTGAGGGTCTTCGAAAGTGGCAGAGCGGTGGTAATGGATACTCTTTTCCGTGTTTTAACGTAAAGCCGCTTTTCAAGGCATACGCTGGAGATATTGCGGATACTGCTGAGAGAAAAGAATATGATGACTGGATAAAAGAGCTAAAGAGAACTCCAGCTAGCAATGCAACTTCTTTACTTAACAATCGCGTGGAAAGCGCCCTCTCGCTGTGGGGAAATGACGATAGCAAGCGTATCTCGGCATGTTTGGGTAGCATTCCAACTGAGCTAAATAAAATACTGGGTGCCGCGCCCACTGAGAACAGCTCGATAACCTCATTAATTGAGCGTTGTTGTAAAACATCGCCTGAAAAATTTCTTCGACAACTCGTCACAGCGTTAAAAGCCCGAATAGTTAAAAAGAGGGTGTAACGAATTTTGTGTAGATTGATTTTTTGTTAGGCTCCGTATAGATTCAAACCAAGGAGCCCATATGAAACGTAACCCCGTACCAACCGACGCTATCAGCACAAATAATAACGGACAAGCCACCGTAGATACT
>JANNXI010000089.1:0-22783 GCA_031409495.1 Betaproteobacteria bacterium
AGTATCTACGGTGGCTTGTCCGTTATTATTTGTGCTGATAGCGTCGGTTGGTACGGGGTTACGTTTCATATGGGCTCCTTGGTTTGAATCTATACGGAGCCTAACAAAAAATCAATCTACACAAAATTCGTTACACCCTCGGCATCGGGGGTGGATTCGAAGGTTGCAACTGCAAGCCATTCCTCCCACGATTTTCCCTTTGGTTGAGGATAGTCAGGACGCTTCACCTGAAAGCGTTCTCGTCCTAAAAACGAAATTAAGCGTATTCCGCTCTCGTTCCTGAACCGCCATGGACGGTGCCCACCAATAACAGCAACTATCCACGTGAGCCAGCTTCGCGGCGTGCTATCTCGATCATATTGCCTACCCACTTCAACCCTCGACTCCAATATACTACTCAAATTCGCCTTTGCACCGAGTGACTCAACACGTTTGCATATCCAGTCACCAAGCTCAACGTGAGTCCGCGATAATGCCCGGAAAAGCATAGGAGTCGCCACACTTGCAGACCAAAACCGTTCGCCAATCTGAATGGCCCAAACTGCGTTTCTGTTAGTGGCGTCGATGACGCATAGCCAAGCCGTTTCTTTGCAATACCTCGAATCAGAATCTGGGGCGTTAAGTGCAGTTTCCAGCGCTAAAGTAAAAGTCGTCTCAGTTTCCGCATTTACGGCTCGAACCAATCGCACATGCTCAAGGCCGGGAGGTAAGGATAGCAAGGCAGTAGCACGACCCATAAGCGCTCGCTCTCTCTTGGGTTGGGACAATGCAACGCCTTCTTCAAGGGTCTCCAATGCAAGTAAAGCTCCCGAGCGCGAAACACTCGCTAAGCTATCCGATAAATCATCATCTAGACTGCCGCAGATTCGCTCCGCCAAAATGTCTCTAAGCGGCGAGCCTTCGCTAAAAAGCCGACTTGCCATGAAAAGTGTAACGTTTCTAAACATGGGCGCCTTCGCAACTTGATGGAGCCGCGCCTCGACTTCTGAGTCCCGACCCGAGGTAAGCGCCCACGCCGCCATAAATTCCTGCAATGATCGAATCTCAAATCCGAATTCACCTGGGTCTGGTTCGACAAGAAAGACCAGCCTATTTTCAGCAGCGATAGCGATCTTGCGAATTAGCTCTTCGCGTTGTTCTTTGGCAATCTCATCTTCAGCGAGTACCTCCGCAATGACTTCTCCCAGTCGCTCTCTGTCCATTCGCGCCGATGCGCCGCCGTAGCGCTCAGCTTGAACCTGAAGTAACAATGCAACGCGCCCGTGGATGCGCTCAATATGCGAACGATGATCCGCGAGCAGCGCCGACGCATAGGTATTCCGCTCAATTTCGCGGTCATAGGTGTACGAAAAATACCTTAAAAACAGATTCCAACGTTCGCGCGGAGCCCTACCCAATTGCTGTACCAACGCGGTCATAATCGTGACTTGCAAAGGTGTCGTCAGTAGCCGTTCTGTTGCCGGCTCCGCCGCAGCCTCGCGAATCTGACGCAGTGATTTCGCTTGTTGATCAGCGCCGTTAATTTTTGCGCGGATTAGCTTTTCCGCGTACCCCAGCGCCTCATCACGCAAGAGAGGCAAAAGGTATATCTTTTGGAACTCGATGCCCACCTTGGATAGCTCATCTGCATAACCCTGTGGTCTAGTCGTAGCAACAATTTGTGCATGGCAGTTCCGATTTGCCATCCAGCTAAGCAACTCGCGTGCGGCTTCCACGATACGAGACCGGTCTTGCGTTGCGCCGACCTCATCGAATCCATCTAGAACCAAAAGTGTTGGCATTGCCCCCATGAGCGCTAAGAACATTTTTGCGTCAACCCCAACGTCGTGAGCGCTGGGCAACGACGTAACAAATGTAAGTAGTGACGGCGTACGATCGTTACGAACCATGTTTGAATTGTTTGCTACCCAAACAGCAAAGTCAGGCAGTGCAATCTGTATCGGCAGCATTGGGCTACTTGGGAGAGCCAAATTGGCAGAATCCTTTTTTTTACCTTTCGGTGTTGATTTCTCAACAAATGACCTCACAAGCTCTCGTTGCTGTTCAGTCAATTCTTCGCTTGTGGCTGCAAGTAGCGCCACTCTGTGTAGCTGACAAGCAAGCTGCCCCAGTGTTGATTTGCCTTGTCCGGGCCCACCGATCAAGAGCGTTGCGGACAATCGGTACCGACGCTCACCATCTGATCCGACTTCTACGATGGTATCGATTTCCCCTTCATCTTCTGCTTCGTCGGTTTTTCCATGTTTTGCATGGGATGACTCAGATTGCAATCTAAATGACTGGCTCAGATCTAACGGTGAAGATGCGAGCAGGTTCTGCAAGAATAATGGTCGCTCACTCCGCGTATGAGCTGCGCTTGGGTTCGGTGAGACCGGCAAGTCGATAAACACTTGTCTTAGCGGCACTTGGGTGTTCTTGTGCCCACCTTCGCCCAGTTTCGCGTATGCATGTGCAACCAATTGCTCTGCAAGCCAGCGCCTAACAGCTTGTAGTTGTTCTCTTGAGAGCTCTGCCTTTATAGCCGCTTGAACCAGATAATCAACGGGAACTGCCAGCTTAGATATGAATCTAACGGTCATCATGTAGTCCGAAATGTAGTGGGCACAAGTTACTGGAAACCCTGAGCCAGAGTGGTTGGCTCGGGCATGATTAAGTTATCTGGAGAGAGGTAGCAGCGTTTCATCCGCATGGGCGGATTTAAATTGGATGCCGAAAGTTTTAAGGAAATAAGAATTTTAGACATCAGTCATTCGCTCTTCAAACATCATCGCCAAATGCATTAAGGCGTTTGTCGAATCGCGAAGTGCCTTCAACCATGTTTAGCAGTATTATTTAGAGCCACGTGGAGCCGTTTCGCTACGGCGTCACTCAGTATCAAAAAATAACCCCGCAACTGCTCGAATCAAATCGCGTCAATATGGAAAGCCTATGCAAAGGGAAACAAAAATCAACGGCATGTGAATGCTGAGCTTAAAAGAAAAAAGACGCGGTTTGAGGTGTTGAAAGATGGGTCTGGTTCAGTTGTCCTCCTTTACACTGCAGCTTATTCTAACACCTCAAAAGTCAACCCTGCATGGCGTACTAAGCGATCCAGCAACGGTTGTCCCAGCGCGTGAGAGGGCGTCCAAAACCCACCACCTAGCTTAGTTTTAGGCACATCAAGCGCCAAGCAAGCTGCGGCTTCACCGAGTATTTTGCCGGTTGATCCATAGCCTGGATCGCGGTCGCCGGTTACTTTTATTTTTAGGTCGCGGCCATCTGCCGTGTGGCCGATAAATCTAAAATCGTAAAAGCCTTTTTCCTGCGCGGCAGGACTAGGCCCCTCGCCGGGTGCTGGCAAAATAAACTTTTCCATGAACCAGCGCGTTGGCGGAATGGCCGCTGCGGTGACGAATCCGCCTAGGCCTGCAGACAACGCAGTGGCTTTGTAGCGGCCTTTAAAGCCTGCGCCCATCAGCATGGCTTCGTGATATTTAAATTGTTCGGTATAGGCAAAGTTGCTTAATGCATTGCTGCGCAGCACGACGCGCACGTTGATGGCGGCCATGACGAACGGTGCTGCCCATGCGTTAAAGTCTTTGTCAAACGCCGGGCCTTTGATGTTCGTTTGGCGGACAGTTGGTTTCGCGTCCATCATGCAGAGCGAATACGGATTAGTTAGTTCGCGTCGCAAGGCTTTGTTTTGAGTGGCTTCTTTTACCGCATTGACCATGCTTGCCACAGTCCCGCCAGATGCCGCACCGCGCATCGCTTTGACGCCCATTTTTACGGTGACGCATGGCTCGCCATAATGCAGCATGGATTGTTGCTGCAAAAACCAAACGCCAAGATCAGACGGAATAGAATCAAAGCCGCAGGAATGGATGATGCGAGCCCCGCTTTTAGTGGCGTCGGCAGCGTAGAGCGCAATCATGCGCCGCACCCATGCAGGCTCACCAGTTAGGTCGCAATAGTCAGTGCCGCTTTGTGCGCAAACGCGCACTAGCGCTTCGCCGTAAAGTGCGTACGGGCCAACAGTAGAAATGACCACACGTGCCTGGGCACACAGCGCTTTGAGCGCTATTTCGTCTGCTGCATCCGCTTCGAAAGTAGGCACAGGGCCAGCGTTTAAATCGTTGATCAATGTGGCCAATTTAGTGGCTGAGCGCCCAGCAATGGCCCAGCTTAGCTGACGATTGGTCGAGCGTGCGTTTGGTTTTGTGGCGGTGCCAAATTCTTGCACCAGGTAGCGGCAAAGAATCTGTCCCACAAAACTTGTGGCGCCAAACACCACAACATCAAATTTTGCTTTTGTCATTTATCACTGCCTTTCGTTGCGTATAGGTAAAAAATTTCCTTAATGCTATCATTTGATTACGGCTTTACCTAAAAGAACGCGATTCCAATGCGAAATTTTGCTTGTTTGCTCTCGATGTTCGTGGCTACGTTGGTTGGTGCATGCTGATGGCAAGCTTCGATGGTCAATCTAGGCAAACTTTTAGTCTTCGCGCTAGACTGATTTCACTTCGGCAATGGCTAGTGCCGCTTGTTGTTGCATGCGGCACGCTAGCAGGTGGAGCGTGGGCGGCGATACCTGTGAGCGCACGAACTTCAGCCCCAGCACCCAATGCCGCGCCGTTAGTTGGCAATCCACCGACAGAAAAATTTACGCCTAATATTGAAGTGGACTCGCAAAATTTTTGCATCGTACAGGATTCGCGGGGCATCGTATTTGTTTGCAATGGTGATGGCGTAATTGAATTTGACGGCGAGCGCTGGAAGTTGCATAAAATGCCTAACCGCGAAATGGTGCGTTCTCTGGCCGTTGATGCCGAAGATAATTTGTATGTGGGTGGTTACAATTTATTTGGCGTATTGCGTCGTGATCTAGCGGGTACTGCTACGCTGGAAGACTATTCCCATCGCTTTATGGCGAAATTGGCGGGACGCGAATTTGCCGATATTTGGGATATTGAAAACACGCCAGAAGGGGTTTATTTCCGTGCGCTTAACGATGTATTTCTTGTTAACTTCAAAACTAACGCTATCGCCCACTGGTACCACGAAGGCAAGTTCGGTGTGCTGCGTCATCACGCAGGGAGGACCATCACGCAGTTTCGTGGCGAAGGTCTAAAAGTCAAGGAGGGCGATACATGGCGGCTATTGCCAGCGACCGCTGCGATCAAGGAACCGGTATTTCATGCTTTGCCGCTAGCCGATAAGTCACTGCTGATTTTTGGTAATGAGACCAAGTGGTGGCGGCTTACGGCCGATACCGTCACCATCCAAGCAATGCCGCCTGGCACTCCAGAACCTTCGACTATTTTAAGCGCAACCGTGTTGCCCGATGGGAGCCTGACCTTCGCGGGGAGCGAAGGCAAGGTTTTTAATATTGATAATCAGCTTAAAAAAACGCGCGCATTTAAGCTCGAGGCTGGCGTAATTTCTGGTGTTGCAAAAGAGGTGGGTGGCGGAGTTTTGGCAGTGGCAGATTTAGCCATTTATCGGGTTGCCTGGCCTTCGCGGTGGAGCATGCTGGGGATTGAGCAAGGTGGTGGTGGGCCTCTTGTGGGCTTTGCTCAGTGGAACGATAAGCGCTATGCCTTATCGGATGCTGGCGGATTTGAAATTATTGAAAATATTGACGGTCAGCTATCGTTTGCGCCCGTGCCGTGGAATAAAAATTCCATTTATGCGCTCCATCCGCTTAGCAAGACGCGCGCGCTTTTGAGTGGCACGCATCGATTGCTGATGGTAGACAACAACGTGGCCACTGAAATTGCGAGTGAATTATTGTACCCGCGTAACTTTTGGCCGTCTCGTTTTCACCCCGGCCGCGTCTATCTCGGCACAGAAGCAGGATTGCGTTTGCTTGATACGCGCGCTGAAAAAATCGCGATTTCCGCAGCAATCCCCAGTCAAGGGCTGGTTCAATTTCAAAGCATTGCAGAGCTGAGCAAAAACGAGATTTGGCTCGGTACTGAGCGCCACGGTGTTTGGCGGGTGCAGCTAGCTGATGATGGCGGTGTGATTTCCGCTACCCAAATCAAAGCCGCTAAAGATAGCTTGGGCTTAAAGTATGGCCAATTTCCCAGCGCGTACATCACTCATTTGAAGGATGGCACGGTGCTGGCAAGCACTGGCGCAGGCATTTTTGCCTGGAACGGCAAGCAGTTCGTTCAAGCCGCGTTTGATGGTCTAGTAGCCATGCGTGCTGCGGACGAAACCCTAGCCTTAGCGCAGGCGCCAGATGGCACTTTGTGGGCGCACAGCAAGGTGCGCTTATGGAAACAAGATAGCCAAAAAAAGTGGGTGCAGCAGGATATTCAAAACATTCGTAAAGGCAGTATTAACGACATTGCGTTTGATACAGCTGGCAACACTATTTTGGTCAACTCACATGGGCTGGTGATGCATCACATGGCTGATATTGCGGCGCTCGCTAAAAAGCCTGCGCATATGCAGTTACGGTCGGTGACGCAAACACTAGCGGACGGAACATCCTTACCCCTTCCGATAACGCCCACCGTGGTACAACAATTTAAGATTGCCGATTCGGCGTTGCGTTTTGAATTTGCGCTGCCCGACTATGCTAGAGAAGGTGCGCGTCGCTATCAGGGTCGTTTGGTAGGTGATGAGCCTGCATTTTCGGAATGGGCAGTTGCAGCTTCGTATAGTTACTCGGCGCTGCCTGCAGGCCAGTACATCATGCAAATTCGGGCAAGAGATGGTGAAGGCAATGTTACTGCAATGCCCGACTATCCTTTTGAAATATTGCCGATTTGGTATCGGCGCGTTTGGGCTATGGTGATGTGGCTGCTGTTAGTGATAACAGCTATTGTAGCCGTCGTTTTTGCATTGGTTCGGCGCCGCACATTGGCACTAGAACGGCGCAACCTAAGCCTTGAAAGGAAGGTGGCAGCGCGTACTTCTGAGCTGGAAATAGCCAACACGCGGTTGGAAGCCATCGCGCGGTTAGACGGCTTGACGGGGGTACCTAATCGACGTTGTTTAGATGAGTTTTTAGAGCAGGCATGGGTAACAGCGCAGCAGACCGCGCAGCCCTTAGGTCTTCTTATCATCGATGTGGATCATTTCAAACAATATAACGACCAATATGGTCATCAGGCAGGCGACGTGTTGCTCCGTCAAATTGCCACATGCTTGAGTGATTGTGTGAGTCGTCATCAAACTTCTCTACGCGGTTCCAGCATCTCGGCTGGCGCGCATCGCTCGGCATTGCTGGCGCGCTATGGAGGGGAGGAATTTGTGGCGGTATTGCCTGATACGTCGCTTGAACTTGCTGCGGCATTAGCTGAAACGATGCGTCATATGGTAGAAACTCACGTTAAAACAAGTACGGTATCTATCGGCGCAGCGAGCTATGCTCATAGCGCCGCCAGCACGTCTAGCCCTACCATGCCAGATGTGCTGCTAAGTGCGGCGGATAGCGCGCTCTATGCGGCAAAGGCTGCGGGTAGAAATTGCGTGCGTACCCAATAGCGTTGTTATCATGCACCTAACTCACTGGCACGGATTATTGTAGGTGTAGCAGCGCCCTCGATCGCTCCGCGTTGGAGCTCTGCAAAAGCCCAGTCTTTGCTACGGCTAAATGACCAAGTTGCTTTCTTTGTATAGCGCGGCAGATTTTGTCGACGGTTGCGTTGCTGACCAATGCTCGCTAAGTGCCACTGTTTCACTAATAATCAATAGCCCCGGTCGTACCCCGTAAGCCGGTGCATTTTCTATCAGCAGTGCTAGCGGCATGGCTGTGACTGTTTGGGTTTGGCGGGCGCCGTCTTGGATCACTGCTGCGGGCGTGTCTGGCGGCAAACCATGGGCAATCAGGGCAGCGGCGATGTCGCGTAACCGTTCTACGCCCATGTAGAACACCCGTGTTTGTTTGGGTCGGGCTAATCCTGCCCAATCAATTTCATTATTATCATCCGCACACGCTAAATGCCCGGGCAAAAAAGTTACGCTGTGCGCATGATCGCGGTGGGTGAGGGGTATGCCAGCCGAGGCGGCGCAGCCGTTGGCAGCACTAATACCGGGAATGACTTCAAAGGCAATGCCAGCGGCTTGCAAGGCTTGTGCTTCCTCGCCGCCGCGGCCAAATATGGTGGGATCACCACCCTTAAGGCGCACCACTTTTCGACCTAAGCGTGCATGTTCAACCAATAAGGTGTGTATTTGTGACTGCGGTACCGCATGATTGCCCGCCGCCTTGCCAACGTAAACGCGCATCGTGGTGGCAGGAATGAGCGCTAAGACCTCGGCGCAAATCAAACGATCGTGCACCACGATATCGGCTTGCTGAATGCGGTTAAGCGCCCGCAACGTCAATAAATCAGCAGGCCCAGGACCTGCACCCACTAACGATACCATGCCTTGCTGAGGGCTGAATTTTGGCCGGTCTTGAATGAAAGCTATCGGTTCACGCTGCATGTTGAGCACTCCCTTGAAGTTGAATAATGCGCTTAATTTCTGGCACACAAGAACCACATCCGGTACCGCAGTTAAGGTTTTTTTGCAATGCATTTAAGTCCATCCCAGCGGCGATACCATTGACAATGGCAGTTTCGCCCACGCCGTTGCAGCTGCAAATTGTTTTGCCTTTGGTGTTGGCCATATTGCTTGGCGGCGTGGCGACGGGCGCAAATACCCAGCGGCGCAAATCGGCCGCATTCACTCCGTCAAGGGCCATATCGCGCAGCCATTTGCCCGCAGCTACTTCACCACAGAACCTGATGCCTAAGAGCTTGCCGTCTTGCAGTAGCGCCTTTTTATCAATGTGGCGACGACCATCTTTAAAGCTCAAACAGTCGTCATCCTTTAGATGCAGTGCGCTATCGATCGTGTCAATCTGTGCTGCGCTAATGGGCACTTTATTACCGATACGCAACACCACCGCAGGGTCATCGCGCCCAGCAAGTGCGATGGATGCGTAGTCAAATTGCTGTAGCAGGGGCTGCAAGGCCGCCAACCGCTGGAGTGCTAGCTCCGTTAGCTCACCGTTTGCTGCGCCACCTAATCGGATTGCGATAGCTTGATAGGGCAGGCTAACGCTGGATACCTGTACTGCGGCGTGCTTCAATTCCGGCTGCTCAGAAATGGGGTCAAAATTTGCCGGCATTAGCTCGTTGCAACCGGAGTGCGACAAGTGTGCGCGGCCAAAATGCATCGGTAAAAATGTTTGGCCCAAGCGCATTTGCGCATCAGCCTGCACCCGCACAATAATTTTGCCGCGGCGGCTTTTGATTTCAACCAAATCACCGTCGACAAATTTGCGGCGTTGCATATCGTCAGCATGCATGCCTAGGCACGCTTCATCGTAGTGGTTAAACAACTGTGCCGTCTTGCCAGTGCGGCTCATGCCGTGCCACTGGTCGCGCAGCCTGCCCGTGGTTAAGTGCAGCGGGTAGGGTGCTGATGTGGCCTCAGCCAGGGTGTTGAGCACGATGGGCACGAACTTCGCGCGACCATTTGCGGTATTAAATACGCCATCGCTGAATAACCGCTCGGCACCGCCATTGATGACATCGTATGGCCATTGCTGCGCACCTTGGGTTTCTAAGGTTGCGTAGGTTAGGGTGGAAATATCAAGGTCACGACCCTCTGTAGTGCTGGCGTGCTCGTTGAAAATATCCTCAGAATTTTTATAGTTAAATAGGTCTGAAGGCGCCCTATTTTCGGGCATCTTCAGCCATAGTTTTTGCGCAAAATCTCGGGCAATTTGCCAATCGGGTCTGGCATTGCCAGCCGGTGCGACGGCGCGTAGTAAGCGCGTCACCCGTCGTTCTGAATTGGTGACTACGCCTTCTTTTTCACCCCATGTTGCGGCAGGCAATATAAGATCAGCGTAGGTTGCCGTTTCAGTGGTTCTAAAGGCTTCCTGCAACACGACAAATTCGGCTTTTTCAAGCGCCTCGCGCACCAATTTTTGATGCGGCAGACTTTGCGCTGGATTGGTGCAACAAATCCACACCGCTTTGATTTCACCTAGGCGAATGGCTTCAAACATTTCTACTGCCGTTTTGCCAGGTGTTGCGGGTACATCCGTGACACCCCACAATGCGGCTACTTCGGCACGGTGGTCCGCGTTGCCCATGTCTCGATGGCCGGACATCAAGCCTGCCATTGCACCCACTTCGCGCCCGCCCATCGCGTTCGGTTGGCCAGTGAGGGAGAATGGCCCCGCACCGGGGCGGCCAATTTGCCCCGTGGCTAAATGCAAATGTATTAACGATGCGGAATTATGTGCGCCATGCACCGATTGGTTTAAGCCCTGGCACCACATCGATAGCGCTGCTTTAGCGTCGCCAAACCAGCGCGCCGCTTGAATAATATCGTCGGCCTTTACACCGCAAACTTGCGCTGCAAAAGCCGGTGTTATCTCGCGAACGCTGTCGCGAAGTGCCTCAAAACCCTCTGTAGATGCCCGTATATAGGCGCTGTCCGTCAATCCTTCCCATAGCAAAACGTGTAACAGCGCGCTGTGCAGCACTAAATCGGTACCCGGCAGAATCGCTAAGTGCAAGTCAGCAAACACAGCGGTATCGGTGCGCCGTGGGTCAATAACGACTATTTTCAAATCAGGGTTTTTTGCTTTGGCGTCTTCAATCCGGCGGAATAAAACTGGGTGCGCAAAAGCGGTATTTGAGCCAGAAATGAGCAGGCAATCGGTGTGGTCAATATCCTCGTATGAGCAGGGCGGTGAATCGCTGCCCAACGTCATCTTGTAGCCGCTTACTGCAGATGACATACACAGCCGCGAGTTGGAATCGATATTGTTGGTGCCAATTAAGCCCTTAGCGAGCTTGTTGAAAACGTAGTAGTCCTCCGTGAGCAATTGCCCAGAAACATAGAAGGCCACGGCATCTGGCCCGTGATCACGGATGACTTGCGCAAATTTTTCTGCGGCGTGATCAAGCGCAGCGTCCCAGCTTACGCTTTCGCGCGCCGCGTCGCGGCGGGTGCGCAGTTCAGGCTCTAGGGCGCGGCCTTCGCGCACTACTGTCAAATGCAGCGCCGCACCTTTGCTGCAAAGGCGGCCAAAGTTGGCGGGATGTGTTTGGTCGCCGCGTACGCCCGTGATCTTATTGTCCGTGTGTTCAATAATTACGCCGCAACCTACGCCGCAGTAACAACATGTTGATTTAGTTTCGGCCATGATTAGGGTGACATGACAAGATAAAGTAACAATAGATTTGCGAGCACCGAAGCGGCTAGTGCCAGCTTGAGGGTGAGCAGCGGTGCGCGCTGCATGAGCGGCATGCGCCGAGGAACGGTCAGCGGCCTGCTCGCGCCGCGCTCCAGGGCCAATAAAAATTCTTCAGCTGTTTCAAACCGATCAGCCTTGTCGCGCGCGCAGGCGCGTAGCAAGACGGCTTCGAGCCATGCGGGTAGGTCAGGCCGAAAGCGCGTGGGTGGTAGTGGGTCACCAAATTTTGGGTGTTGGAATGGCTCAACTTCGCCAAACGGGAATTTGCGCGTGAGTAGTTGGTACAGCGTTACCCCGCACGCATATAGATCACTTTGCACACTGGCAGGATCTCCCGCTAGAAGCTCCGGCGCCATGTAAGACGGCGTACCCGGATTATTGATTTCCGATAAGTCTGAACCATCGGATGCGGCTACGCCAAGGTCTAGAATACGTAAGCGCTTATCGGTACCCAAGTGCAGATTATCTGGCTTAATATCGCGATGCAAAATGGACAAGCGATGCAGTGCCGCTACCCCTTTGAGTAAGCGAATGCCTATCTGCACGGCTTCTGGCGCGGTGGTGTGATGGCCGTGCGTTAGGTTGGCGCCAAGTGTTGCGCCCTCATGCCAAGTCATTAAGTAGTACAAGTGTTGGCGCGCTTCATGCGGAATAACTTGTGGAAAGTAGTGTGAGGTAACACGCCGTGTCAGCCATTCTTCGTGCACGAGTGAGGCATTGGCGTGGCTATCGGCGTGGTCGTGCAAGGTTTTAAGAACGAGTTGCGCGCCGTCGCTTAGCCGGGTGACGCGGTAGAGTAGCGTAACGCGCGAATCATGGATTACAGCGTCTATTCTTAACCCATCAAGATGGCTGCCTAGCCGCAATTTTGGGGGCACAGGGAGGCTCGCAGCCTCAACAAAACTATCCCGCAAACTATTTTCGGGCACGGCCAAAACATGCACTACCATCGCCGTGCAGTTGTCTTCCGCCCCATGCGCGACTGCTAAGCGCGTGAGCTCTAAAGCGGCCTGCTGCGGATCGCTAACTTGCTGCACGGTTTCGGCCATGCGGGTGTCCGACACGCTATTCCACACACCATCTGTGAGCAGTACAAAAATATCCCCTGCATGCAATGCACCTTCGGAGAAATCTAGGTCGAGTCGTGCATCCAAACCTACTGCCCGTTTGAGTACGTTGGTTAGCTCAGGGTGATCCCACAAATGATCTTGCGTTAGGCGTTGCATCGCCCCATCGCGCAACAGATAAATACGCGAATCGCCTACGTGGGCGGTGGTGTAGCGCGCCCCGCGCAAGCATAAGGCTGATAGGGTGCAAGCCATGCTGGCGGTTTGCCGTAGCTGCTGGCCGCGGCTGAGCAACCAGGTATTGAGGGCGGTCAGCACTTTGTCGAAGCTGGTGGGTATGCTCCATGTTTCAGGGGTGGCATAAAAATCGGCAAGCAGCCCGCGAACCACGTATTCTGAGGCTTCGCGGCCATTTGAATGGCCGCCCAAGCCATCGGCAATGGCAGCCAGTACGCCTTTTGCGTCTAGGTCTGAGCCCTCCGGTGTGACGGCGCCACAAAAGTCCTCGTTGTTTTGGCGCGGACCGTTCAGAGAGGCATGACCGATGATAATTTTAGGCGCAGGTACTGCTTGGCCAACTTTGGCGCGTACCGGCAACTGCACAACATTGTCTGCCTTTAAACTAGAAGGTAATTTTGCCGGAGCGGTCATTTTAAATTTTAGCAGCCGTCAAGTGGCTGGCACCCCACGTCGTGCGCCAGCGGTTTTTAACGCCAGCTAAGCCGACAAAAGCCACCAACGCTAAACCAGCAAAAATCATAAATCCAGTGCCATAGGAGCCTGTGAGTTGCTTCGAAAAGCCTAAGCTGGATGCCAAGTAAAAACCACCGATGCCTCCGGCCATGCCGACCAAGCCAGTCATGACACCGATTTCCTTGCGAAAGCGTTGCGGCACCAGCTGAAACACCGCCCCGTTACCCATCCCTAAGCACAGCATAGCGCAAGCAAACACTAGCAGCGCTACATATTGTGAAGGGATACCGAAAGCGACAATAGCTAGGGAGATGGCTGCGCCGATGTACATAAATGAAAGTGATTTGATGCCACCTACTCTATCCGCAAACGCGCCACCAATTGGCCGCATCAAGCTGCCTGCAAATACACAAGCCGCCGTAAAGTAGCCCGCCTTTTGCGGCGTTAGGCCGTATACGTCATTAAAATAAATGGTAAGTGATGATGCTAAGCCGACAAAACCGCCGAAGGTCACTGAGTAAAACAACATAAACCACCATGCATCGCGCTCGCGCAGCACTTTTAAATAATCAGAAAGCTTTTTAGGGGGCGGGCAATCGGGGCTATCTTTGGCTAGCACCATGTATAACACCAAGGTAATGCATAACGGAATGAGTGCAATGCCAAACACGTTTTGCCAGCCGTAAGCAGCGGCCAGGCCTGGGGCAAATAGCGCCGCAAAGGCGGTACCGGAGTTACCCGCTCCGGCGATGCCTAATGCGCGCCCTTGATAATGCGGGGGATACCAACGTGAGGCCAATGGTAACGCTACGGCAAATGACGCACCGGCTACACCTAGAAAGACGCCCATAATTAGGGTGTCTCGATAAGAGTGGAGACCGACTTTCCAGGCTACAGCCATGGCGATAATAACGATAACTTGACCGATTAAGCCTGCAACTTTAGGTTTGAGATGGTCTACCATCACGCCCATGACCAAGCGCAATAACGCGCCTGAAAGCACCGGAATAGCCACCATTAAACCTTTTTGGGCAGGAGTGAGGCCGAGATCATTGGCTATTTGTACGCCGAGGGGGCCGAGTAGCACCCAGACCATGAAGGCAATATCAAAATACAGAAATGCCGCAAACAGTGTTGGAGTGTGACCGGATTGCAGAAAAGATTTTTTGTCCATGTGGTTTAGTTATCAGTTGTAGCTCAGCGCGGTTGGAAGGCGTGTCGTTCCCGCGAAGGCGGGAATCCAGTGTCGTCCGTCAAAAGCCGCTGGCGCCCCGCCTTCGTGGGGATGACGCCAGCGTATCTTTAACGGTATTCGATAATGCTTACTTCACCTGCAGCATCACGAAACCGGCTTCCACTTTCACCGCAAAAGCATGTGTGCAACCTGCGTCCGGTGCCACAGCATTGCCGCTATCTAGCTCAATTTTCCACCCGTGAAGCGGGCAGGTTACGGTACGTTCATGCACCATGCCTTGCGATAGCGGGCCGCCTTTGTGCGGACACTGGTCGCGCACTCCCAGCACTTCAGTTTCGCTCACTCTAAATAGTGCAATGTCGCCACTTTTTGCTTGCACTACGCGAGAACCCAGCAGCGGAATTTCATCAATGCCGCAGATTGTGTGCCAATCTTCCTTCGCTAGCATCGTTACCGCGTTCATGCGGGCACCTGAATCAATTCAAATTCTCGCTTTAGTAAGCTCTTTGGCTGCGCTTCGGCACGTTCTGCCCACGGGTCTTTATAGTCTTGTACAGCGTACAACAAGCGCTCGTACAAGGCTTTGCGATTTGCTGCATCGGCAACGATTTTTTCTTTGATGTAATCGATACCTACGCGATGCACATAATGCACGGTGCGGTCCAAGTAACGGGCTTCTTCACGGTATAGCTGTAAGAATGCACCAGTGTAAACACGTACTTCTTCATCGGTATCTACTTTTACCAAAAACTGTGCGACTTCGGTTTTGATGCCGCCGTTACCGGCTACATAAATTTCCCAGCCGCCGTCCAAGCCAATCAAGCCAACGTCTTTAATACCCGCTTCGCTGCAATTGCGTGGGCAGCCAGAAACAGCCAGCTTTACTTTGTGTGGGCTCCACATACCAAACAACATCCGTTCTAAATCCACACCCATTTCCATTGATTTTTGGGTACCGAAACGGCAGTGTTCCGAGCCCACGCAGGTTTTAACGGTGCGCAAACTTTTGCCATACGCATGACCTGAAACCATGCCTGCTGCGGATAAATCACCCCAAATTTTTGGAAGATCTTCTTTTTTAATGCCTAGCAAATCAATGCGCTGGCCGCCGGTAACTTTCACTGTCGGTACCGCGTATTTTTCAGCTGCGTCAGCGATAGCGCGTAGCTCCGTTGGGTTGGTTAGCCCGCCCCACATGCGTGGCACAACGGAATAGGTGCCGTCTTTTTGAATGTTGGCGTGTACTCTTTCATTGATGAAACGGCTTTGCGGATCGTCTTCTGCTTCATGCGGCCAGCTACTAATTAAATAGTAGTTAAGGGCGGGGCGGCAACTCGCGCAACCATTGGGGGTGCGCCAGTTCATGCCGTGCATGACTGCTGGAATATTGAGCCATTTGTGGTCACGAATGGCCTTGCGAACTTCTTCGTGGGTGTGGTCGGTGCAATTACATACTGGCTTATTTTTGGAATCCGTTGGCTGGTATGCGCCACCCACGGTAGAGGCTAAGATTTGTTCAACAAGCCCCGTGCACGATCCGCAAGAGGATGACGCCTTGGTGTGTTTGCGTACTTCTTCAATGGTAAATAAGCCATTGGCTTTGATTGATTTAACGATCTCGCCCTTACATACGCCATTGCAGCCGCACACCTGCGCGCTATCAGCCATGGTGGCAGCCTGGGTTTGGCCTTTGTGGCCAACGTCGCCCAAATTATTCTCACCAAACATCAAGTTGTCGCGAATGTTCGAGATGTCTTGGCGGTCTTTCATTAGCTGGAAATACCAAGAACCATCAGCGGTGTCGCCATACAATACCGCGCCCTGAATACGATTGTCCTTAAGCACTAAGCGCTTATACACTCCGCCTTGACGGTCGTGCAAAATAATTTCTTCGGTGTCGTCACCACTACTAAAATCACCAGCTGAAAACACGTCAATGCCAGTTACTTTGAGCTTGGTTGAAGTGACTGAACCTTGATAGCGGGCGATGCCGTAGTGGGCTAAATGGTTAGCGCAAACTTTAGCTTGCTCGAATAGCGGCGCGACTAAACCATAGGCAGTGCCACGATGCTCAGCGCATTCGCCCACAGCGTAAATGCGCGGATCGTAGGTTTGCATGGTGTCGTTCACTACCACACCGCGTACACAATGTAGGCCGGATGTTTTGGCGAGCGTCATGTTGGGTCGAATGCCAGCAGCCATCACTACTAGATCAGCCGGAATAACTTCGCCGTCAGCAAAGCGCACTGCGCATACGCGGCCAGATTCACCTTGGATAAGCTCAGAAGTTTGTTTGGCCAACTTAAATTTTAAGCCTTTGGCTTCTAATGAAGCTTGCAACATTTTGGCACCTGCGGCATCAAGCTGGCGCTCCATAATCACATCGCCTAAATGCACCACAGTCACGTCCATGCCCCGCATCGCCAAGCCATTTGCGGCTTCTAGCCCAAGCAGGCCAGCGCCGATGACCACTGCGTGGGTATGGGCGGCTGTGGCGTCAATCATCGCTTGCGTATCTTTGATGTCGCGGTAGGTGATAACCCCGGGTAAATCTTTACCGGGAACAGGCAAAATAAATGCGGAGGAGCCGGTGGCTAAAAGCAGGCGATCGTACTTCGCTACTTCACCATCTTCTGCAATAATTTCGCGGCGAACGCGATCGATTTTTGCAACGCGGCTGCCGCAACGCAGATTGATATTGTTATCTTTATACCAATCCAAATCGTTAAGCATAATCTCGGGCAAGGTCATCTCGCCAGATAGCACAGGCGACAACAAGATGCGGTTGTAATTGCCGTGCGGCTCTTCACCAAATACGGTAATGTCGAACATGTCTGGCTGAAGTTTTAGCAATTCTTCTAAGGTGCGTACGCCGGCCATGCCGTTGCCTACCATTACTAGTTTTAGCTTTTCCATTTCATCCTTGTGCGGTATTAATAAGTTCAGAGGCGAAGAACTTGTGTGCGCATGTTTATTGCTGCTTGTCCGCGCATCACTCTGACAAAGCACAGCAAGTTTTGTGCCACACTCTGTCTTCAGTAGAAAAGTGCCTGAAGGTCCTTGTAAACAGTGCGTCTTCAGGTATGTTTGGATCGCATTTAGGAGGTATTTCGCTTTTTTGCGTGCACAGAAATAATGCAGATTGCATCTTTAGCCGATTATTTTGGTGCGTCGCTATGCGCCAAAATGGTGCACAGAAACTTCTTTAGTGCGTGCTGGCCATGTTTAAAACTACAATAGCCCATGAAAAAATACGATGTAGCAGTCATTGGTGCGGGTATAAACGGTGTAGCCACGGCATGGGCATTGGCTCGCCAAGGCGTGCAGGTTTTGCTGATTGAGCAATTTCAAATTGCGCATGCTCGTGGTAGTTCGCACGGGCACTCGCGCATATTTCGCTTGTCTTATGGGCATTCACAATATCTGCAACTGGCGCAAGCAGCGCTGGCTGGTTGGCGCGAGCTTGAGCAGCTTTCAGGTATGCAGATTCTTAAACGCACTGGTGGGCTTGATTTCGCGGCCCCTGGCAACACCAGCTTGGCTAATTGCACGGCATCATGCAAAACAGTCGGTGTCGCTCATGAAGAGTTGAGTGCTGTTCAGATTAAGCGGCGGTTCGCGCCGCTGAATTTGCGGGCAGATTGGACAGCGCTTTGGCAACCAGATGCAGGCGTAATTGACGCAGGCCATGCTGTGGCTACGCTAGTTGGCATGACGGCGCAAGCAGGCGCCACAGTGCTGCCGCACGCGAAGGTGACTGCGATTGAGCCGCGTTGCGGAGACAATTTATTACATATCAACCAAGGCTATGAAACATTGGAAGTGTTGGCCGAAAAAGTGGTGATAGCCGGTGGCGCGTGGATGAACCAACTCACGACCCCCTTGGGTTTCACTTTGCCTCTTACGGTTACGCAAGAGCAAGTGGGGTATTTTCAAATGCGCACCCCTGCAAATTACACCGCAGATTTGTTTCCCGTGTTTATTGATCACACCAACTCAAATTACGGCTTTCCTATCGACGGTGCACCGGGCATGGGGAGCGCGATTAAGGTTGCCACACATGGCGGCGGCGCAGCTACTACGGCGGACACGCGAGATGGCGTTGTAGACGCAGGGAATATCGCGTATTTAGGCAAATGGTTAAGCGCATTGACCAGCGACGTCGCAACGCTTAAGCCGCTCCACGCGCAAACTTGTCTGTATTCCAGCACCCCAGATAATGATTTTGTTTTAGGTGCGTTGCCACAGCATCCAAGCATTTTTGTGCAAAGCGCATGTTCAGGACACGGCTTTAAGTTTGGCGTTGAAATGGGCAGGATGATGGCAGCGCATTTGCTGCGGGGTGAGGCGTTGTTGGCGAGGTTTGGGGTAGGGCGGTATAATTTAGATTCTCAACCATTTGAAATCAAATCATGACCGAAGTTCTTAAAGCTCCAGAAGCGCTCGCCCTACCCGACCGCCTTTCCGCCGACCCACGCAGCAAGTTTCATGTGGCTTCATTTTTTGAAACGGGTGTTGGTGTGCGCTTGAATGGCAAGCCGCGTACCGATGTTGAGGAATATTGCGTGAGTGAAGGCTGGGTGAAGGTGCCAGCAGGGAAGGCGGTGGATCGAAAAGGCTTTCCGCTGGTGATTAAATTGAAGGGCACAGTGGAAGTATTCTACCCAGAATGATGGCCACACTCTAGACATAATAAGTGCCCCAAGACGCCCTATTTACTGGCTTCTTGGGGCATTTAATTTGGTGTTTAGAGCGCTGCTACCTTAATGCCGCTAGCCGCTAAGCGCTGGTACATATTGGTGGAGTTGTTGAGCACTTCTAATATGCGCTCGCTGGTGGAGGCCACATGGCGGGCGCCTTCTACCCCGTGTTTTCCGGTAAGCGCCGATTGAAAAAATACCCACTGTTGCTCCGCTAACTTTAGCTCCGCTTTAATTTCTGGCGTGTTGACGCTTGCGGCGGTCAGCGAAGCTAACGTGCTGGCAAATTCATTGCGTAGTTTTGCTTGCTCAGCCGCTTGCAGTGGCGTAATTTGCGCGGCTTCTTCGAGCATAAATAATGCGGCTAAACGTTGTGAAATTAGGCGTTGGCGGCCACACTGGTTAATGATAGTGGACGACACTGATTTCGATTGCGCTTGGTAGCTTTGTACTAAGTTATCGGTTATCTCTGTAAAGGTATCAGCATCTGCCGCGAGCTGTTTTAGTTTGGTGTTAGCTGGTGTGGCTAGCACACTGGCTTTAAATGTTTGCCATGCTGCAGTAAGCTGGCGGGTACGGTTAATGGAGCTTACGGTCGTAACGTAGTTTTCAAGCTCAGCTAGATTTGCTTCAAATCCACTGATCACTTCCATCATCGTGCTTAGCGATCGGCTACTGTTGACGCCAAGTGCTATCTGCGCATGCAGCTTCACCAAGCGCTGGGCCACCATGCGCCCGCGACTCGCTTTGTCGATGGCTTCGCCGATTGCCGCGTTAGTGGCGGTGCTGTCGGTTTTGCTTTGCGATGCTGGGGTTTGCGCCTGCGGCTGGGCATGCGCAAGCGGTGTTACGATGATTGCGCTTAATACGCCAATCATGGATGTGGCACCGAATAGCAGCGAGGCCAAAAAGGTAGACATGCGCATCTTAGTTGCTTTCGTGGTCGGCGTATTTATGATTGGGCGCTAGCTTAGCTGCGTTTCCAGCATTTTATCCTGTAAGCCATGTAAGTCAGGGTGTTTTTGTATGATGCTGACCCACGACGCTTTTAGGTGTACTCATCTGCATCTGGAATAATCAAAGGGGCTGTGGATAATGCCTTGAAGGTGCCGGAATATAGGGCGTCTCCAAGGTATCTATAAGTCATCTTGGAGACGTCTCTGGCCTATTAACTACTTAAGCGTAGCTAATGGCGCCAGCCGCCGTGACGTTAATGGTTCGACCCACGGCGCTGGCGTACGTCGGTGATTTTACGGTACTGACGAAAACATATTCGGCCTTGACTGCCGCAGCGGTTACGGTCATGAGCAAGTATCCGCGCCGCGTGGTATCGGCGAAATTTAGATCGTCAATGAGCCCAAGACCTGCGCCAATAGCGACATTACCCAATTGCGGGACTAGCGCGCTGCCGTCGAGGGCTGTGCCTAAACTGCCCAAGCCTGCGCCTTCAAAGCCGCTGGATGTGACCGATGCGGTAGCAAATTCCACGCCAACTTTTTGGCCAGCGAGGGTAGTCAAATTAGTGAACCAACCGTTGTGCGAGTCACCAGATAAAACAACTAGGCGTTTATTTAAGGATCTGACAGTCTGCAAAATTGCTTCGCGTTGAATGGGATAACCATCCCATGAATCAAGGTTGTACGGTAGGCGCACATTCTTGGTTGGATCCAACAAAGTTGCCTGCGTTGGCGTGAGCGCAGCGGGGCCTGCTACTGCGCGCGTCGCTTTGGCGGTAAGGTAGGTTTGAATCGCTGCGCCACCGCTAACAGCATTGGCGTTCGGGCCGCTAAAAAATTGTGCCACGGAGAACGGGATCCACATTCTCGCCATGATGTCTTGGTTGCCAAAAAACTGCCAAGTGGCTTGCGATGCTGTGAGTTGGGCCGTGAGCCAAGTTTGTTGCTCAGCGCTCATCATGCGGCGTGATGCATCAGGCGGTACACCAGCCGCATTTGGGGTGATGCCAGCGATATAACGACCTACTCCGCCATCGGCATCGCCAAAGTTGTCGTATTGACGATCGCGACCTTCAATACGAGTGTCGAGCATGTGCATGGAGAACAAGCTGCCAAAGGTGAATGAGCGATAAATCTTGAGCAAATTTGCGGTGTCCGGGGAGCGAATCGGCATCCACTCGTGGTATGCGAAGGCTGCAATATTTTTGCGGGTATTCCAATCGCCTTGGGTAGTCGTGTCGTGGTTTTGCGCGCCGCCCACATAGGCATCATTGGTAAACTCATGGTCATCCCAAACGGTGATCCACGGCATTTTTTCGTGTAGTGCGCGCAAATTAGCGTCGGACCGATATTGCTGGTATCTGGCACGGTAATCGGCTAACGACACAATATCATTGGCAGGAATGGCTACTCGGCCCAGGGCTGCTGCATCGGTATTGCCGTATTGGCCCGCTGCTGAACCGTATTCGTAAATATAGTCGCCCAAATGGATGGCGTATTGCGCATCGGATTTTGCCGCCGTGTCGTATACGTTGAAAAAGCCTTCCGAGAATAATGAGCAAGAAAGCACTGCAAACTTCACTGAAGCCACATTGGCGGCGGGTAAAGTGCGGGTGGTGCCAGTCGGTGAATTGGCATCGCCATCAGCCCGAAAGCGATAGGCGTATTCGGTGCCGGCGAGCAAACCCTGCGCGTCTACTTTTGCCGTATAGCCTTTTGCGGCACTCGTTTCGATGCGGCCACTAGCAACTACATTGGTAAAGGTGGCATCGGTGGCCACTTGCCATGTGAGGGGCACGTTATCGGTGCTGTCTGGATATTTTGCGTAAGTCCATAAAATAACGCGGTCGCCAAGCGGATCGCCACTAGCTAGACCATAGGTAAACTGTGGCGGCGTACGCGGTGTTGAATTGTCATCAGCACATCCTACCAGCGTGCCAACCATTGAAATGGCGGCCACTGAGCTGGTACCAGCAATGAATTGGCGACGATTTGAGTTAACGGGTTTGGTCATGTCGGGCTCCTTGAAAACTAATCATTAAAGCCGCGTTGTGTGACAATTCCGTGTAGTTCTAGGTGGATCTAGGTTAAATTTTTAAGACAAGCGGGTTATTTTGCTTATCAAAGTGGTGGCGCTTGCGTGGAGGTAAAATGTAGTGTCACCTTCACATAAAAATGTTTTGCTATAAATTGACTTTGGGGTTTAGGACGTGTAACTTACTGACTAGTCAGTTATCTGCGGAGTGTTTTATGAGCCATATCGTCCATATCGTGATACTAAACCTAGCCAAAACTTACCCAATTTCGCTGCGCCGACCCTTGTATTTAGGGGCAATAGCAATGTTGATCGGCGTTTCAGCCACTCTTTCTGGCTGTCAAAAAGCGGTGGTGCCAGAACCGACGATTCGTCCCGCTCTGAGTTACAAAATAGGTGCAGGAGCCGGCCAAGATGCGGAAGTTTATCCTGGCGACATTCGTGCACGGAATGAATCAGACCATGCGTTTCGGGTGAGCGGGAAAATTATCGCGCGTCTGGTGGACCTAGGCGCAGTGGTAAAGCGCGGGCAAGCCCTAGCGCGGCTCGATCCACAGGACGCTGCGCTGGCAACGCAGGCGGCGGGCGCTAACGTTGCGGCGTTTGCGACTGAGGATCAATTTGCGCGCGGTGAGTATCAACGATTTAAAGATTTGTTTGCCAAGGGTTTCGTTAGCCAATCAGCGTTGGATCAAAAACTGAATGTGAGTAATGCCGCGGCAGCGCGCCTTGCGGCGGCCACGGCGCAGGCGGGTGTTTCAGCGAATCAATCGAGTTACACCACCCTCACCGCCACAGCCGATGGCGTGGTGACGAGCGTACTGGCTGAAGCGGGGCAAGTGGTAGCGGCGGGGCAAACAGTGTTACGGATAGCCAATCCAGCACAAAAAGAGCTCGCAATCCATGTGCCTGAAGGTAAAGTAGGCATGTTCCG
>JANNXI010000090.1:0-18495 GCA_031409495.1 Betaproteobacteria bacterium
CCTGGCCGTGCCACCCGCATCGCGCGCTTATGCGCTTCGCTGCTAATGACAGCGGCGCGGCGCATCAGCGCAATTTCATGATCGTCTTTAATAAGCCGTTGCTCAGCGACTACGGCACGTAAATCATGAATTTCTTGCGGTGCTGTCACGCCAGCACGGGTTTTCGTGCGCACTGCATTTAGCCATCCTGTCACACGGCTGTCCCAATCGCCTTCTACCCCAAGCGGGGTATGAATGCGCGCTTGGTTAGCCATCAGATCTGGCAATATTTCATCAAATGACGCTATGGAATAGGCGGCGTCCACGCCAAAGGTTTGTTGCGCCACGGCCGGACCAAACCGAAAGCCGTCCCAAATTTCACGTTCCACATTTTTATCGCGGCAAAACAAAATACTCTTTGGTTTAGCGCCCAACAGCATGACCAATACCGCTTCTGGTTCTTTAAACCCAGTCAGGTAGTAAAAAAAACTATCCCAACGGAAATCATAATGCGCATCGGCATTGCGCGTTACTTCATTGGCAGTGGGAATAATAACGATGCCAGCTTTTAGTATTTTCGCAAGGGCCGCACGGCGCTTGACATGCGCACGGATATTGGGAGTGGTTAACGACTTATCTGATTTCATTTTTGGCTTTGATTTTGGCACTAAAGTTAGTTTGTATAAACCGTGTTTGGACGCGGCTTTAGCCCGTTAAGTTCATTACGCTTAGGTAATTCAATGACTGTTCCGACATTGTCCCACACGCAAGGGTGTTGGCCTTTGAACGCGCATTGAGAGCTGCCGTTGGTGATAGTTAAATCGGCAAAATATCGCGCGCGGTGTGATGCAGTCTCATCAAAAGTTAAAACGTATAGGCGACGTCGGCTGGCGCGACCGATTCAATATGGTCAATCACTGTAAGCAATGGCCCTAGCGCGCGATAGCGATCGCACGTGTGGCGAATATAGGCAATCAACCTAGGCGCTGCGCCCAAGCAATCGGGTTGGCCATCGCGATAACTGGCGCGGGCAATGCTGCCGAGTAAGTTCAAATGCCGCTGTAACGCCATCCATTCGCAGTCGGCATAAAACTCAGAAAAATCAGCGGGCACCGGTAACTCAGCTTTGCGCGCCTTTTCCCAGTAGCGAATGGTCCAATCGATGATTTGCTCTTCTTTCCACGAAATAGAAGCGTCCTTAAATAATGTTGCGATGTCGTAGCAAATGGGGCCAAACAGCGCATCTTGAAAATCGAGGATGCCAGGGCTTGCGAAGCGCCCATTTGCGGGGCAAATCATTAAATTGGGCGGCACGTAATTGCGATGCACAAATACTGACGCTTGATTTAAGTTTCTTTGCACAAGCGTAGCGAAAGCGTCGTCGATAGTTTTTTGTTGCGGAGCAGAAAGGGTGATGTTTCGATGTGTTGCCACGTACCAATCTGGAAAAAGCTGCAATTCGCGGCGCAATATAGCTTCATCATAGTGGGGAAGCGCGTCAGGTTTGGTGCTTAACTGCCACTGGATCAAGGTGTCAATTGCGTCAATAAACAAGCTGTGCGCTAGCTTATTTTGCACGGCATTGTCGCTTTCTAGATCAGGATCATGCACTGCCTGCAGCCCCTGTAAATAGGTGACGTCACCCCAGTCTTCGAGCAGCAAAAAACCCTGCGCCAAGTCTTGCGCGTCGATACGCGGTACGTGCAACTCGGCGTGGCGCATTAAAGTAGCAACATACAAGTAGGGCTCGCACTGCCCGTGTTCCGGTGGCGCATCCATCACTAGCCAAGTTTTAGCAGCAGCGCTTATGCGAAAATAGCGGCGCAAGTGCGACCCTGTCCATGCCTGTTGAATGCTAAAGTTCGGGCCCACTTGCGCACCAACCCAGCTTAAAAGTGCCGTAAAACGCGGGGAAGTTTCCGTAACCCCGATCAGTTGCACGGCATCAGCTGCAGATTTATTATTTGATGGATTCGCTATCACAGCAGCCTGATTGGTAAAATATGGTGTGTCAGAATATGGTGGGAAGGTTTTAAGGCACTAAAGTTCACCGCGGTTGTCCTACAAACCGTATTTTAGCAGTTCTGCCCTTTTCAGCCTTTTTAGCAAATTCCCACACTCTCCGCGCCCTCGCATCGTTCGTATTTTACTTTCTTAATTCTTTGTCGAATCCTAATTTTGCCTAAGCTGAACAAACTATTCCTTGCCTGCCTCGCCGCTAATGCTGCCTCATTTGCGCCGCCGTTTATGCTTTTGGCACATGCCCAAACGAGCACGGTTCAAGTCTCCCCCCTTGGCCAACCACAAATTAAACTTGACACGAAACTTGCTGTAGATGGCCGTAAAACGGGCATCAGTGCGGTAGTTGGCGCAAATAAGTCAATACCAAAAACCGCCGATCGTGTTATTGAAGCCAACAATATAGAAGGCTTGGCCAACATCGAGGCAACCGCTTTGGGCAATGTGGTGGTAACGGCCGATAATGTGGTGCTCAATGCACAAATCGTCACTTACAACCAAGAAACTGACGTGGCTACGGCAGAGGGTGCGGTCCGGGTTAACCGCGACGGCGATGTGATTACTGGTGACAAAATAAGCTTAGGACTTGAATCCCAAATTGGCTCGATTTCGAATCCCACATTTTTCTTACCGCGCAACATTTTGCCTTACACGTCAATTCCGGCAATTGGTACAGCGTCAAGCAGCACCCTAAAACGCGGTGTTGGCAGAACCATGGATGCACGCGGTGCTGCAAACCGCATAGATTTACTTGGCCCCGAAAAAGAGCATTTGTTTGATGCGACCTACACGACGTGCAAAGCCGGGGAAAACGAATGGTTTTTAAAAATGCAAGAAATCACCCTTGATCATAAAACCGCGGTGGGCACGGGTTTGCACGGTACGGTAGAGTTTAAGGGGATACCGCTGCTGTATTTACCGTTTGTGAGTTTTCCGCTGAATGGCGAGCGTAAAAGTGGTTTTCTACCGCCCTCATTTGGCTCCTCCACTAAAACTGGTTTTGAGCTAGCGGTACCCTATTATTTTAATTTGGCGCCTAACCGTGATGCGACGTTGACGCCGAAAATTTTTACCAAGCGCGGCCTGCAACTGGGCGGTGAATTTCGCTATGTAGAACCGCATTATTTGGGGCAGTTTGATGCCGAATTTTTGCCGTCTGACCAATCTGCAAAAAGTGATCGCTTTTTGGCGAAACTCAACCATGTTCAAAATTTTGATAACTTCAGTTTGAAGAACTGGGTAGCCGCCATTAATGTACAGAAAGTATCGGATGATAGCTATTTCCGCGATCTTTCTACCCGCATCGCCAATACGTCCCAAACCAATTTGCCACGCGATTTTTTGCTGAGCCATAGCGGCGCCTACGGAAATTTCACAGCGCGCCATCTCAGCTACCAAACCCTGCAAGACCCCGTCGTGCCGATTATCGCGCCCTATCGTTTAGCGCCATCATTCACGTTTAACACCGAGCCAATTGTTGCGGCAGGGTTTGGATTTAACGCCGTAACTGAATTTACTGATTTTCGCCATCCAACACTGGTTAACGGCAAACGCCTGCTGATTTACCCTTCGGTTTCTTATCCGATGGTTCGTAGTTATGGCTTTTTAACGCCAAAACTCGGCTATCACTTCACCAAATATCGCTTGGGGGATAACGACGCCGGTTTTGAGGCTAAAACCCGCACATTACCGATTGCCAGTATTGATAGCGGCATGACTTTCGAGCGCCCTGTTACTTTTGCGTCCAGCCCGCACACGCAAACCCTAGAGCCGCGGTTGTTTTATTTGCAGGTGCCCTTCCGCGAACAAAGCCGTTTGCCGATTTTTACAACTTCGCAAACTGACTTTAATTTTGCGCAAATTTTTAACGAAAATTTGTTCATTGGCGGCGATAGAATTTCTGACGCCAAGCAGCTTACCGGCGCGCTGACTACCCGCTTTATTGAGAACAGCACCGGTATTGAAAGGCTGCGCGCGGCAGTAGGCACTCGCTATTATTTTAGTCCGCAGCGTGTGGGCTTAGCTGATTTAGCACGTGGCGTGCAGATGTCTGGCAACACGCAGGACGCCAGCGATGGTACCCAGTTTGGGCAATTGAGCCGCGCTGATTTGCTCGCGGCCATCTCAGCACAGCCGGTGGACGCATGGTATTTTGATTCATCGTTTCAATATTCGACCACGCTAAAGCAGTTTAAAAAGGCCAATGTTTCAGCCCGCTACAATCCTGAAAGCGGCAAACTTGTGAATATTGCTTACCGTTTCAGCCGTGATGTGGATGCGACGACACTTGGCATTCCCTTAGCCACCGCTGTGGCCGCTGCGGGCATAAAACAGCTAGACTTATCGGCGCAATGGCCGCTTGCACCACTGATTGGCAAGCCTGGCGCAGGTTGGACCGTGTTAGCGCGCGCCAATCATTCATTCCAAGATCGACGATTGATCGAGGGTTTACTCGGTGTCGAGTATAATCAGGGGTGCTGGGAATTTCGACTAGTGGCGCATCGTTTCACGACTGCAACCAATGTCTATTCCACCTCAGTGCAACTGCAGTTGGAGTTAAAGGGCTTATCAAAGCTGGGCGTGAACCCTTTAGAAACCATTCGGCAGAACATTCCTGGTTATCGTCGCTCCAGCGAAGTTCCTGATTCCGCGCAAAACGATAATTACGTATCGCCGTTTCCAAAGTAGTTTGCCAAATTTTTAGTAGGCCTGAAGGTAGCTGTATTTAGCGCGTCTTCAGCCTATACCCGTAGCTATTATGTGTTGGAGTTAGACCAATGAAGACCAATTTATACATCACCCGCCGCCTCAGCCAGCCGTTAATTCAGCCATTGATCGCCGCACTACTTTTAACGCTGCCCTTGAGCGGCATCGCCCAAAAACTCGAAAAATCGCTGTCGCCGACTAAAACTAACCTTACCGTGGCGGTGGTAGATCGAATTATTGCGGTTGTAAACAATGAAGTGATCACCCAAAACGAATTACAAGAGCGGATGAATGTGGTACTAAAACAAATGCAAAAAGCGGGCACCACGCCGCCTGCGGCAGAGGTTTTTACCAAACAACTACTAGAGCGGCAAATTAATGAGATGGTGCAATTGCTGGAAGCCAAAGAATCTGGCGTGCGCATTGACGACGCTACCTTGGAAGCCTCGATTAAAAATTACGCGGATGGTTCAAACGTTTCGATGAGTGATTTTCGGGAGCTCATCGAGCGCGACGGCCTAAAGTGGAGCAAGTTTCGCGAAGATGTGCGCAATGATTTGATGGTGATGCGCATTCGCGAACGTGAAGTTGAAGCTAACATCAACGTCACCGATGCTGAAGTGGATACCCAAATAGCACTGGAATCTAAAGAAGCAAATTCGGATAAAGAGTTCCGTCTAGCCCATATTTTAGTAGTGGTGCCTGAGCAAGCCACGAGCGATCAAATTGAAGTAAAGCGTAAAAAAGCGCTGCAGGCATTGTCAGAATTGCGCCGCGGTTCCGAATTTGCGCAAGTTTCGGCGCAATACTCTGATGCACCAGACGCATTACAGGGCGGCAATTTAGGCTGGCGTCCGGCGGGTCGGCTTCCAGCCATCTTTTTAGAATCGCTCAACGCGTTAAAACAGGGCGAAATCACTGATATTTTGCGCAGCCCTAACGGTTTTCATATCGTAAAGCTGTTGGACAAACGCGGTGTTTCGGCGACGCCTACCGTGACCCAAACCAATACCCGTCACATTCTTATTCGCAACAAAGAAGGTCTAACGGACGACGAAGCCAAAAGCCGTTTAGCCCGTTTGCGCGAACGCATTACCACGGGTGCTGACTTTGCCGAGCTAGCAAAAGTGCATTCCGATGATGCAAGTGCAACTAAAGGCGGTGATTTAGGCTGGCTAGCACCCGGTGCAGCGGTGCCAGAATTTGAACGCGTGATGACGCAGCTACGCGATAATGAAGTGAGCCAACCGATCCAAACGCCCTTTGGCTGGCATTTGGTACAAGTATTAGCGCGCCGCACCGAGGGTGTCAGCAATGATCGTAAACGCGAAACAGCACGCGGTGTAATTCGCCAACGTAAAGGCGACGAAGCCTATCAAGACTGGGTTCGCCAAATTCGCGACCGGGCATTTGTTGAATACCGTTTGGATGAAAAATAATCAACGCTAAGCACTAGGTGTCGCAATATAAATCTAGGCCAACTATAGCGATTACCTGCGGTGAACCCGCAGGTATCGGCCCTGATTTATGTGTGTTGCTGGCGGCCAAATTAAGCGCTGAACGCCGCGCAAAGTTTGTTTTTATCGGTAACGTTGATGTGCTCGAAGCCCGCGCCCTACAGCGCGGCATCACTTGGGAAACCATTAGCCAATCGGCTAATATTGCGGTTCATAACGTGGTAACAGCAATGCCCGTTGCTTCCGGCAAACTTGACGCGCGCAACGGCGCGCATGTACTCGCGATACTTGACGCCGCCATCTCCGGGTGCCAATTAGGCCACTATGCGGCAATGGTCACGGCGCCACTCAACAAAGCCGTCATCAACGATTATTTAATGCCACGTGGCACCCACTTCTCTGGTCACACTGAGTATTTGGCTGCAAAAACCGCTACCCCACATGTGGTGATGATGCTGGCTGGAGACGTGACGCAGGATGGCAACACCACGGCACTACGCATTGCACTAGCCACGACGCATTTACCGCTAAAAGATGTAAGTGCAGCTATCACAGCAGAATCGCTCACCCGCACCTTGATGATTTTGCATGATGATTTACAGCAAAAATTCAGGATAAAAAATCCAAAAATTATCGTGGCAGGACTTAACCCGCACGCAGGCGAGAACGGCTATTTAGGGCGGGAAGAAATTGACATTATTCAGCCCGTCGTTGCCGCACTAAAAACGCAAGGCATGCAGCTAATTGGCCCGCTGCCTGCCGATACGCTGTTCAACCCCAGCGTGCTAAAGGGAGTGGATGCGGTATTGGCGATGTATCACGATCAAGGGTTGCCAGTGCTTAAATACGCAACTTTTGGGCGCGGCATTAACATCACATTAGGCCTGCCGATTATTCGCACATCACCCGATCACGGTACCGCGATTGACTTAGCGGGCAGCGGTGCCATTGATTGCGGCAGCATGTGGGCGGCCATCGATTGCGCAATTAATTTGAGCACGCAGAACAACGAATGAACCCAAAACCAAAAAAATACTTCGGCCAACACTTCTTAATCGATGCCCATATTATTTCGCGCATTGTTCAAGCCATCAACCCGAAGCCTGGCGAAGTGATTGTAGAAATTGGCCCGGGGCCAGGTGCCCTCACCGCCCCTTTGTTGCTCAAACATGCGCATTTGCATGTGGTAGAGATTGATCGAGATTTAGCCGCAGCATTAGTTAGCCGCTATCCGCCAGAGCAGCTGACGGTACATGAAACTGATGTACTTAATTTCGATTTTAGCCCATTGAATGATGGCGGTAAATTTCGCGCCGTCGGCAACTTACCCTACAACATCTCCACCCCATTTTTGTTCCACCTAGCGGGCTTTGCGGCACAATTGACGGACGCCGTTTTCATGCTGCAGAAAGAAGTGGTGGATCGTATGGTAGCAGGCCCTGATGACGACGCCTACGGTAGGCTATCGGTCATGCTGCAATATCAGTTTGCCCTAGAAGCCCTATTTGACGTGCCTCCCGAAGCATTTAACCCGCCACCAAAAGTGATGTCAGCCATTGTGCGCTTACAACCATTGGGGGCTGACCGCCCGCGCGCAAAGAACGATAGTCACTTCGCTAACGTGGTTGCGCAAGCCTTCGGTCAGCGCCGTAAAATGCTTCGCAATACGCTAAAAAGCATGATTAGCGAGGCTGGATTTGAAGCCTTGGGCATCGCGCCTACCGCGCGTGCGGAGACGCTATCCGTGGCGGAATTTATTGCCATTGCGGATGCGACGAGTGACCGGTGACTAGCTTCGTAGCCCAACCCTTGCAGCTTTTTTGGAGGGCTCGGGGATGGTTAAAATTGGTCGTTTCCACAAGTGAAAACTGTCCCATCTCTACCCTCAACGGTACCAGGTCGCAAAAGCTGCGCGAGCTAGGCTATGGAGCTGACTCTATTTTAAAAACTTTCGTACCTTAATAGAAAACTCTCGAGATCCGTCGTTCCCGCGCAGGCGGGAATCCAGTGTCATCCACAAAAACCGCTGGATTCCCGCCTCCTCGGGAACGACGAAACACTACAATTTTCAGTAAAAATTATCGCTTCGATGTGAACATACACTGAGGAACGGTCACCTACATCTGTTTGAACAAATGCGAAAACGGTCGGCTTACGGTCAGTTGTTCTTTGCGGCCTTTTACTTTCACGTGGGCCTGCCCTCGGAAATCGCGCACCACTGCATCGATCGCGGCGGCGTTAACGATAATAGAACGATGAATTTGCCAATATTTATCGGTGTCTAAGCCGCTGAGTAGTTCTTTGATAGGCGTTTTTATGAGCGCATCAAATTCTTTGGTCGCCACCAAGGTGTATTTTTCATCTGACTGAAAAAATAGTACATCTTCAATCGGGATTAAGCGCAAATTTTGACCAATATTGGCTTTAATCCAGCGCAATTTTTCAACGCCTGGATTTAAGCTAGCGGCGAGGCTCGCCAGCATGGCGGCAAGGTCTTGGGGCGGCGCGGCTGACGCTGCAGGCTTAGCTGCAGCATCAACATTGGCACCAGTGTCGCCGCTGTCGCTCCTGTCTAAGCGGGCGCGTAAACGCTCGATTGTGGCTGTTAGGCGTTCTTCGGTGTAGGGCTTTAGTACGTAGTCGATCGCGCCAGCTTCAAATGCTTGAACGGCGTATTGATCAAATGCCGTAACGAACACCACGTGGGTGTGTAAGTCGCGATTGGCAGCGAGGCTTTGTGCAACTTCAACGCCCGTCATTTCAGGCATTTGAATATCTAAAAACGCGATGGTAGGACTATGGGTGGCAATGGCTTCTAGCGCGGCTTCGCCATCGCCTACAGCTGCTAATTGTTCTAGCTCTGGCCACAATTTTTTAAGTTTTACGCTTAATTGTTGGCGCAAAATTGGTTCATCTTCAGCGATGATGCAAGTGATGGTCATGATTTTCTTGGCCTAATTGAAAACAAAACTTGGAATTAAAAATTAACGTCGTTATGCGTCGTGCTGGTGGTATCTGATTTAGTCTTGTTACGGTTAATTATCCAGTAAATTAGCGCGCATACCGCGACGATTGGAATCAACGGCGTGAGCGCCGAAAATACTGTAGTAAGCAATAAAAAAATCAGTGTTAACACCCCAAATACACCCGTGCCGTAGAGCACGACCATTAGCAGGGCCAACACGATCGCGCAAACAATAAACACCGCAACGCCCGCAACAGCGGCCAATGCCATGCCTTCAAAACCGGTTAAGCGCAGATCAAGGAGATCAAACGATGTGGCACCCGCGCCAACAGCCATCACAAACGCGACGGTACAAAATGCCAACAGTGCCAGCATCACTACAAAGCTAGCGCGCAGAAAACGCGCCCAAGCGCCGTGGGCCTTACCTGCTATTTTCCAGGTTTTAGCCAACGCGCTGCGCCAGCCCGATTGCGGCTTAGTTGCATTTCCCGCTTCTAAAGTAACCGCAGTCAATGCGCTAAGAGGTCCCATTTTAGGGCGTTTCGAAGTACTATTTAAATCTGGTGACGGCGCCGTTTTTGTCAACAAGGCGCTAATTGGAATTACTATTCGTGACAGTACGCCTTTGTCAACATGGGCGTCGAGTGCTAAATATGCACCCGCCCCAAACAGCCCCATGAGGCGTTCACGGATGTTAGATAACCCGACGCCACCACCCACCGCAGGCCCTTTGTGGGTTAAACCACGGCCGGTATCGATAACATCCATTTGTAATGCGCCATCCAACTTACGGCTGACGGCAATCGTGATGGTGCCGCCCTCACGCTGCGGTTCAAGCCCATGTTTGATCGCGTTTTCGACGAGTGACGGCAACATCAATGGTGGAAACGGCAAACTCAATAGCTCAGCCGGCGCATCGATGACAAAGCTCAAACGGTCGCCCATGCGCATCTTTAGTATGTTTAGATAAGCGCGCGCCAACTCAACTTCCTGACCCACCGTAGAACTATTTTCACGCATTTTAGGCAGCGCTGCACGCAAGTATTCGATAAGGTGGCCGACCATTTTATTGGCAGCTTCAGGGTCAATTTCGGTTAAGGCTTGCACATTGGCCAAGGTGTTGTACAAAAAGTGTGGCTCCACTTGGGCCTGCAGCGCCTGCAATTTAGCTTCGCTTAGCTGCCGGGTAGCGGCCTCATAGCGAGCTTCTTCTTTACTTTGCTCGGCAACAATCAGTGCTGCACGGGTACGACCGATGTAAAGTTTAGCGATCGCTAAAACAATCAGGAGCGGAATCATGAATAAAATAATCACGCTAACGACCAATATTTTCAATCCGGCCTGTCGGATCTCTGTGCGAATGGTGTTCTTAACCTCTTCCGTGAGATCAAGATTAATCAACCGTTCCGAAAAGTTGAGCGGTTGATTGTTATCAGCGGTGGCGTTTAAATCGATCGAGTCACCGGCTTTGTCGTCACCAAAACTATAAACAATGCCGATTTTATTAGGCTTAGGGGCAATGCCGGGGGCGCCGCTCGCTTGGGGCCGTGGATTTTCCAACATGCTTTTGCGAACGTCGCGCGTGGCGTCCCTTACCTTGTCGATGCTCTCTTTTAAGGGCTCCATCAACTCTTTGGTAATCTGCTGCGGCGCACCCGCATCGCGCAAAGCAACTTCTAGCTCTTGTTGGCTTTTCTTCAAATCAGCGTGGGCTTCAACAAGGCGTTGCATGGCTTCTTTATTGTTTTCAGCAACAGGATCGGGCGTTTGCTCGCGCCAGCGTGCGATGGAATCCGCAGCTTTTCGTAGTTCCGCAGCTGCCTCCTCATCTGTGGAGTTATCACTCCAAGTGCGCAATGCCGTTTCCAATATTTCTTTGCCGCTATTGTCCACTTCGTGCTGAATGGCTTGCCGTTCTGTTGCGTTACGGCCGAGCTTAGATAAATTGAAAACGCTCCACGGCGTAGCAAACGCAATCAACGCCAAAAATACAAAAAAGGCTCCACCCAACAGCGCCCACCAAGGCGTGCGGTGTAAAAAACTACCAAAATATTTAAACATAATTCAATTCCTAATCGGGCTCAACCATCGATCCCTTCACAATACTTGTTCTATCGCCGTTTGCCATCGCAAAGGCGCGATCTACAGATTGACTGCGCTAGAATGCAGAAAATAAGCGGTCTCGAAGCAGTACAACCCACCTAACCTGATAGCTAACCTGACATATTTGCTTACACACTCGTCGCCCGTATTGTACTGGCAACGGCATTATTCATTTTTAGTTAATACGAATTCATAGATACTCCACACGCTACTTCTGACGCTATCCTACTTATATTGGTTTATTAAACATGTTTTCTTCCAAAGTCCTTTTCATCGCTGCATTCATACCAACGACGTTGCTCGCGCAAGCGACTGAGCCGGTAGTTGCGCCCAAAACCGAATCTGAAACCAAAGCTAAAACCGAAACTAAATCGGAGTCCACGCCCGAGGCCAAACCGGCTGCGCCTACGCCAACACCAGCGGCAAAAAAAGATGCCGCACAATCTGTCGATAAAGTTGAGGTAAAGGGCCAACGCTTTAGCAATGAAGATCGACGCAATTCTAGCGCCGCTAAAATCATCATCACCCGTGAAGAAATTGAGCAATACGGCGACAGCAATTTGGGCGATGTCATGCGGCGATTGCCAGGCGTAACCCAAGGCGGTCGCCCCGGACGCGGCGGCCCAGTACGGATGCGCGGTATGGGCGGCGGCGCAACGCAAATGTTACTTAACGGCGAACGCGTGCCTCCGGGCTTTTCGATGGAACAAATCACGCCTGAACAAGTAGAACGTATTGAAATATTGCGCGCGCCCACTGCCGAAACCGGTACTCGTGCTGTAGCCGGTACCATCAACGTGATTTTGCGGGAGCCGCTGCGTATTCGCAATAACGATTTGCGTGTGGCGCTAACGGAGGAGCGTGGCAAAATCTCGCCCAATTTATCGTGGACGCAAAACGATAGCTTTAGCCCTACTGGTACCTATAATTTTACGGTTTCCCTCAATGGCACTGATCAGCTAAACCAATCGCGCAACCGTAGCGTTTTCACCAATACTCAAACCAACGTTATAGACCAAGCGCGCGAGTCCAGTAGCAATAGCGCGAATGACGGCAAGAGTATTTTTGCCAGTGGCCGCATGCAGTGGCGCTTAGGGGCGGGCGAAATGTTTAGTATTCAGCCATTTTTTGTAAAAAACAATACCACCACAACAGCGCGCGGCACGCTTAGCCAAAGCGTTGGCATAACGCCAGCGCCCTACGCTACTAGCAATTCAAATTCGAGCAATGACATCAACGTCACCCGCTTTATGACAATGCTCAATAAGACGATCGATCCGCAAACACGGGTCGAATTACGCGGCGGCGCAGGCCGCTTTAAATCAAGTTCGAAAAATAATATTGATGAATTCAGTACAGCAGGCGCGCTAGTTTTAAATCAAAATACCAACACCCAAGCGTTAGACTCATCATGGAATATCGTTGGTAAAATTACCCGCAACTTGGGTGCTGGGTCTGAGCATAAATTGGTTTCGGGCGTTGAATTTGAAAACACCAAGCGCGACGAACAAGGCACCACCATTCTTAACGGCGCGCTACAACTCGCAGATTTTGGTAGCGAACTTAACGTCAGCACCCGTCGTACCGCCTTCTACATTCAAGACGAATGGGACCCTAGCCCAAAAATATCGGCCTACGGTGGCCTGCGTTGGGAAGGTATTGAAACCCGCAGCGAAAGCAATGGTGCCGCCAGACCTTCCGTGCGCAACCAAAGCCGAGTGCTCAACCCTTTAGCGCAAATGGTGTGGCGCTTTGATCCTCCCGACCGTGACCAAGTTCGCTTGGGCCTCACGCAAAGTTATCGCACCCCAAGCACGCAGCAACTGGTTGCCCGTCCCAGCCTGAACACCCAATATCCTGTGCCGGGCACCAACACCAGCACCAATGTAGACCGCGCGGGCAATCCAAACTTAAAGCCCGAAATTGCTAATGGTATTGATCTAGCTTACGAAAACTATTTGGAAGGCGGCGGCATTATTTCGATTAACCTTTTCACCCGCCAAATTCGCGATCTCATCCGCAACAACATCGCCCTTGAAAACGTAAGTTACGCAACCGTGCCACGTTACGTATCGCGCCCCCAAAACATTGGCCGCGCCACCACCAGCGGCGTTGAAATTGACGCTAAATTTCAACTAAACGATATTATTAAAACCGCACCCGCAGTTAATTTGCGCGTAAATCTAAGCCTGTTACACTCCAAAGTAGACGGCTTATCCGGCCCCAATAATCGCCTGGAAGGACAACCGAAAGCTACTGGCAATATTGGTGGCGATTACCGCTTTAGAGGCACGCCATTTAGCGTGGGTGGCAACCTAGCCTTCACGCCAGCCTATGAAACCCGCGAATCCGAAAACCAAAGCATAAGCACGGGTGTTAAACGCGTGTTTGATGCCTACGGCCTCTGGAATATCGACGGCGCATCGCGTCTGCGCCTAACCCTATCCAACATCGCGCCGCGCGACAGCACCAGCACAAACAATATTCTGCAGGGCCTGCAATTGCAAAGCAGCGATAGCATTACACGGACAGATTTGAATGTAGCTTTGCGGTATGAGTTGCGCTTTTAGCTATTAACTTAATGCTTGGAGATGCCCTATTTTAGGGCGTCTACGGGCATTATTTTTTAGGCAATTTCATACCAAGCGCCACGTCCACTACCCTGTACCCTAAGTTTATTTAGCGCCACTAACGCGCGTAAATGCTGCTTTAAGGTGTTGCGATTGGTGCCTGTAAATCGCACAGCGTCGGTCATGGTGATGCGCCCGTGCTCACGGGCGAATTCAATTATTTGTAGCGATAGTGTAGGCAGTGGTGCTAACACCAATCTTTCGCGCTCTACCTTTATTTGCAAGCGCTTCATTTGTTGCGCCAACGCGTTCAAGAAGAATACTAACCACGGTTGCCAATTCGGGTTGGCCGTTCTGACGGTGCCTTGCGTTTGACGCAACGCTAAATAATAGCCTTCTTTATTCTGTTCAATCACGCTTTCTAGCGAGCTGTAGGGAACATAGGCATAGCCGGATTGCAGCAACAGCAATGTAGTGAGCGCACGACTCAATCGGCCATTGCCATCTTGGAATGGATGAATTTCTAAAAACACGACAGCCCATGTACCGATCAGCAATAGCGGATGCAGTTTTTTCTCCAGCAGTTCCCCGCGAGTCCAACTCACTAATTCCGCCATTAAGCGCGGCGTATCAAAGGGGCTGGCAGTTTCAAAAATCACGCCAATTTGCGTTCCGTTTTCGTCAAAGGCGGTGACGCTGTTGGACGTCGTTTTATAACTGCCTCGATGCCAAGTGTCCTTTTCGCTATGAACGAGTAAATCACGATGCAATTGTTTAACGTGATTTTCAGTCAGCGCAATATCAGGCCATGCGTCAAAAATTAGCTGCATGACTGCGGCGTAACCAGCAACCTCTTGCTCGTCCCGCGTTGAAAATGACTGCAACTGCAAGTTGGATAGCAGTTGCGCCACTTCGCTATCACTGAGTTTACTGCCCTCAATGCGGGTAGAGGAACCGATGCTTTCAATTGTTGCCAAACGTTTTAATGCAGCCAAGCGCTCAGGCGCAAGACTACCTAGGGCGCGCCAAGCGCCTTTAAATTCATCAATACTGGCGATTAAACTCAGTATTTCTGGTGTGATTTGGATGGAATGAATATTGAACATACCCAACAATACACCCAATTACACCCAAAAATAAACAACAATAAAATGGCTGTAAACACCCTAATTTAGGGCGTTCACAGCCATTAAGTTCAAAATCTTACGGTTAGTCTATTTTACGATCTTAATCGCAACCAGCTTCGCTGCATCAGCCAGCGCCAAATTTTCATTCACCTGCACGCGGCGATGCTGGTATTCGATCATGCCTTCTTTTAAGCCACGATCGCCGACCGTGATGCGGTGGGGGACGCCAATGAGCTCCCATTCGGCAAACATGACGCCGGGGCGCTCGCCACGGTCGTCCAGTATTACATCCACACCGAGCGCCGCTAGCTCGTCGTGCAGCTTGTGGGCTGCGGTTTTTACGGCTTCGGATTTATCATAACCCAATGCACAAATTACCACTTCAAAGGGTGCCATGGCGTCTGGCCAGATGATGCCTTTGTCGTCGTAATTTTGCTCAATGGCCGCACCTAATAAGCGCGTAACGCCGATGCCGTAGCAGCCCATTTGCATTGGTGCAGGTTTGCCAGTTTCGTCTAAAAAAGTGGCTTTCATGGGCTCGGAATACACGGTGCCTAAAAAGAAAATATGGCCCACTTCAATGCCGCATTGAATTTCAATTGCACCAGCGCCATCGGGTGACGGATCACCGGCTACGATGTTGCGGAGGTCGGCGATTACTTCAGGCTCCGGCAGATCGCGACCCCAATTTAAGTTGGTGTAATGGAAGTCTACTTCGTTGGCACCCGATACAAAATCGCTCATCGCAGCCACCGTGCGATCAACCACCAAACGCACTGGCTTAACTAGCCCAAGAGGCCCTAAATAGCCAGGTTTACAGCCGAAGTGCTCAATAATTTCAGCTTCCGTCGCAAACCTAAATGTCTTATTTAGACCGTCAATTTTGCTGGCTTTAATTTCGTTTAATTCATGATCGCCACGCACCAACAATAGCCAAACTTCGCTAGATTTAATGGCACCGTGTTCGTCTAATTTATCGGTGGCAAGCACAATTGACTTTACGGTTTGCGTTAAGGGCAAGCCGAGCAATGCAGCGACATCTTCGCACTTTGACGCGTTGGGCGTGGGTGTTTTTTGCATGGCCCCACCAGCAGCTACGCGTGCGCCTAAAGCCAAACACTCGGCCAGCTCAATATTGGCGGCGTATTGCGATTGCGGGCAATAGGCAATCGCGTCTTCACCGGTATCGGCAATCACTTGAAATTCGTGCGAGCGCGAGCCGCCGATAGCGCCGGTGTCAGCATTTACCGCTCTAAACGTTAAGCCCAAACGCTGAAAAATTTTGGTGTAAGCCGCATACATATTGTCGTAACTTTTTGCCGCATCGACCTCGGTGCGGTCGAACGAATACGCGTCTTTCATCGTAAATTCGCGGCCACGCATCACGCCAAAGCGCGGACGACGCTCGTCACGGAATTTAGTTTGAATATGGTAAAAATTAACCGGCAACTGCCGATAGCTGCGGATTTCACTACGCGCGATGTCGGTAATTGCTTCTTCAGACGTTGGCTGCACGATAAAATCGCGATCGTGACGATCTTTGATGCGCATTAGCTCAGCGCCGTATTTTTGCCAGCGGCCAGTTTCCATCCACAATTCAGCGGGCTGCACCACGGGCATCAGCAGCTCGATAGCACCCGCTGCGTTCATTTCATCGCGAATAATGCCTTCAACTTTGCGGATGCTGCGCAGCCCCATCGGCAAATAATTATAGATACCGGAGGCTAATTTGCGGATCATGCCAGCGCGCAGCATGAGTTTTTGGGATGCCACGTCGGCATCAGCGGGGGCTTCTTTTTGGGTCGAGATGAAGAATCGGGAGCTAAGCATAATTTGTTTGAATTCAGGTAGTTAAGGTGGATATCACAAGTATTTTACACGCTTGTGCGCTAAAGCCCTACCGTTAGGAATCAATTTGTGAAAGAATAGAGATTACTAAATTTTGAGCAGAGGTAAACCATGGTTGACAAAGATGGTTACCGCCCAAACGTCGCAATCGTTCTTTGTAACGCAAGGAACGAGGTGTTTTGGGGTAAACGTATTAGAGAACACTCTTGGCAGTTTCCCCAAGGTGGCATTAAACTTGGCGAATCACCAGAGGACGCTATGTTCCGCGAGCTAGAAGAAGAAACTGGCTTGCGGCGCGAACACGTCAAAATTCTGGGCCGCACCAAAGGTTGGTTGCACTACAACGTGCCCAGCCATTGGGTAAAACGCGAATGGCGCGGCACCTATCGGGGCCAAAAGCAAATCTGGTATTTGCTACGCCTAACCGGCCGCGATCACGATGTGCGCCTGCGCGCGAGCAGTCACCCTGAATTCGATGCGTGGCGCTGGCACGATTACTGGGTGCCGCTGGATAGCGTGATCGAATTTAAACGCACGGTATACAAACAAGCGCTGCAACAGCTGGTGCGCTTTTTGGAACCGGAAAACGGTTATCACACTCATGACGGGCATCATGGCGCGCAGCATAGCGGTGTGGTGCGAACACGAACGGCAGATGTCGTCGTGGCGCCTACGGATGTCGCGGAATTTGCGGATGCGGCTACGGCAGACGTACCCGGGGCGATGTTGAGCGCAGCTGCAAATGCGCCAACAGCGAGCGCAATGGCGGAACCGGCTGCAAACGGTTAGATTTTGACTTTAATTAGATGGCTGGAGATGCCCTATTTCCCCGCAAGGGGGCTACCTTCGGGTCGTAGGGGGTTCCAGCCATTTTTATTTGCAGTTTTTAATCTGAAAATACCTGCTTGAACGCTGCAAACAGCTCCACACTTTGCTGCAAATCATCCGTATCCAGCGGCAACAAAACTGGCTCGCGTTCCAACACCAACGCCGCCACCAACGCCGACTGCATACGGTCACGGTCGCGCTTACCGGGTGCGCGATCAGTCCGCTGCGACAACCATAATTTATGTGCCGCGTATAACCTTGGGTCAGGCACAATGAAGGTAATTGGAAAGCCTTGGTAATCGAATAAAGTAACGGCTTGCGTCTGTTTTAGCAACCAATCAAGCCCGGGCAAACTAATTGGATTTATTCTGTCGTTTGCTTCAATCAACGGCGGTTCTTTGGGCAATTCAGCACGTAAAAAATCTACTACAAACCCATCGGAATTTCGTGCCTGAAAGGTTTTTTCGGTGTTCGTTGTGTAGGTGTTGTCCATGGATTTTAATGCACCCAGCGCACCGACCAAACTGGCATCATCCACGATAGTTTGTACGCGTTTACGCGCATCCCAGAGCACGTCAATATCCTGCGTTTCCATCGCAAAGGGCAAAATCGTTACGTCCGCCAACGCTTCGTACGCATACAAGGCGTGCGTGCCCACCACCACGTACTCACCACCGTTGGGCGTGTCGCTAAGCGCGCGCATCACGGCTGCTGCTTGACGCGGCAAGCGATTTAATTTTGCCGCTTTAACGAAGCGGGCTTGCGCCGCCACCCGACCTTTAGCCAGTGCTAATTGCGTTTTAGCGGCGGTTTGTTGATCATTAAATTCAGCAAATACGCGCTCAGATGCAACCGCACGCGCACCGAGCGTTGTGCCCTTACCGGTTCGATCC
>JANNXI010000091.1:0-11606 GCA_031409495.1 Betaproteobacteria bacterium
AAATAAGGGGTATCGCCAGGCCCGCTCATAAAGGTTTGGAAGATCGTAAAAAAGATACTGCCATTTTTAGGCACACGGCCTTTTTTTGCTATATCGGCAGGGTCAACACGCACCCGCGCATCTTCAGAAAAGGCCGAAAACGCGTTATAGGCTTGGTTAGCCAAAATATTGCGGTCAGCTAAAAATAAAATACGCGGGCGACGGCTGGGTGGCGTGCTGGTGTTCCAATCAATTAAGTTCCAGCGGCTGTGAAATAACTTCCAAGCCAGCTGAAACGCGATAAAGGTTTTACCCGTGCCGGTAGCCAGTGTGAGCAAGATGCGGCTGTGATTGGCGGCAATGGCTTCTAGTACGCTGTTTATCGCATTATCTTGGTAATATCGCGCACCCCACGTGCCACCTTTATCTTCAAACGCAATGGCGCTAAATCTATCGCGCCAACTATTTTGTGCCGCAAAGGTCAGGTTCCATAATGCATCGGGCGTGGGATAAGCGAGCACATCGGCTTCCACACCGGTTTGCATATCAACGCCATAAATTTTTTGCCCGTTCGTTGCGTAGCAAAAGCGCACATGCATTTTTTGCGCATAGCTCTTTGCCTGCGCGACACCCTCGGTATAAGGCTTATCCCAAGCCTTAGCCTCAATCACGGCAAGCTTTAAATTGTGATACTCCAGCACATAATCCGCAATTTCTGCCTTATTGCGTTTGCCACCACCCAAAATACGGCCAGGTGTAATTTCATAAGCCGATTTTTCGCGGCGTACGCGGCTGCCCTCCACCACACCCCAGCCAGCAGCTTTTAAGGCGGGATCAATATAGTCAGCACGGGTTTCGGCTTCGTTCATTGTCACTTTCCACGGAAAATATTCAGCTATTGCATCAATAAAAATAATGCTTCGTTACGTACTGGCGAACCATTGCCTACGGCAGCCAGCAGACTTGTTCAACTGGTTACAGTCTGCAACCAGTTGACTACTTTTTCCAAAACAACGTTTGAGCGCTCCAAAATCGTTTTGCACAGCGTGATAGTCGGGCTGTGACACAAACGCAATAGCCGTTCAATGACTTAGCTTGACAAGTTTTAGTTAGACTTCGTCTAAGCTGGTCTAAATTTACTGAAACTTATCCGTTTTTATTTCGATTTAATTACTTTTATTTACATATTTTCACTTAAAAACGCCATTTTAGAACCACTAAATGGTGTTTTTAAACACCTAGTAACCCCTTATAGCGCATCCCTGAACCTTTCCGCATCTCTACGGACGTTTTCGTTCGTCTAAGTTCGTCTACGCCTGTCTAAATTTAAGCGACTTTAGACGTCGCTAATACCCATCGCTTGGGCGGAGAGTCAAGTGCCATTGCTATCGTTTTGTCACGCTTTGACATCACTTGGAGCAGGTTTTTGACTTTATTCCGCTTCTGATCATCGTTTAGGGCATCCGATAGCTTAGGCAAAATTAAACTATCCAGCTCGCCTCGGCTGGCCCGGCCATACTGGCGCAAGAAATCTAAAATCATTAATTTGTAGTGCGAATCATCAAATGCGCGATTACGAATATATTCAGTTTTGTTTTCAGTCGTCTTGGCAACCTGTCCAGCGGTGTAATAGTTAGGTTTGCGTCCTTCAATTAGTCCCGCTTTTCGCAGCATACTAGCTGCAGCATCGGTAATAGCTTGCTTCTTTTGCACGCTATCTAGCAAAACCACCGTAGTTAAAGGTAAATCGGCCTTCGCCATCAAAAGCTGCGTGTAATTTTCATCAATCATCTGGCCATAAATTTCAAGCACCACTCTATCAACAGTTGATTTCATGTAATCAGGCATCGGGAAAAACCGGTTCCGTTGCGACAAAAACATAGTGCGAATGCCGTGGCCCGCAGTATCGATCATGCCCAGTTCTACCATCGCGTGGGTCAACCATGGATTGCGATAGCGGGTGGGCGTTTGCTCCCCCGTAAAATAATCTTCTGGCTTACCGTCATAAAAACATCCCGCACTTTCAAATACTAAACGATCAATATATTCAGTCACCAACACCCGAGACCGCAGCGCATAATCTTGATGCGCAATGCAGTTATGCAGCGCCTCTAAAATTACCCGTGTATCGTACTTTTTTACTTCAATAGCCAGCAATTGCGATTGCGGGAAAAACTTGTAATTGATATTGCGAATCCGCTGCAGCACGCTTGTTGTTGTTAATAAAAACGGCAAACCAAAGTGCTCATAGGCCTGCTCATCAGATACCAGCGTCCACGTAATCTGCGGCAACGCGGGTAATAAATGGCTAGCCTCTGCACGACCAAGCAGCAGCAAGGCCGTATGCGTTATCTGCCTGTTAATTGTGATTTTTGCTTTGTCTAAAAACGTTGCATCATCCCAACCGCTAATGTCGGCGCTGAAAGTATCGCGTTGATGCTTAAGCGCGTATTTTTCACGAGCTAAGCCAAGCGCAGCCGGATCAAGGTCAGCTATCGACGCGCCCATCGCAATTTGCGCAGACCAATCAATAATCTCCTCAGCAAAAATACGCTTCAATTTGTCGAGCGTCATTGCGACTAAAGCTTCACCAGCGCGCATCCAATAAACACCGTCAGACGCCAGCGGTTGCGCAATAGCGCGCGCCGGCACAACAAACACCAACACGCGCCCGTTCGCGTGCTGTAATTCAACCACCTCAAGACGACAACGCAATGTGCTAACGACGCGCTCTTTAAACTGGTTTAAATGTGCAAGCGACGCAAATGCTTGCGAACCTACAACACGGCGCGGCAGTTTATCCGAAACACCCAACACCACATAACCACCGCCCTCATTGGCCAACGCCGTGCAATAACGCAATAACTTGTCGGTGTCATAAGATTGCTTCGCCTCTTTAAATTCAAGACGCTCAGATTCAGCCGGTGTTGTTAGCCAACGGCTTAAGGTATCAAGTGTAATCGCGTGCGTCATGGTCTAAAGTTCTCCGCTAAAGGCTTTGTGGAGCAGGGATTTTTTGAGTTCGTCGAGCGCGGCAATTTTTTGTTGGTAGAGGGATTCTAGGCGTTGGGTTTCTACATGCAAAGCTTCAAACGCAACTATTAGTTTTCGCTGCGTTTCAATTGGTGGTATTGGAATGATGCAACCCTCTACAAATTCTTTTGAAACACGTTTGTGCCCTACCGCGCCTGTCATTCGTGCCGCCCCGTCGTTTCTAAATGACTGTCTGAGTAAAAAGTAGTAAAGCCATTCGCGCATAAGTAAATTTTTGGGGCGAAATACTATAAATTCACTAGAACCAAATCCGATACCATTTACGAGGTTCTCAGCAATGCCTAACTTACCATTTTCAAAACATGGTGTGATTTTTGCCAGCAGCACATCACCTTCTGCAAAATAAGTGTAGCTTCCAGATACCTCTTTTAGCGTTCTGGTTTGGCTTGAAGCGGCATTTTTTTGATTTTTGCCCAGACACTCCATGGGCATAAAGGTTACTAAATCGTCTTGTGCAATTTTCTCGCGGGCTTCTGATTTTTGCGGTCGAATCATATTGACTTCAGATAGAGATTTTTCCTCCCAGCCCTGACCCGGCTGCGAATAAACAGATTGCAAATGACTTTCAAACAACTCGCGGGCGTTTTTTAGGTTTTTTTCGGCGTTGGCTTTGGCGGTGGCGATGCTTTCAAATGCTTCATCGAGGATGGCGGCGATGCGTTGTTGTTCGCGAACCGAAGGCATTGGCAATTTCGTTTTTTTCACCAAATCTCCACTAATGTTTTTAACGATTGCTCCTGCCGCTAAGTCTCGGAATTGATTTTGAATCAGCGGCGCGAAAAGTAAATGATAAAAATAATCCGCATTGAGGGAATCTTTCAAGCGCAAAGCGAACCAGCCGTCATGAATGTAGCCATCTATCTTCATAATGTACGGCCTACCGAATGACATTGAATTCGTGAGAATAAAATCCCCAATTTTCACATAGCGTGACTGCTTAGCGCCTTCCTGCGTAATTTTTTGGGCTGTAGACAACACATATCGTCCGTCTTGTTCAGTATCACTAATTTTGATCCAATTCACGCCATCTGATGCCGTTGTGAAGAAGTCTTTGATTGGCCTTGGCGAGCTGCCGCGTTCGACGATGCAAACTTCATTTAACGTTTTTACCTCCCACCCCGCCTTCAAATCAACCCCCGTATTACCTTCAACACGTCCGCACTTTCCGCGTCCAGCGCGGCGATTTCTTCCATAATTTCTTCTGGTGTGCGGTGCGCAGCCACTTCGGCGTTGTTCGGGTTTTTCACCGATAAATCGACGCTGCCAGCATCTACAGTTGCGACGTCTACCGTCCATGATTTATCAGAATTAGCAAAGTTTTTTTGTAGCGTGATAAATTCAGCTAAGTCACCATCATTAAGCGGATTGGTTTTGCCCATGTTGCGGCCGGGGTCTAGCTGGTAATACCAAACTTTGCGGGTAGGTGCGCCTTTATCAAAAAACAGCACCACGGTTTTGACGCCTGCGCCTAAAAACGTGCCGCCAGGGCAATCGAGCACAGTGTGCAAATTACAGCTTTCAAGCAGTTGTTTGCGTAGGGCTACGGACGCATTATCGGTATTGGATAAAAACGTGTTTTTAATGACTACCGCGCCACGGCCGCCCGCCTTTAATATTTTGATGAAGTGCTGTAGAAACAAAAATGCAGTTTCACCAGTTTTAATCGGGAAATTTTGCTGCACTTCTTTACGTTCTTTGCCGCCAAACGGCGGATTGGCGAGCACGATGTGATAACGGTCTTTTTCTTGAATATCGCTTAAGTTTTCGGCCAAGGTGTTGGTGTGGATAATGTTTGGCGCTTCTATACCCGTGCAAAATCATATTCATGATGGCAATAACGTAGGCTAGGCTCTTTTTTTCTTTGCCGTAGAAGGTGGATTCTTGGAGTATTTTGCTCTCGCTGGTGGTGAGGTTTGGCTTGGCACTTAGGTAGTCGAACGCTTCACACAAAAAGCCTGCTGAGCCCACTGCGCCATCATAAATTTTTTGCCCAATGATGGGCGCAGTCACTTGAATCATGGCGCGAATTAAGGGGCGTGGCGTGTAGTATTCGCCGCCGTTACGACCAGCATTGCCCATATTTTTAATTTTTGCTTCGTACAGGTGCGATAGCTCGTGCTTTTCAGTTTGCGAGCGAAAGCGCAGGCTGTCGATAATCTCCACCACTTCACGCAGGTTGTAGCCGCTTTGAATTTTATTTTTTATCTCGCCAAAAATCTCACCGATTTTGTATTCAATGGTGTTTGGCCCCGTGGCACGTTGGGTAAAGCCTTTAAGGTAGGGAAATAACTTAAGGTCAACAAAGTCTTTTAAATCATCGCCGGTCATCGCGGCGTTGTGATCAATTTTACCGTCCGTCGTTTTAGGCGCTGCCCATGCTTCCCAACGATAGGCCTCGCCCAAAATGTAGCTATAAGCTTTGCCTTCTAGCTGGGCTTCCAAGGCCTTATCTTGTTCTAGGGCATCGAGATATTTTAGGAATAGCACCCAAGAAGTTTGTTCGGTGTAATCTAGTTCGCTGGAAGATCCTGCATCTTTGTGCAAGATGTCGTCGATATTCTTAAAGGCTTGTTCAAACATAGTTGATTGGCGGTTTCTAGTGATGTTTGGTCAAAAAGTGACCAAAGACAATACTATAAACGGGTTGCACACCAACGCCCAAAAGAAAAAAGCCGATGTACTTTCATTGAAGAAAGCACATCGGCTAAAGAAGCACTATCGGCACTCATTCCAATAGGCTTTGCTACCCAACTGTCCGAGGACAGCTCCCACAAAACACATCAAAACCCTCGCACTCAACAAGGGAAAAGCTATGCCTTGCCTCCGGTACCACTCATGTACCAACCGTTACATTACCTAAACTTCAAGAAGATGCCAAGCTATTTTTTTGGTTTTCAGGCAGAAAAAGCGGCGCAAATACAATTATTCATGTTTGCGATAGCACAAAAATACCGGTTTTCGACTCGCTTATATGCCTGAAGGTGCCCTAAATACGGGTATCTTCAGGTACTTTATACCGCAATTTATCTATTTAAATCTACTGCGCTAACGATTTGCGGTGCCCTCACGTCGAGCGCCTTTTGCATAAGCGGCGCGCGCCATTTTTATTGCCCGATTAATACTAGGAAAATCCCTTAGTGGTTACAATATACTAGCTGCGCAATTTTGGGTCGTCCGCACTTAACGTGAATGCATTTGCCACACGGTACACCCAAGCGGTGCTACCATCACGGCAAAATCACTACCAAGTTTTTGCCCAACACGGTAAATTCGATCAAAATTATCCGGACAAATTTTTTAGAAATCTGTTTAACGCTATTTTGCGCTCTGCACTACCTTGTGCGATCCTAACTTTCGAGACCAATCCCATGAAACCAAATGACCTGCCCGCCAATAAAGTCCAAAATAAAGCCCAGTTTAAATGGGACGATGCGTTGCTTCTCGATGACCAATTGACCGAGGAAGAGCGCATGGTGCGTGATAGCGCACGCGATTACTGCCAAGAACAGCTCATGCCGCGGGTGTTGTTGGCTAATCGTAATGAAGTGTTTGACCGCGAAATTATGCGTGAAATGGGTAAGTTAGGCTTGCTCGGTGCGACCATTGACGGCTATGGCTGCGCGGGCATTAACTACGTGTGCTACGGGCTAATTGCGCGTGAAGTTGAGCGTGTAGATTCAGGCTATCGCTCGGCGATGAGCGTGCAATCTTCCCTAGTGATGCATCCAATCAACGAATACGGCACCGAAGCACAGCGCCAAAAATGGCTACCAGGTTTGGCTTCCGGCGAGCTAGTGGGCTGCTTTGGTTTGACTGAGCCTAACGCCGGTTCTGACCCATCTTCGATGAGCACGCACGCTAAAAAAGTACCGGGTGGCTACAAAGTACATGGCGCAAAAATGTGGATTACCAATTCGCCGATTGCGGACGTATTTGTGGTGTGGGCTAAGGACGACGCGGGCGATATTCGCGGCTTTGTGCTTGAAAAAGGCATGAAGGGTTTGACCGCACCTAAAATTGAAGGCAAGTTTTCATTGCGCGCGTCGATTACGGGTGAGATCGTGATGGACGATGTGTTTGTGCCGGATGAAAATTATCTGCCGAACGTAAAAGGCTTAAAAGGCCCGTTTGGCTGCCTAAACAAAGCCCGCTACGGCATCAGCTTTGGGGCATTGGGCGCGGCCGAGTTTTGCTGGCACCAAGCGCGGCAATACACGCTGGATCGCATTATGTTTGGCAAGCCGTTGGCGGCCACACAATTGATTCAAAAGAAGCTTGCCGATATGCAAACTGAAATCACACTTGGCCTGCAAGCCTGCTTGCGCGTGGGCCGTCTGATGGACGAAGGCCGCGTTACGCCGGAGATGATTTCTTTGGTAAAACGCAATAGCTGCGGTAAATCGCTAGACATTGCCCGCATGGCGCGCGACATGCACGGCGGCAACGGCATTGCGGATGAATACCATATTATTCGCCACGTGATGAACTTAGAAGCTGTGAATACCTACGAAGGCACCCATGATGTGCACGCGCTAATTTTGGGTCGCGCGCAAACAGGATTAAATGCGTTTGGTTGATTAATTTAGCCTTTAATTCAATGCCTGAAGACGCACTACGACCCGAAGGTAGCCCCTTTGCGGGGAACAGGGCATCTTCAGGCATTTTTATTGGTGCTTAGTTGGGCAAAATTTCAACCGTGAAGTTTTCTACCCACATCTTGCCGCTACCCTCTAAAGCGAACCCAACGCGTGCATAGGTAACCGATCGTGGTAAGGTAATGAGCAATTCTTCGCGCTGCCAATCGTTGCTGCCTTCGATGAATTTATCCGCGATGGGCGCTTGTTCAATCATACTGCCGCCCGTACTCACAAAACTTAAACCGCCGCCCTTGCCCACCACACCGGCCCGTTTGATGTCAGCCGAGACGCGAATTTTACGGCCCACAACGGCTAAATAATCGAGATTTTGCCACATCGTGCCCCAATCTTCAGGGCCGGTGCGCTCAACGGACGCGCTACCGCGCCCACTTTTTGTTATTACTTTATCGTGAGCAAACACGTACGACAGCGGCCCAGTGTGCTGCGAACACACCCATTGCGCCGCGCATTGAATACTCCCCTGTGCAGCCCATTGCTGAAAATCGATATTGGCAAGTAATGGCTTTTTAGCAGCAACCCCTATGGGCGCGGGCGTTGGCACAGCACTTGATGCCACCGTTGGCGCAGCCGTTTGGCAGGCATTTAAGGTCAGCGAAGTAACCGCTGCTAGGCAGAGCTTGCCAACGCGCGATGGGTAGCGCAACGCAGCAGGATGCGGGCGTGGATTTTGCAAAACCGGTGCCAAGTTTAAAGCGATCATCGTAAAAACCTTATAGAAAACTGAAGCAAAACCTAAACTAAAAAATAACTGCTCGACATACGTGGCTAGTTAATATTCGAGCCATACCGCTTGAACAGAACAACCCTTAAGCCCCGTATTTTACGCAGCTATTTAGCGCTTATCCAGCTACTGCCAACTGCCCATATCACGGCTTCGGTTAGTAAAAAGCCCCAATGCACGCCACTTATATCGATTAGATCAACCTTGTAGATGCCCTATTTACAGACATCTACAGCCTGTTTATTTCGTCAGAAACTACTGCCTCAACAGAGCAAGCCAGAACAAGTACAATGGCCAGATTAATTTCAACACAACTAAAAACACATGACAACTCAAACCCAAATCGCTCCACGCTCCAGCATCGGCCCTGGGACTGGCTCCCGCACCGGCGGCGAAATTCTCGTCGATCAGCTAAAAATTCATGGCGCGGACTTAGCGTTTTGTGTGCCGGGAGAAAGTTATTTGCCGGTCTTGGATGCGCTGTATACCAATCGCGATGTCATCAAGCTCATCACTTGCCGCCATGAAAGTGGTGCGGCAAATATGGCTGAGGCCTACGGTAAACTTACCGGTAAGCCGGGTATTTGCTTGGTTACGCGTGGACCGGGTGCAACTAACGCCTCCATCGGCGTACACACGGCGTTTCAAGATTCCACGCCGATGATTTTGTTTATTGGCCAGGTGGGTAGTGATTTTATTGAGCGTGAGGCGTTTCAAGAAATCGACTACCGCCGCATGTTTGGCCAAATGGCTAAATGGGTGGCGCAAATTGATCGTGCGGATCGCATCCCTGAATACATCGCGCGCGCTTATCAAGTGGCCACCTCTGGCCGCATGGGGCCCGTGGTGTTGGCGTTGCCGGAAGATACCTTGTCAGCAATTGCCACCGTAGCCGACGCACGGCCATGGCAGCAGGTACAAATATCGGCTGGAGAAGCCCAATTAACAGCCTTCTCCAGCCTATTAGAAAGCGCAAAACGACCCTTCGTGATAGCTGGAGGTGCTGGTTGGAACGTGGAAGCCTGCAATGATTTACAACGCTTTATCGAAACCCAAAATATCCCCGTCGGCTGCGCATTTCGCTTCCAAGATTTATTCAATAACGCGCATCCAAACTACGCGGGCGATGTGGGCATCGGCATCAATCCAAAACTTGCCGCGCGCGTGAAGGACGCCGACTTAATCATCGCCATTGGCCCGCGTTTAGGTGAGATGACCACCAGCGGTTACAGCGTGCTCACCGCGCCCATTCCTGCGCAAACGCTCGTGCACATCCACGCGGGCGTGGAAGAATTAGGCCGCGTGTATCAAGCCGATCTAATGATAAACGCCACCATGCCCGCCATTTGCAAAGCGCTGGCCGCATTGCCTAAATTAACGGGTGAAAGCCACGCCGCGTCTGCTAATGTTGAATACAAAGCATGGCAAGGCCGCAAAGCAATTCCCGGTGATGTACAAATGTGGGACGTGATGCAGCACCTTGAAAGCGTGCTGCCCACCGATACTATTTTGTGCAATGGTGCAGGCAACTACGCCACTTGGTTACACCGCTTCCATCAGTATGGTCGCAACATTGCCGACAACAGTTTCCGCACCCAATTAGCACCCACATCTGGCGCCATGGGCTACGGCGTACCCGCCGCTATCGGCGCCAAGGCGTTGCTGCCCGAACGCACCGTTATTGCCTTTGCAGGCGATGGCTGTTTTTTAATGACGGGTCAAGAACTCGCCACGGCCGTGCAATTTGGTTTAAATGTCATTATCATCGTGGTGAATAACGGCATGTACGGCACAATCCGTATGCACCAAGAACGCGAATTCCCCGGCAATGTGCATGGCACGGCACTCACCAACCCCGACTTTGCCGCTTACGCTAGAGCCTTTGGTGCATACGGAGAAGTGGTAGAACACACAGCGGAGTTCGCACCCGCCTTCGCCCGCGCACAAGCCGCTGGCAAACCTGCGCTAATCGAAATTAGAATTGACCCAGAAGCCATTTCGCCCAACTTTACGCTGGCATCAATCCGTACTGCAGCCCAAGCGCAGAAAGCCAAATAGCCATGCTGCAATCACTCCACAACACCCGCCAGATAGCCGGTGAACCCAAGCGGCAATGGTTTATGGCCGATGAGCTTGATTTGGTGGTTTGGTTTGACGACGATGAGACCATATGCGCGTTTCAGCTCACCTACGACCGCAATACCGCTGAACACGCGCTTCTATGGAGAGTGGATTCCGGCTACCGCCACTACGAAGTCAACACCAAAGGCCGCGCCGTAACCCCGCTACTCTACGCTAACGGGCCATTTAAGCGTGATGCGGTACTGGCGAAGTTTTTAGCGTTGTCGGATGATATGCCGGAGGCGGTTGTGGCTTTTATTGCGGAAAAACTGCGCGCGTTTGATGGGCTGGTTTACGCGTAATTTTAACCAGCAGATAAATTATCAACACAATACCGGTGAAGATTCCCTAAAATATGGCATCTTCAAGCAAGCATCACTTGGGAAACACATACCCCGTAACACCCTCCGGGTTACCCGGAGCGCCCTCGCCTAACCAACCGTTTGCCGTTAAAAACCGATATTCGTTCGCATCGACAGTCCAATGGTGAATTGCAGTATTTGCTAACACCATGCGATACAGCGGCACTGTGCCCATCACACCTGATTTTAGAAACAGATAGCTATCAATGCCATCGTCGGAAAAGTTAGTCGTATCGGCGCGGAGTTGGTTGTATTCACCGACGTCGGTCGTCCAAAAATGCTGGGCAATGGGTTTGATGTAGAGTCGAAAGTATGGAACAGTGGTTTGACCATCTTTGCTGGCGACAACTTTATAGACTTTGTGGTCAATACCTTCAGCGATGTAGGTTAAAGGTGCGTTGGTGGTGAGGGTGTTGTACTCGTTGAAATCGGTGGTGAATAAGTGGCCTTTTATGGGCTGAACATAGATTCGGTACCGATTGTAAAGAGCAGCCGCTAGTAGCCTGACCGTTTCGGGTTTTGCGCTTCTTGCTGCGACAACTGGCAAATTAAATGTGTTGGCACCGATCGCGAGGGTGTAACGAATTTTGTGTAGATTGATTTTTTGTTAGGCTCCGTATAGATTCAAACCAAGGAGCCCATATGAAACGTAACCCCGTACCAACCGACGCTATCAGCACAAATAATAACGGACAAGCCACCGTAGATACT
>JANNXI010000092.1:0-16844 GCA_031409495.1 Betaproteobacteria bacterium
TAACTACCACCCCGCCCATTGAGCTTGTGCCGCTGTGCGCTACCCCAGTTAAATTTGCAAGCGCCGGCATTGCTTTTTTAGCTACAGGCACGCCCACATTAGCGCACCGCGTTGGCTTGGTAGAACTCCCCGACGCCGCCACTTATTCGCGTTTTGCTTTTTTAGGCCCCCTTGCCAACGATGGCAAGGGAACTGAAGTGCGAGTGCCGATAAGTTTGATTGCTTGTGCCAATAGGCCGCCCTTAGAAATATTGGGCCATACAGTGCTTGCGCGTGTTGCGGATATACGCAGCGAATACACCTACAAAATGCCAACTGAATTTAATGCAACAGATGACGGCGCTATTTATAACTCACTAGTGCGGGTACAAAATGACCCAGTTGGGCTTGCTGTACGTGGCTTGCGGTTGGGTGCAAGCTCTTATTTTTGTAGCTACGTTGGCGATAATACTAATTTCGACACGCTCACAGCAGAGCAAAGGCGCGCTATCGTCGGCAGCATGCAGGGAACCGTTACGGGTCCTGCGGCTAAACCAAAGGCCGTGCTTGATTTTAAGTTTGGACCGTAGTTTTTGGCTAATCAAGTGCGCCCAATCCCCAGCGCGTAGTTGATCCACGAAGGCGACTCCACCTTAGCCGCTAAGGTGGAAGTCCCACCATAATTACAAAAAGCGCACCTAAAATAAGGCACCAACAAGTGGTAAATGCGCTACCGCGTGGATTGGCAAAAAAGCTAGTTTCTAAAACAGCGCACGCCGCGTCGCGCGTGGGATAACGGCGCCAAGCGTGCCGGCTCGCCAACTATTGCCTTGAGTGAGAAGCCTGTAGATGCCCTTTTCCCCGCAAGGGGGCTACCGTTGGGTCGTAGGGCGTTTACAAGCACTTTATTCAAGATCTACGTCAAATCTTGATGCGCTAACCCGTTTGCCCAATCGGGCTTTTCCACGACTAAAGTCGTGGGGGCTATAAAAATTTAGCGAACACGTCCAGAATAGCGTGACTCTCTTTTTTGATCTCACGCCAGATGACTAGCGCCAATTCTTTCAACTCCAAGCTGTATCCGCATCGGCTCGACGCCGGATTAACACTTTCCGTCGATGACAATAATCGACTTTTTGCCGACGCGATGGCGCGGGTGCGCCACGGCGCTCGGGGCGGACTTTATGGCGGGATGTTGCTGGCGGTGGTGTTTGCTTTTTTGTTTCGTGATAACGCGCAATCGTTGGGCTATTGGCTGTGGTTAGGGGCGATATCGCTGCATTTTGTCATCCGCACACATCAATTATTTAAACCTTTTCCCACCGCGCCCCTAGATGTGCAGCGCTGGGCGCAAGAGTTTGTTATCGGCTTGGTGTTTGCGGGCAGCTTGTGGGGGTTGTGTGGTTGGGTATTTTTTCCTGCGGCAAGTGAAGCCGGGCGTTACTTAATTTTTGGCGCGCAATACGTCATTGCGGTGATGTCGGTAGCGGCATTTTCTTGGTATCCACGGGCGTTTGCCTCGTTCATCACGCCGCTATTTGTGCTAATGAGCGTACCGTGGTTTATGCATAATTCAGCGTTTGCATGGCCGCTCTTGCTGTGTGCGATTGTCACCTATTTTGTGCTGCTCGATTATGTGAACCGAAGCGCTAAAGTGCTGGTTTCAAGCCTTGCTATGCGCTATGAGCGCGAGGATTTGCTGGCGCAATTAGTAGAACGCACTGCTGAAGCGGAACGCGCAAATGTGGGTAAAACCCGATTTTTAGCCAGCGCTAGCCATGATTTGCGCCAGCCCTTGCAGGCGCTTGGCCTGCTTTCCGCGCACGCGGTCAGTTTGGGTGAAAGCCCGGCACAAAATCAAACCGCCCAGTTAAATCCGGTGCTACACCAAATGCAAAATATGACGCGCGTACTTGGTGAGCTAGTGGATGCGTTGCTCGATATTTCGCGACTCGACGCCGGATTGGTGAAGCCGGAATTGCAGCATTTTGCGCTACAGGAAGTGCTCGATAGTGTCGTGGATGAAGCGGCGTTGATGGCGAGCGCTAAGGGCTTATCGCTGCGCGTTTGGCGCACCACGGCAATGGTTGAAAGTGACCCAATTATGCTGGCGCGCATCGTCCGTAATTTGCTCTCCAACGCCGTTCGCTATACGCAGCATGGCGGCATATTGTTAGCAACGAGGCAGCGTAGTGGCCGTCTAAACATTGAGGTGTGGGATACCGGAATGGGCATCGCGGCAGTTGATCAAACTACAATTTTTGACGAGTTTGTGCAGCTTAATAATCCGGCTCGTGATCGTGCCGAGGGCCTAGGGCTGGGCTTGGCGATAGTGGCGCGATTGAGCGGATTGTTGGGGCTAACAATTAGCTGTCGCTCGCGTGCTGGCTATGGTTCAGTGTTTACCCTTGCGGTACCGAGCTACCTAGTTAGGCCTGCCACCGCCGAGCCGGTGCGACACGATAGAAGCATCAGCATCCCCCGCATCGTTGCGGATGATTTATTAGCAGGCGCACAGCTATTGCTGGTGGAAGATGATATTGCTGTGAATGATGCAACGGCATTGGTGTTACGAAGTTGGGGCTGTGTCGTGACAACCGCATTTGGTTTTGATGACGTGGCAAAAATTGTTAGCGATAAGTCGTTGCAATTTGATGCAATTATCACCGATTACAGATTGGGAAAATACACCGGCGTCGAACTAGTGAATGGCCTGCGCGAGCTCTATCGGTGGGCAATTCCAGTGCTGGTGGTGAGTGGCGAAGTCACTGGTAATGTCACACAGGCAGCGCTTGAGCAACCGTATTTTTTACTAGCAAAACCAGTGGCAGCCGCCACCTTGCGGGTGGCGCTCACGCAATTGCTGAAGACTAAAGCCGAGTAACTCCATTGCCGCTTGGGGGCGATCGTAATTGTCGCTCTGATGTGCAGAAGGCGTAACCGTGACGCAGCTCCGGCTAATGCGGTGGCGACAGCCTTAACGATTACGAAAGCGTTTGCGCCGCCACAATCGCTTGCGAGCGTGAACTCACTTTTAGCGCTCTAAAAACCAACGTCAAATGACCTTTTACGGTTGCTTCGGTAAGGTTTAACGCGGCCGCAATTTGCTTATTGCTTAAACCTTCGCACATCCGGTGCATCACCTCGGTTTGGCGTTCCGATAAACTACTGGGTGAAAACGGTTTTTGTTGGGAGGCTGCATAGGCAAAGCTAGGCAGGTAGCGCCCACCGTTCAATACCGTTTGGAGGGCGGCTTCAGTCGCTGCAGAATCGGCTGATTTTGCCACAAACCCCAACACCCCCAATGCCACGGCGCGTCGCGCTAAATCAGCGTCTTCAACACCTGACACCACTACTACGGGCAATAGCGGGTGATGCGCAAATACGGATTCAATAATGCCTAAACCATGCGCATCAGCGAGCGTTAAATCCACCACCAAAAGGCCAATATCGGTGTGGATATTTAAGGCTTGAAGGGTAGCTAATCGTGTTTCTGCGTGGATAATCTCGGCCTCTGGTAGCAGGCGTGAAACTAAGTGGGCAATACCCGCGCGCACTAGGCTGTGATCATCGGTGATAAGCACTTTGCGTATGGCTGCGAGCATGTGGGCAAGATTTTGTTAGTTAATAGGCACGACTTTAGTCGTGTTGTGGTGCGCGAAATCGGGGGCTACACTTCTTGAAGCTGCAACAAACGTGGTGCCGTACCGCAATAGCCTAGCTAAAAGTAATAACTGTTCATTTTAAGTCATTGGGGAGCATTAAGCACTAAGCATCGAGCGCAAAAAGGTGCCTTGCATGACGAGGCGGTGTCGCGCTAGGTGGATGCATAAGTATGTCGCAATTTAATCTTCAATCTTAAACCTTATCTTTCACTCAAAAGAGGATTTCATGAAAACTACCCCCCATCTCATGTACCGCATACTCAGTTTTTTATTAATTGTTGTATCCGCATTGGTATCAGTTCATGCGCGCGCGGCAGACCCTTTCATGGCGGCTATAGAGCAGAAGGAACTTTCAGTGGAGGTGCGTACTTGGCTATCGCAACTACAAGGCGTCTTTGATTTTCCAAACCTAGTGGTCACGAGCCCTGGCACTGGGCGACTTAATCTCAGTGGCAATATTGATTTAAGTCAATTTAAAGTGAACAATACCTCGTCACAAACAGCCGCCGTATCTACCGCAGTGCAAAACCTCGGAGGTGCTATAAGTGTATTCGGTGTGCCGTCAACAAATGTGCCGATCGTCATCGCGATTGCACCGGCTGCCGGTGGGGTACTTGGGGTGGAGTTGAGCTTTACGGCCTCAATGAGTATTCCGCAGCCACGCGAACTTAAGATTAGTAACGAAATAGGAACAGCGGTAATTGCGAGTGGGCTCGAGATCAGAGTTGCCGCTACACAACCACTCCCTAAACGCCTCAACACACCGCTGTTTTTTACGTTGGGTGGTACGGCATCCCTTTATATCCAGCCCACCACCGCTGATGGCTGGATAGCAACGCAGTCGACGCTCGCGGTAGATACCAAAGGGCAACTTTTTGTCTCGGCAAATATGGTCGGTGCATGCGCTGTTAAGCCAACTTCAGCGGGGCAATCCTGCACTGGCGAATGGAATGTGCTCGGCTTCGGACTTGCACGCGCTACCGCTGGTCGCCTCGATCTGACCTTCAAGGCGAATAATGTCGTCCGCGTCGTGGGCGCCATCACGCAGGGATACTTAGGCGAAGCGCGGGATATTGGCATAAATGGTGTGGTGATTGCCGACGCTCTGAATGCAAGCTCGGGTGGCATCGCGCTCAATATCACCGGACAACCCACATTGAAGGGTGTATTGACTGCGCTAGCGCCTTACGGCTATGCGATAGCGAAAGTGGCGGGCATTACCGATAGGTTGCCCAATCCGCAGTTGCCGATCAAAGCCGGTGCGAAGGTGATTGCCACCCCGTTCGCGCTTCAAGACGCAACCAGCAACGTAAACATCACTAAGCCTACGTTTAGTATCGAGCTTCAGGCAGGCGGCTCTGGCGTCGACGTTAATCTCTATGCAGGTGTTGAGGCCGACATTCTCAAGCTCCTCAATAGGCAACTGGGCGCGGCGCTGCCCACAGGTGGCGCTTCGTTCGCAGTAGTATTTGATAATGCGCGAATGAAAGCCGATATATCGACTGCGACGCAGAACTTACTAGGTAAAAACATCGGTGCTGGAACGAGAAAAGTGTTTGACGTGGCGATGTCTGGGTTTACTTTTGACCGGGCAACTGCGGCGATTGATTTGCGAAATCCAGCTGCGGCTAGAGCGAACCTGCGGTTTGCTGTGTTTGGAAAGTGGGTTGATCTGAGTGCAACCCCTGAATCCGTAGCGGCACCGGTGAGCGCAATTGCGGCTGAAGTTAAACGCTTGATTGACCTTGAGCCAAAGCCCTGCCCGGATGGCACCGAGACGCACGGGGCATTTTGCTACGCACCTTGCCAATCTGGGTATTATGGCAACGTTGTGGGGAGATGCTCGCCTGTATGTCCGACTGGTTGGGGCGATTCGGGTTCATCTTGTAGTCGCCCTGACAACAACAGTAGCATCACCTACACGCGCGACGGATTTGGTAGCGAGAATGCCTGCGAGAGAGAAGCTGGCAACGGTAATTGCGAGGTGCAGTCTGCGCGTTGGGTAAAGAAGTGCATATCTGGCTTCTACAGCACGGCTTTAAAAATCCGAGGTTGTTTTAAGTACTGCCCAGGAGGCTGGAAAGATCAGGGTTGGTTCTGCGATAAGCCTCCTGGATATGATCGTAAACACGTGCCTAAAGACTAAGTGTACTGGCGTGAAGCCTAAGCAATACACCGCTTAGGCTTCACGACCATTTTACTCAAACTGCTTTTTAAATTTCAGTAATTCCTCAGTCAGCCACGCCATTTCCCGCTTTAGTTGCGACACATCGGCTTCTAGTTGATTCACGCGCTCATCACTCAAACTACTGTTCACCACGCCACCGCTCATATTGTGCCCCACCATGCTGGCGGCCATTTCTTGGCGTTCGATGGCTATTTCGCCGCATAGTAAATGCGCCCAGCGTGCTTCTTTGGTGCCGGGTGCGCGGGGCAGTTGCATCACCAGCGCTTGCGAGGCATTGGCTAGATCATTGAGGCTGCGTTCTACTGCATCTACATTGCTAAAGTCATGCATACGCCCAGTACGGCTGCGCAGCTCACCGCAGGTTTGCGGGCCGCGTAGCAGCAGCATTGTCAACGCGCTAAGCCGCGCATCGTCCACCGAAAAAACTTCTGCCAATACGTGCTGATACTTGGCAACGCGGCTGCCTGCAGGGTAGTAAACCTGCACTAATTTGCGTTGCTGCAAGCGCTGCAACGCTTGCAGCACGGTGTCGTCGGACAGCGCCATTACGGGGTCGCGATTACTCAGTTGGTTACAGCCGTTGGTTAATGCATTGAGCGTCAGGGGATAGGTGTCAGGTGTAATAAATTGCTTTTCAGCCAGCACGCCAAGTACGCGCGCTTCAAATTGGGATAGGTCGAATTCGATCATGATTTTCAATAAAAAGAGTTGCAAATAAAGGCGGCGCATCAAAATTCAAGTGTACACAACTAAAAATATAGTGTGCAATTTTTGCTTGCATTTACGGGTGGACGTACCGATATGGGATGCATGAGGCGCTGCACTGATGATTTTAAAAGAGCGACGCCACACCGACGCACCATTACTTTACTTCCTATTAGGAGAACACCATGAGAGCATTTCTAAATATTTCCCCATCCCGCGCGTTTGTCCAAAATGCTGCCCAACAAGTGGCTGTAGATGCCCTATTATCGGGCGTCTTCGGGCAGTACAAGTGCGCTGAAAACGACAGCGCAGTGGCTTCAACCATCGCTATTGACGTCAGCGAATCAGACACAGCCTACACCGTATATGCGGCGCTTGCGGGCGTGAAGCGCGAAGATATTGACGTAAAAGTAGAGGGTAAAACAGTGGCAATCAGCGCAAAATTAAACGCGCCGACGGCCAAGGTTGAATCTGAAGTTTGGTTGCGTCGTGAGCGTGCAGCACTTGAAGCCGGTGAGGCACAAACCAGCGCACGCCGCTTTACCGTGCGCTACGATATTGATGAAACCAAGGTAGAAGCACGGTATCAAGATGGTGTATTAACGCTGACGTTACCGAAGAAAACCTTGAGTGCTGCGGCGTCTATTACCATCCAATAAGCTAAGAGGTCTTCCAGTCTGGATGTGCCAAGCGCAACTCATGCTGCTGTTCAATCAGCGCTTGGTAAAATGAAAGCCGTGCAGGGTGAATTTTGCCACCCTGCGCGGCGTTGGTAGCAACGCCTAATGCAGCTATCACCGCGCACTTGGGTTCATTCAGATGAATGCAATTGCTGTACTTGCAATGGCCTATGAACGGCCTAAATTCAGGCATCGCGAAGGCAATGTCATCGTCACTCAAATGAAATAAACCAAACGATTGTAAGCCTGGTGAATCCATAATGGTGGTGGTAGCGTCGAGCCGATAAGTTCGGGTGTAGGTAGTAGTATGTTTGCCGGAATCAAGTGCCACAGAATGCTCCGCCTCGCGCGCGACGTCACGCATCACTAAGTTATTTACGGTGCGTGATTTGCCCATGCCAGATTGACCAACTAGCAAGGTGGTTTTATCCGACAAGTAAGGCCGCAACGGCTCGACGTCAAGCTTTGCCGACATCGGTAAAATTTCATAGCCAATCGTTTCTAGGTGCGCGATGCGCGCGTAAGCGTCATCAAACTCCGGCAAGTCTTTTTTGTTCAGCATGATGAGGGGCTTGATTTGCGCAGCTTCACAGGCGAGTAGGCACAGATAGAGAAACGTATCGCTAAATGTGGGCTTTGGTGCCACGATGACCAAAGCTTGGTCAATATTGGCCGCCAAGGTTTTTTCGCGCCACGCGTCGGTTCTAAATAATACGTTGCGGCGCGGCGCGACACTTTCAATGCGGCCTTGCTTTGAGTTGCCGCCGTCACCGGTGGGATCTGCCAACGATACTTCAACAATATCGCCACAAGTCACATCTTGCTTTTTGCCCTTGCGCGAGCAGGTGAGTTGGGTACGATCAGCCAGCTCCACCAAAAAATCACGTCCAAAATCGCCAGTTACGATACCCTGAGGGTTCATGCTTGCGTACTCACTAAAGCTTCCACTTTAGCGGCACAAATAAAATCATTCAGGGTGATCCCGTTGGCGTCGTGCGTTGAAAATGCCACCACACATTTGTTGTAATGCACGCTCAATTCTGGATGATGGTCTTGCTTATGTACTACAAAGGCTAGGGCGTTAACGAAGGCGATGGTTTCATAATAATTGCGAAAGAAAAACATTTTACGAATCTCACTGCCGGCGCGATCCCAGCCATTCAGCTTTTGTAAATGCATCGCAATTTCTTGATCTTGAAGGGCATCAGCGCCGGCTTCACACTGCATGTCTAATAGTTTTTGCATTTTGGTTCCAAGTTGGCATTGCTGGGAGATAAGTGCTGCGGCAGAATATAATCGATATTCTTATTTTACGGGAGTTAACCCACTGTGGCTGCTGATCAAAACAATCTAGTTTGGCTAGATATGGAAATGACAGGCTTAACGCCTGAAACCGATTGTGTCATTGAAATTGCCATGATCGTGACTGATTCAAATTTAAACGTGTTGGCCGAAATGCCCGGCGTGGCAATCCATCAAAGCGACGAAGTACTAGCCGCTATGGATTCATGGAATCAATCCACCCACAAAAAATCCGGCTTAATTGATCGCGTAAAAGCGTCGCCATTTAACGAGCAACATGTGCAAGCGCAAATGCTCGACTTTTTACGCCCGCATGTACCGGCAAAAACATCGCCAATGTGCGGTAACTCTATTTGCCAAGATCGCCGCTTCATGGCGCGCGCCATGCCGGAATTAGAAGCGTTTTTTCATTACCGTAACTTGGATGTTTCCACGCTTAAGGAACTAGCCAAACGCTGGAAGCCAACTATTATGTCCGGCATGAAAAAGCATGGCAAACACGAGGCGTTGGCCGATATTCAAGAGAGTATTGAAGAGCTAAAATATTATCGGGAACATTTTTTGAATTTGGCTTGAAGGTTTTTCGCGCTAATTATATGCCTGGAGATGCCCGTAAATAGGGCGTTTTCAGGCTTTACGCTTTTAGTTTCCGAGTGTTAAAGAGAGGGCAATGATGACGCAATATGCAAAAGATTTAGTCGCGCAGCGTACAAAACGTAGCGCCCCTGAAATTGCTTGGGAGCTTCTCGAGGCGCTCAACGAAGCGTTTGAAGAAGGTCAGGCGTTGTCGGTGCCGGAACAAATGGCGCAGTATTTATGCACGGTTGCAACTTGCGATGGCATTGCCGAGGTACTTGAAAATTTGCCTGAAAGTATTCCTGTTGCCGCCCAATTTGCGCGTGATCGGGGGTTGCTCGTTACCGCTGATGCCTTAGATAAAGTGCTTGCGGGCATCGGTGCAGATGAACCAGTTTCGATGACATCCACCATTAACGGCAAAGAAGTGAAGCTCGATCTGCCAGCAATCCCTTGGGGTGCCACCGATATTTTGTTGTCTATGGGAGACGAGAGCTTGGACGACGCGATTTTAGCCTACGTGGCTGAAAACATCGCTTTTTTTACCGTGCCGCCGCCGGCCTCAGTACTTAAACAAGCGGCGAAGAAGCAGAAAGTAGCCGGCCATGCGGCCGCAAAAACAGCGAAACAGCTTTTAGCCGAATTGCTTGCGCATCGCGATCCGATCATTCGTGCGGAGTTGCAACGCGCGGACGGCAGCACCGCAACCGATCAAACCATTGTTGTTGCGGTTAAGCATATTGCACAAGAGCCAGCGACGGCGGCACGTATTATGGAACTGCGAGCGCAATATGGTACTGCGGCTGCGTCGCTGCTTGATCTGCTAGCCGCCTACGACGGTGCTGCGCTATTTTTTACCAACAATGAGGCTGCATTTATTTTGCTTCCCTCAGCGGAATGGCCGGGGCATATGGCGGACGTGATGGGTTGGGCGCAAGACGTGACGTGGCACGATGCCTTAGAAGAAATTCCAACGTATTTGAGAACGGCCATCCCTTTTGGTTATACGCCGGGCGATTCTGAGCGCTGGTTGCTTATCACCGAGGGCGAGCACGCAGGCAAAGTTATGTTGTCAGATACCGACGTGATCGAGGACGAGCCCAGATTTGAATCACTAGTTGAGTTTATGTCAACGCTGATAGTAGACACCAAGCGCATTATCGGTTGCGGTGGTTACATTAGTTATGCAAAAAATGGTCAATACAGTGGCGGTGGCTCCGGCTGTTATTACCCAAGCAAGTATTTATTCAAGGCTATTTAATTTTTACCTGATTATATGCGCCTGAAGATGCCTTATTTTAGGGCATCTTCAGGCATGAGTACTTATATATTTGGGCTTAGTAGCTGGTCATTTCACTGGAACGACCTATCGTCCACACCGCCCCTAGCCCAAATGATGCGCCGCCATTTTTAATGTGCAAAGGGCTGTCTTTATTGGCGCCGCTACCGGTAAAATCATAGCGGGTAAAGCCGAACAGACGAACGTCTTTATTGAGCTTATGTGAAAGTGCTACCTGTAAGCGCGGCGACACGATGCCGGATTTTGCGGTGTAGGCACTGCGAGTTGGTGTAGCAAATGCGTTATCGACGCCATACAAATATTGGTTTAATTTACGGTCGCCTATTACCACACTTGCGCTAGCTGTTAAGCCCCAACCAGGGCCAAAGCCACCACCTAGCTCGCGATTTGCGTAGGACAAACGTGGCTCAAAGCTGAAGCCGCGCTGTTTAATGCCATCTTTAAATTCAAGTACGGCGCGCAATGGTACTTCTAGCCGCACCACGGAATCAGGAGTCGGATTGGATAGTATAAAACGCGCTCTTGGCCCAAACTCAAATTGAAAGCCAAGGTCGGGCATGCCTTTACGTACTTCAACATCGTCACTTGATGCACCCAATGCGCCGGCAAAACCAATATCAATTTCCATTGCTTGTGACTTCACTACCCGCGCGCCAAAGGTGCCGCCGTCAGCGCGAAATACTTCACCACGATACACAAACCACGGCAGCGCAATAGCGCGGCTTACCCGCTCTTCAGCGCCTGGATAGGCCGGGCTTCCCCCGCCGAATGCGGCGAGTCCCGCTTCCCAAACGGGACGATTTTTGCCATCAACATCAGGTTCGGCCTGCGCAAATACGGCTGTAGTTGCAGTCAGTGCGCTGAGAAGCAGAGTTGAGGACAAAGTGCTGCGCGCGGTTAGAAATTTGCTTGTCATGGAATACCTTAGCATTAAATTGAATAGAGGCAAAGTCTAGCAAGGGCGCGCGCTTCTAGTTGTGCAATTTTGTGAGCGCACGATTAAAGTGGATCGACACCTATTTTGTTTTTAATGCGAAATATTTCCTGAAGAAGCCCTATTCTAAGGCTTCTTCAGGCATTTTAATAATATACAGCAATGGTGACTGGTGCGTCACGTTTAAGGGGCATTAGGCGCTGCTGGTTTTACTTTTTGCCTTCACCAAGTCGTCTGCGCTCAGCCAGCGCCATTCGCCCAAACCTAAATCATCCGGTATTTTTAACGCGCCGATTTGGCTGCGGTGCAGTGCGTCAACGTGGTTTTTAACCGCTGCCATCATGCGTTTTACTTGATGGTACTTGCCCTGCGCTAAGGTCATATGGATTCTGTTTTCTGCGTCCATACGGGTGACGATAAGCGCACACACAGGTTTTGGATCATCTTCCAGCACCACGCCCGCGAGCAGTTTTTTAATTTGCTCGTCACTGACAGGTTCGCTCGTGGTCACATCATAAATTTTTGGCACATGATGTTTAGGCGACGACATTTTATGGATGAATTGTCCGTCATCTGAGAATAATAATAAGCCGGTTGTATCGTGATCCAAGCGCCCCACTGACTGCAAGCCGCCGCCGCTGCGCACCCGCAGCGGATCGGCCAGCAAGTTATACACGCTGGGATGGGATTTTGGCTTTTGCGAGCATTCATAATCCATCGGCTTATTGAGCATCACGTAGGCTTTTTCACGATATGGCCAAGGCTGCGGTGAATCTAGCGTGGCTACGGTAAAGCTAAAGTCGAGCGCATCGACATTGAGCGCAGCGCGCGGGTCAGTAGCGCATTGACCATTGACGAATAAATCGCCATTGGCAACAAGCATGGCGCAGGTTTTGCGGGAGCCGAAACCCTGGCTGAAAAGGAGTTGTTCTGGGGTCATGGGGTAGCAATGTGTGGCTGGTGTTTAGTGTACATTCGGCGGCGCATACAGCGAGACTTCGAATGAAGAGCGATTAAAATTTAAGTCGAAGCGTGCCTCGCAGCCTGTCGGGCTATAGCCAAATCGGCTCAAAATCCGCCTGCGCGCCCCATATTTCACCGATTTTTGAGTCAATATGCTCGATATTGACGTAAAAAATCGGCAAAATCTGGCTCGGCGCAGCCAAATTTTGCTTCCGATTGCCATAGTCCGACAGGCTGCTAGGGCTGCCCCAAAAAGAAGTAGAAAATTCTATCGCGACCCTTCGCGTGCCCATAGCCTACATAAAGCGGCCCTAATAGGGTGTCAAATCCCGCAAATAGCCCGACCGAGCTTTTGGTTTCGCCTGTGGACAGTGATTGAAAGCTATCCGACGTACGTCCCGATTCAGCGGAGGCACCGATAAATAGGCGCTTTCCAAATGGATTTTTGAAATAATTAATTTGCCGATAGTAGCTTATACGGTTAAACGCGACCGATTGGCCAAGGAGCTCGCCGGGGCGATAGCCCGATAGTTGTAGAAACCCGCCCAATGCATATTGATCAAACAATGGCACTTCGTCTTTGCCGCTTTGGCCTAGGCGGAAGCCAACTGAAAAAGTATGTGGGCCAAAGGAAATATTTTCGTTATAAATGGCCTCTACTTTCGTATAGGCCGAAGTGGCCGAAAACGATTTACTGCTGGCATAAGCGTTGAGGCTAGCGGTGCGACCATCCCGAGGGAAGGCGGCATCATCCAAGCTGTCATAAACCAATTTTAAGCGCAGGCCGCCTTGCTTATATTTGAAGTTAGGCGCAACCAGTGAGCCGATATTGAGCGATGCGCTATTGTTGCCGCGCAAAAAGCCAAAGCGGGCGATGGAATTTCGCCCTAAATCTGCGCCTAAATCCACACCAAAGCTAGATGACGTTAAATCGTAGCGGGCAATGCGCTGGCCTTGCGCAAAAATACTCAAGGGGCGGCGTTCAACTTCAGCGTAGGGGATTACGTTAAACCACGCTGATTGCGTAAAGGGCTGAAACAGCTGGGTTGCGAGCTTTGCATTACGCCCCACTTGAATATCGGTGCGCCACTCAGCGCCATATTTATTGAGCTGGGTGCGCTGATAGCGCAATAATAAATTGAAACTGCCTTCGCCTACCGAATCCGCAGCTAAGCTCACACCAAATCGCAAATAGTCAGGTCCCCACGGCTTTTCGCGGGCATTGATGGTGAGCACTTGTTGGGTATCTGATGATCCGTCTGGGCGCCGTATGGGCTCATTAAGTAGGCTGTAATTTACCCGTTCAAAAAACCCCAAGCCATAGATCCGGCTGATGCCGCGATTTACTTTGTCAAAGCTTGCCGGCGCGCCTACTTTTACTTCGAGTGCCCGCTCAATTTCTACTTGGCTAACCAACGTATTGCCGCTTATACGTACTTCGTCGATTGTGTCCGTAGCCCGCACCGCACGGCCCAACCGGGCGCTACGGTGTTCCATAATTTTGGCGTACTGCGGGATATCGGCGCTGTATTGCGCTAGACGAGTCGCGATACCGCGCGCAGCAATTTCACCTGCAGCGATAGCTGCGGCGACACTGGAAAAATCGGTTGAAGTGATGGCATCTAATTCTGGTGAAATGAGCACGTCTTCGCGGTCTAGCGAATCAAGGGATGTGCGCACGTTTTGCTCGGTCAAAATATTAATCATCTGCAGGCTAATGCCCACGATTGAAGATAGCTCGCTGCGTTTTAAAAGCGGCGTGCCAAGGTTCACGGCAATCACAATATCCGCACCCATTTGCCGCGCCACATCCACCGGTAAATTTCGCGTCAGGCCGCCGTCTAAAAAAATACGCTGGTCAATTTGGTAGGGCGTGACGGCACCCGGCACAGACATGGAAGCACGCATCACGTCCGGTAGGCGACCTTCGGAAAACACCACCATTCGGCCACTTTCAGCCTCTGTGGCTACGGCGCGGAAAGGAATCGGGAGCTTATTGAAATCGATTTCAGCCACGACCCCGCGGGTAATTTTGCTAAACAAGACATCAAGCTTTTGTCCAGAAATGGCGCCTGGCGGTAACACCAAACCGTCTTTTTTTACGCCCGTTTCAAACTGTAAAAGCCGCGCTTGGTCATCTTCCTTACGTAAAAAACTACGGTCGGCGCGTGGGGAATTGTCGGTGAACAAATCATCCCAATCGGCACTTTTTAACCGTTCTTCAAGTTCTTTGATGGGCGTACCGGACGCATAAGCCGCACCCACTAAGGCGCCGATACTGGTGCCCGCGATAAAATCAATCGGAATCCGCATTTCTTCCAACACTTTTATCACGCCAACGTGTGCCGCACCGCGCGCGCCGCCGCCAGAAAGTACCAAGCCAATTTTTGGACGGGTGACATTTGTAACGGTAGCTGGTGCTATCGCTACGGCGCCAGCGGTGGGGCTGTTCAATACAATGGGGGGTTGGGCGCCAGATTGCAACACGATAAACCCGAGTGCTGCGGCTAATAGAACCGTTGCGCCAGCAGCTATTTTTGCCCGCATGGGGCGATTTTGCGGTGAATTCATTTAGCCGAATTTATCTTTTTGAAGACAGCATTTTTTATGTAAGGAATGGTTAAACTAAACGACTTAAGCCATACAACACGTTTGCCTATTGTAACCATTGTAAATTCATTGACGTCACATGTTCAATATAGTTCTGTATCAGCCTGAAATTGCACCCAATACCGGAAACATTATTCGCTTATGCGCCAACACCGGCGCGCGCTTGCATTTGGTGTATCCCTTGGGTTTTGAATGGGATAGCGCACGGGTGAAGCGGGCGGGCTTGGATTATCACGAGTTTGCGGATGTAGCGCATCACGCCGACTGGTCAGCTTGCCAGCTGGCCCTAGCGGGCAAGCGCGTGTTTGCGTTATCGACCAAAAATAGCGAGCGCTATGACAAGGTTGCTTTTATGGCGGATGATTGTTTTGTATTTGGCCCTGAAACAAGGGGATTGCCGGCGGAAGTATTAGCAAGTTTTGCGCCCGCACAGCGGCTCACGTTGCCCATGCGGCCAGGAAATCGAAGCTTAAATTTAGCCAACAGCGTCGCAATTGTGGCTTACGAGGCATGGCGACAACATAATTTCAGCTAAGTTGGGGTGTTTGGCGCAATGATTTAATGTTGCCGTCAACTAGAGTCTAGAAATGCCGTTAAAATATTTGAATCTAAATAATGCATCGTTGCGTAATAATGGTTGTGTGCTGCGTAGGAAGTATTTTTCGGTAGGTTAAGTACGATTTGGTGCTTGGTTTGCTGCCGTAATACGTGGTTCATGAACGTCGAAAAGGGGAATTTAGTGCCACAATTATCAACACCAATAGTCGCGCCATCATCGCTAAAGCAAGCAGTGCATTGTGCTATTGCGGGGCTACTGTTAGTGGCATCAACAGGCTTGCAAGCGCAGGGGGCCGACGCGAAAAAAGAGGCGACGGCTGACTCCAAAACTGAAAAATGTTTTGGTATTGCCAAGGCCGGTGAAAACCACTGTAATACAAAGGTGCACACATGCGCCGGTAAATCAAAAGTGGATTTTGCAGCCGATGAATGGAAAGAAGTGGCAACAGGAACATGCAACAAACTAGGCGGTAAGACCCGTCAAGAACGGCGTGCAGCAGAAAGTGTTATCGGCAAAGACGCTAAATAGCAGCGCTAGCACGTGTATTTGCCGCGTCGGTGTCAAGTTTGTGAGTTTAATTTGTGGCGGACACCAATATTTTTAACTAATTTTTAGAGGAATTTGCAAAATGAAAACTACCCAGCTATTGATTTCAACCGCTATCGCCGGACTTGTTGCCACCGTTGGTATGCATGCCCAAGCGCAAACGACAGTCATCAAGGAAAAATGCTACGGCATAGCAAAAAAAGGCATGAATGATTGCGGTAACGCTACCCTGAGCGGCACTGCAAAAGACGCGGTGTTGCATTCTTGTGCCGGTAAAGCGCCAGCGGACAATTTAGCCGATGAGTGGATTTATGTGGCCAAGGGTTCTTGCACCAAAACTGGCGGCGTTTTGCGCAAAGTCTCTTCTGCCGCTGCTGCCCCTGCCGCTGCTGCCGCGGCTGGTACCGCAGCCCCAGCCAAAGCCAAAGCCAAAGCTGAAGTTGCTCAGACACCCGCTTATTAATTGATGCACAACGGTTGACCCTGTATCGGCGTCGCCCATTGGTGTAACAATTGAACGGCCGTCAATTTTGAGCGGCCGTTTTTTATCCTGCCATCACCTATGCAAAATAATCGAATAGCAAATTTACAGTGTGGCGTGGGCTTACGCACTCCCCACTATGCTGACATATTGCAACAGCGGCCAATGCTTGGGTTGTTGGAGATTCATAGCGAGAATTTTTTCGACACTGGCGGGTTAAACCGTGCTTATTTAGAAGCGCTGCGTGCCGACTATGCGGTGAGCGCGCACGGCGTGGGGTTGTCGTTAGGCGGCACGGATCCACTAGATTTAGTGCATTTGGCAAAATTAAAAGCGCTGGTAGATTGGCTCGAACC
>JANNXI010000093.1:0-24583 GCA_031409495.1 Betaproteobacteria bacterium
ACCGACCCCGGCTGTCGCAAAAAGCCGCGAGAGCCGGGCTACGGCATCGGCCTAGCTAGCAGGTTGTGCATGTGGCTCATAGGTTTTGCGTGGTGACGCATACGGTAATTTAAATTTTGTAACACAGTAGGACTAGTAATCCAATTTATAGCCTAACCCGTAAATGGTACGTAGCCAGTCTTCTTCGCCACCCGCATCCATTATTTTGCGGCGCAAGTTTTTTACGTGGCTATCGACGGTGCGATCGCTCACAATGCGATGATCAAGGTATAGCAAATCCATGAGTTGATTACGTGAAAACACCCGTCCTAATTGGGCTGCGAGGGTTTGCAATAAGCGAAATTCAACCGGCGTTAAATCCAGCATCACGCCGCGAACGCTCGCTGTAAACCGCGTGGCGTCGAGCACGATGAGTGGATTGAGCGGAGTCACTATCGCGCCATTGATGCCGGTGCCAGCATCCGTTGCTGCGCGCCGCAACAGTGCTTTAACCCGCGCCACTACTTCGCGCGCGCTAAAAGGCTTGCACACATAATCATCCGCACCTAGTTCGAGGCCCAATAAACGATCAATTTCCTCAACGCGTGCGGTGAGAATGATGATGGGTACATTGCTAAATGCGCGCAGTTCGCGACAAAGCGTTAAACCATCCTTTCCGGGCAGCATTAAATCGAGCAAGATCACATCGGGCATGCTGGTACGCACCTGCGCGATGACCGTATTGCCATTATCGAGATGCAGCGTTAAATAGCCTTCTGCGTGCAAATACTCGCGCAAAATTGCAGCGATTTTTGGCTCATCTTCGACGACGAGAACTGTTTTGGCTAAGCTGCTCATGTCGCGTTCCTAACTAGGGGCAGTTGCAACACAATCCGCAGCCCGCCCAGCGGCGACGCGTCTGCGCGGATTGAGCCGCCATGCGACTCGGCAATGTTTTTGCAAATAGCAAGTCCCAAGCCTGCGCCACCATGTGCGCGGTTGCGTGAAGCGTCGACGCGGAAAAGGCGATCAAACAGTTTCGACAATGCTTCAATTGGTACGCTCGGCGCCGAATCATCGATAGTTAATATGGCATCGTTGGCGATTCGTTGTGTCGTGAGCCGAAATTTTCCGGGCAAATCGGTGTAGCGTTGGCTGTTGGTCCATACATTGGTCAATAGTTGCGTAAAGCGCTGGGTGTCAATGCGCACCGACAACGGGGTATTGCTCAATGCTGTCTCTATCACCAAACCAGCAGTATCTTGGCTTCGCGAGAAATCGCGCATTAGCCCTTCGATAATCGCGTTTAAATCGCCAACTTCAAGTCGATACGACAGCGCGCCCGCGTCGGAAAGGGCTAATTGATAAAGGTCTTCAATCAACCCTGTTAAGCGCACACATTCGCTTTGCAACGACTCCAACGCGGCTTTATTCATCGGCCGCAAGTCGTCTTGCATGAGCTGAATTTCACCGCGCAGAATCGAAATCGGCGTGCGCAATTCGTGGGCAATATCGGCACCCCAAGAACGCCGCGCCTCTTGATTGCGCGTCAAGGTTTCGGCCAAGCGATTGTAGTTAAGCGCCAAATCACCAAGCTCATCGGTGCGCGTGGAAGTGATGCGTTCACGGTAATCGCCCGCTGCAAGTTGCTGCATGCGCTGACCAATCGTTTTGACGGGCGCCAGCAGCCAGCGCGCCAGAACTAGTGCCGCAAGCAATGCGGCTACCAATACGCCTAGGGCCGCGAAAAGTGCGTGTTGCGATTGTGATTGCGCGAACGCGACATCGATATCGCTTTCTAACGCTGGTTGCGACGCCATCAAGAGATTCCCTACAGTTGCACCGTTAGCCAATATTGGCACGCGGCGCGAATCCAACGGCACAGCGGTATTCCCGACAAGGGGTCTGCCGTCTGGATTGAGCAACACCACGCGTGTTTGAATATTTAGCGCATCGATGCGCTGCTGCGACGGACGCCTCCCGTCGCGTGGCGGGGGCTTCATGCCGTCGCCGAGTTCTGGCGGCGGAGGTGGGGGCGGACGCCTATCATCGAGCGCTCCCAGATTATTTGAGGATCGCGGTGGACGTGGCGGCCTTGGTCGGCGCTCCTCATCGGCCGCATCTACCGTCAATGCATTACCACCGCCACCGAAGAAGTTTTCGAACGCGCGGGGTCGGGCAGCGACAAAACTCCAGTCTCCCACCTGCTCATAGCGCTTGCCTAAAGCCGCTGCCGCAAGCTCAACCCGCAAGATGGCCTGCTGGTTGACGTACGCCAAAAAATCGCGTTGAAAACTGCGTTTTTGCAGCATGGTGAGCGCCAACAAGCCCACCACGCTTAGCGCGGCAAAGGTAAAAAATAGTCTGACCCAGAGTGGTATGCGCATAAATTTTTTTTAGTGTGATTGCACCTTACTAGGTTTGCGCCACAAACGGAATCTTTGACAAAGCATTCTCCACACTTTCTCCATACTTTCTGCGCAATCGCTGCAAAGTTGATTGCTAATCTAGCCGTGTTGCAGCATCGGTAAAACCGACGAACAAAGTATGTCACATCACGCAACATCAGATTATTTGCACAATCAATTTGACCAACGGAGGCTGTAATGTTTAAACCCAATTCTACCCACACCCAAATCAAAGCATGCGTGGTGATCGCTCTGGCAACTGGGATTTATGCCCTCGGCATTGCCAGCGCCCACGCTCAACCGCCAGCAGGCGGACGCCCCAAAGACCCAGCTTTGCAAGGTCAAGGGCCGGATCACAACGCCGACAGAACAGGGGCCTTAGTAAATAGCCTGAAACTCAATGCGCAACAAATGGCCTCAGTAAAAATAATTGTGGATGCCGACCGTGCAGCATCGGAAGAACTGCGGCAAGCCATGCGTACTAAGATTGATGCATTACATGCGACAACCAAACAAAAGCTTGCCAAAATTTTGACTGCGGAACAACTTGGCCGCTATGAAGAATTTAAGCAAGCAAATCGGCCACCTCGTCCAGAAGGTGAGCCACCACGGCGCGATTGAAAGCACATTTTAAAACTATTCAGGAGCCTTTAAATGAAACCAAATTCAGAGCAACGCCCATCATCGCGTAAAGCAATTTTGCGCACCGTGATCGCACTTTCAATCATGGCCGGTGCCACCGCCCTAGCGCAATTTGCACCGCCTGGTCCGCCACCTCCACCTAATCCACCTAATCCACCTAATCCGCCCAACGCGCCAAATCCACCCGGCGCATTTGGCCCAAACAACTTACAGGGATTTGGTGGTGCCTTATTTGGGCTTTCGGTCGCGCTCGACAGAGCGTTTCAAGAAGGGCGCGCTGAATTTACCAATGTAGAAACACCCGAAGGCGGACTGGGCCCTCTATTTAACGGTAGATCCTGTGCCGAATGTCACACGGCTCCCGTGGTTGGTGGCGGTAGCCGGACGGTGGTCACGCGCTTTTGCCGCGTCGAAAACGATAAATTCGATCCGCTTGATGCCCTTGGCGGCTCGTTGCTGCAGCGCTTTGCCATCAATCCCGCCGTACGGGAAACTATTCCCCATGAAGCCAATGTGGTGGCGCAGCGATTATCGACACCGTTGTTCGGACTCGGTTTAATTGAGGCTATTCCCGACAGCACATTAAGGCTTAACGCCACCATCAAAAAAACCGACGGTGTGTTCGGCCGAGCGGCCGAAGTAACCGATATTACGACCGGCGAAAAGCGTGTCGGCCGGTTCGGTTGGAAGGCCCAACTCGCGAGTATTTTGGCGTTTTCAGCCGACGCCTATAGCAATGAGATGGGCATCACTAATCGATTCTTCCCAAAAGAAAATGCGCCTAATGGTAACGAAGCGTTGCTCGCCCGTTTTAAGCGTACGGTTGACCCGGAAGATGTGCTGGACACCAACGGCCGTGGGGATATTGATTTGGTAGCCGACTACATGCGCCTGCTGGCGCCGCCACCGCGCTTGAACGCCACGCCGCAGACCATTGCGGGCGAAGTATCTTTTATGCAAATAGGTTGCGCATCCTGCCATACACCCACTTTACACACGGGCGTGAACGTAATACCTGCGCTCGACCGTAAAGCCGTAAATTTGTACTCTGATTTACTACTGCACGATATGGGTAGACTTAACGACGGCATCGCGCAATCTAACGCCACCATGCACGAAATGCGCACACCGCCGTTATGGGGCTTGCGCGCGCGCGACCGTTACCTTCACGATGGCCGGACTAATAGTGTTGACGGCGCAATTCGCGCGCACGAAGGTGAGGGCGTAGTTTCGCGTGATCGTTACAATCGCTTGAGCCTACCGCAGCGTCAACAGTTACTGGATTTTTTAGCCACGCTTTAGCAATCCTGTGGCGGTGACAAATTAAGCAACCCCAGTTGCAGCGTATTGCACTAGCGATCGCCGCCCCGCAGGGGTTGCCACCACCACCATATCGTCAACGCACAAAACCTGTCCTGAACCGCGGTTAAACTGCGGGCATAATTGTGCTCGTAATTGTGCTACGTAGGGAATCCATACCCGCTTATGGTTCCAAGTCTTTGCTTGAACACTGCGCAGGTGTAAATACATTAAGCCAAATCCCCAACGGATATGCGCTTCAGGTAATGCGATGAGGGCTGCAGCAATGACGGCATCCTCAGGGTCGCGCTGCTGCACATAGCGCCAATGACTAGGGCTGATGGCGTACAAATTACAGCAGCACTTGATGCGCAACGGGTAGGTTGTGCAGGCGCTTTGCGCCGTCTGCTTGCGAGCCGATGGCGCTAAAACTTTTTTGCGAGAGCCTCTTTGAGAAGATGCGCGTCGAGCTGAACATCGGCCTACATCGTCTGTAATCGACTGCTTCAGCTTAAAGTTCCTTGAGCCCAGTGAAGAGGCTGGCATCCATACCGCCATAATCTAGCTGTCGGTGGAGCGGCTGGTCTTCATGTAGAGCCTTTCTGGCCTAATTTTAGGCTATTTTCTCCTCTACTTATGGTCAAAAATTTTTTAGGGGGATTGCGGGCCAGCCATCAGAGATGTAACAGGTTGTATCGGCCGTGAACGTGGAGGCAATAAATAGCGTTTAGCAGATGTACTTCAATTATTACTCATGAGGAGATTCAACATGAAAAATCGAATATTGTTGGCTGTCGCATTTAGCGCGTTAACCTTGCTGGGAGCGGCTTCCCCAGCGATCGCGCGGGATTACAACTCGCGGGACTCGTACAACTCCCGAAACGCACCGCCCGCCTTGCGGGTTGAAATTCAACCCTCCTATCGTTCCGGCTACTTATGGATTCCAGGGTTTTGGGACGTGCGGGGATCGCGTTATTACTGGGTGCCGGGTAATTATGTGCGCGAGCGTCGTGGCTATAGTTATCGCCACCATTCTTGGCAGAACAATAGCGGCCGTTGGGTGCAAAATCGAGGTGGCTGGTATTCGTCGCCACGCGGACATCGGGACAATGATCACGATGGCGTATCTAACCGTCACGATCGTCACCCAAATAACCCGCATCGCCGTTAGTGTAGTTGTGCAATAGAAAACGCCACACGACTTTTAGCGTGTGGCGTTTTTCTTTTCAAAAAATATATTTTTAAATCAACGGCTTAGCTGCGGTTTTAGCCGTTGACTTGGCAGGCATAACGGCCAATACACCTTGGCACATCAGCATCGTTGGCCGGCCGTTGGTGGAGCCGCCCTTTGCTTCTTTTGACAGTGCCACGGAAGCACCGGCTTTCATGATGGCATCAACCTGTTTGCTGCTAATTTTAGTGTCGCCTTCGTCGTTAATTAACCCAAGTGAAATTGGCGCGCCGTCTTTTGGCACCACCCAAAGTTCCATACTGGTGTTGTTGTTCATTACTTTCCACGGCTTTACCATCCGCACCATGAGCGTGCCGCGCGTTGGCTGTTCAACGATAATGCGGGCCTCACCGGCTTCCGCTAACACAGCGGTCGACATCGGTGGTTTGTCCCGCGTGCCTACCAATAATACGGCTGCCATCGCAAATGCGGCCGCGGCTGACCCAAAGCTTGCGGTACGCCAAAGCAGCAAATTGTTCCACCAACTTGTTTTCAATTCAACGGGCGCACGCGTGGGCTTGGAGGCAAACAACCGCGCATCAATGCTCTGCCAAACCGCGTCGGACGGAACTTGCGGGCTGATATGGCTGGAAAGCGGTGTTAATTGGGCTTCCCAGAGTGCTACCTCAGCAGCAAGCCTAGCATCGCGGCGCAACAGCTGGCTGAAACGCCGCCGGGCGCCGCCGCGCAAGGTGCCCAGCACGTATTCGCCGCATAATTGTTGGCGCACAGTGGCATATTTTGGTGCGTTTAGATTCATGCTGCGACTCCGCCTAAACAGTCTTTCATTTTAATCATGCCGCGTCGTACGTGGGTTTTGATGGTGCCGAGTGGTTTTTTGAGGTGGCTTGCCACTTCAGCGTGGCTTAATCCATCAAAAAACGCTAAGGCAATCGCTTGGCGCTGATCGGCATCCAGCGCACGCATGCAGTTTTCTACCCGCGATGCGTCACGTTTTTGGGCTAAGGCAGCCGCGGGGCTTAAGGCTTCATCCACCATGTTTAGGGTAAAAAAATCATCCTCATCTTGGGTTTCAAGGTGTGGGCGGCGCACTAAATCAAGGCTGCGATTACGCACAATAGCCGTCATCCACGTCATCGGGGCGGCTTTTTCAGCGGTGTAATTGCGCGCATTGTTCCAAATATTCACAAAACTATCCTGTAACACTTCTTCGGCTAATTGCCGCTCTTTAACTATACGTAGCGAAACCCCAAACAGTTTCGATTTTGTCGCTTCATACAACGCGGCGAAGGCACGGCGATCGCCTAAACCGGCTTGGGCGAGTAGAGCGGCGAGCTCTTGATTGGTGTCGGTCATTGATTTTAAGTGAAGTTATTCTGCAGATTTGGGTTGAAACCGTTCCCAGCAAATATCAGCTTGGGCCGCTGCCACGTTCAAATTGCGCGCTAGAACAAATAGGTAGTCGGATAGACGATTTAGGTATTGTAGCGTCAATGCGGGCACCGTTTCCGAGTCGGCCAAGGTCACACATGCCCGTTCCGCGCGCCTGCACACGGTACGCGCCACGTGCGCATGACACGCTACGAGGCTGCCGCCGGGTAAAATAAATTCCTTTAACGGTGCTAATTGGGCATTGCCAGAAGCAATCCATGCATCTAAATTTTCAACTTGTTGCGCGTGTAAAAGCTGATAACCGGGAATACAAATTTCGCCTCCCAGATCAAACAAATCATTCTGAATACGCGATAATTGACCTAAAGTTTCTATACAAAATGCCTTGGAGATGCTCGTATTTAGGGCGTCTTCAGGCATATTGGCGGCTTGCTTTAAGGTGCAAACCAAGACGCCAAGTACACTGTTTAACTCATCCACATCGCCCATGGCCGCGATGCGCGGCACGCTTTTTGATACGCGCGCGCCGTCACCTAAACCAGTGATGCCAGCGTCGCCGGTGCGTGTAGTGATTTTAGAGAGGCGATTTGCCATAGTTTTTTGTCGTTATATCGTTGAGAAGTTCCGGTGCGGCGTAAGTGCCTAAGCCTTGGTATCATTGTAACTTACTGTAAAGCTCAAGGCCGCGCGCGAATCACCCAACCGGCACAGACCACACTCAAAACTCAATGACATCAAAACTTAAATTCCTCGAATTTGAACAGCCGATTGCTGAATTAGAAGCAAAAATAGAAGAACTGCGCTTCGTTCAGGACGATTCGGCACTCGATATTTCAGCCGAAATTGATAAGCTCGCCAAAAAAAGCCAAGGTCTGTCTAAAGATATTTACGCCAAGCTTGGCGCATGGCAAATTTCGCAAGTAGCCCGCCATGAATCACGTCCTTATACGCTCGACTACATTGCGGCCATGACGACTGATTTTGAAGAATTACATGGCGACAGAAGTTATGCCGACGACCCCGCAATCGTCGGTGGTTTAGCCCGCTTCAACGGTCAAAGCGTGATGGTTATCGGCCATCAAAAAGGCCGCGATACTAAGGATCGTCAATACCGCAACTTCGGTATGCCGCGTCCGGAGGGCTACAGAAAAGCCCTACGATTCATGCAGTTAGCCGAAAAATTCAACATCCCGCTGCTTACTTTTATCGACACTCCCGGCGCGTATCCGGGCGTGGGCGCTGAAGAACGTGGTCAATCTGAGGCTATTGGCCAAAATTTATATGTAATGGCAGGCCTGCGGGTGCCGATTATTTGCACCATTATTGGTGAAGGTGGTTCTGGCGGGGCGTTAGCCATTGCTGTGGGCGACGTTACCTTTATGCTGCAATATTCCACTTACTCGGTTATTTCACCCGAGGGTTGTGCCGCTATTTTGTGGAAGGACAACGCCAAATCAGCCGACGCTGCCGAAGCGCTAAACATTACCGCGCCCAAACTAAAAGCTTTGGGCCTCATCGACAAAGTGTTGGCCGAACCCATGGGCGGCGCCCATCGCGACCCTGCCGCCATGGCGCTAACGTTGAAAAAAGCCATCGCCGACAGTTTAAAAACGTTGCAAGAACTACCCGCCGATAAACTCGTGTTGGAACGGCAGAAAAAGCTACTGCAGTTGGGGAAATTTAAGGAAGTTTCGGAGTAGCCCCCGCTAATTTTCCCATGGAACTGCAAAACGCGATTCGTGACCGTTTAAATGCCTTAAACTGCGCTAAACCGACCGCGGCGACAATGCCGACAATCGCAGTCGCACTCAGCGGCGGCAGAGATTCCATCGCGCTACTCCATGCTGCGTGCACCTTGCGCCAAACCCTGCCCATGCAGCTCTGCGCTATCCACATTCACCATGGCTTAAGCGCGCACGCGAACCAATGGGCGGCGTTTTGCGCACAGCGATGCGTGCAACTAGATATTGCGCATACCCAAATCGCGGTGAATATTGATCACGCTAATACCAAGGGCGTAGAGGCTCACGCCAGAGCCGCCCGCTACCAGGCGTTTGCACAAATGGATGTAGATGCGATACTCCTCGCGCACCATGCGGACGACCAAATCGAAACCACGCTACATCGCCTATTTCGCGGGGCTGGGCTCACGGGCTTAGGCGGCATGCAAGCTAGCCGCCCGTTAAATGCGCGTACCCAGTTAATCCGCCCGTGGTTAAAAGTGACTCGCGCCCAAATTGAGGCCTATGTCACCCAGCATCAGCTGAGTTATGTAGAAGATTGCTCCAACACCGACACGGCACACACGCGCAATTTTTTGCGTCACGATATTTTGCCCCGTCTGCAAACGCATTTTCCGCAGGCTAAACAAGCGGTTACCCGCATGGCGCAACACGCGCAGGAACATGCCGAATTTGCTGAAGCGTTAGCGCAGATAGATTTGGGACTGTCTGCTCGTTTAGGTGGCCAGAAACACCCTAAAATAGGGCATCTTCAGGCTATTGACTTAATGAGTATAGAAGCTTTGGACACACTGCCGTTAGCCCGGCAAACCAACGCCTTGTATTATTTTTTGCACTGGCAAGGCATCAGCCAATTTACCCACGCTGAACTCGTCACGTGGGCGGGTTTATTGTTCCGCCCCGTACAACCCAATCGTCCCAATCGAGCGGGCGGGCATCACGTCGTGATTACGCGGAAACGCAATGGGTTGTGGGTGAAGTTACGCTGATGTGTTGGCACAAGGCCTGGCGCATTTATTGCTAAGTTTCCCACGGCTGCACTTGCCGACGCCAGGTTGTAGCGATGGTTCAGCACATAAGCGGTGTTGTAAACCGTAAATAGTGCGAACACGCAAAGTAGGGCGCTTTGCAATCCCTTTAGGCGCATTGGAATTTTGGCGCCGCTCAATGCAAAGCCAAATAAAATTGCAGGTACAAAAAAATATCGGCCTTGAACGCCTTCGATTTGGGTTGCGGGTAGTTTTGTCCACACGATCATCATGATGATAAAGGTGAGCAGGCTTGAGGCGAGACCGATAAACAGTAGGAATGCCCGCGCAGACCAGTCCGCATGGCTCCCCTTGAGCGTGAGCGAAAACCCGATCGTTGCTATAGTGAAAAGCCCGGCCACTTTATAAAACCAAGATTGCATGGGTGTATCTATCCAGCCCAAAATACCGATAAATGCCACCAAGTAACTACGAATATTCTCGGTATTAAAAATGGAATTGACCAGTAGCGACCAGGCCGCTGACGGCGAGTTTAAGTAGTACATTAGGTTAGATTTATTGCTCGGCGCTACGGCGCTTGTCACGCTGGTAATGTATAGCGTCCAAGCAACTGTCAGTACACAAAGCGTGAGGCCCATCCACAGGAGCTGGCGTTCCTTGCGTACTGTGTAAAGGTAGAAGGGCAGCAGCAGGAGCAGCACCAAATGCTGCCTAGTTGTGCATACCACGAGCAGTGAAAATGCAAATAACAGCAGGAGAGATTTGGGTGCTTGCCACTTCTTTTCTAGGCTTCGCATAAAAAAACTCAGCGCAAATACTGCTGTAGCCGTGGTGATGCCGTCGATACCTGCACACACTATTTGAAACATCATCATCGGCAGCATAAAAATAGTTAGCACAAACATATTCGGCGCGTATAACTTCACTGCGCCAAAAAGTATCACGAGGCTCGCTAAAAACGCCAGTGCGCGTGCTGTGCGAATACTATCGTCTATTGAGAGTCCGCTCCATCTGCCGATGGCTAGGCCCGCTGCTTGGGGGAAATAGACAACGGGAAGATAATAGGCGGTGGCATGTGTAGGCGCAAAGACAGTCGTGCCACTGTGGGCTAGAGCATCGCCCGCAGCGCGAATTTCGGGTGTGAGCTTGTTCGGCGTGCCGCGCAGCTTGTGATAGTTCTCGAAATAGGGGAGAAACTGCTGATCAAGCTGGCCGCCCGGAACGCGGCCATCAGTAGACCTTCCGAAAAGTGAGCCCTGAGAAATGACCGCCGCTTGCGTTAAGTGTGAGGCCTCATCTGGCGATTGCAGCGGGGGGACCATTGCGCTCAAAATGGCGCCTGCAACAAGTGCAGCCAAGAAGGCCGGTAGCAGATTTAATGTTGAGGTAGCCGTAAAAAAACGCTTGAGGAAGTTAGACATAATGGTTAGTGCAGATCAAGGTGCAGCGGGCGCCTGACTTGGGCGTTAACGTCATAGCTTAAAAATGCTAAAAGGAGCTGAAAGCCCACTAAAATCGGCAATGCAGACAACATAATGGTGCCTAGCGGCGCCGCCACACCAGTCTGTACTGAATTCAGCCAAGTTAGACCGCCAAATAGCACACCAAAAAGAGTCAGCGCTAAACCTGCGACGAGTTCCAGCGAGGCGGCTGACATATCACGTAAAAAGTAGTTGTACATAATACGTTTACAGAAATTGCGGCAATGGTTGAAGCTAAATTCGAAAAGCACACGGTGAATTTTTAGGTGACTTTTTTCCTCCCCGTATCGCGCGTCCATCGGAATGTCGAGCACTAAAGCACGAATAGTATTCAGTCTAAAAAGCATATCGGATTCAAAAAAGTAGCGTTCACTAATATGTTCCAGCGGCAAGCGCTCAACTAGTTTTGCATGGATTGCAGTGTAGCCATTGGTGGGATCAAAAACATGCCAGTAGCCTGATGACATTTTGCTTACAAACGAAAGCCCCATATTACCTAAAATGCGTATCGGTGGCATCGAACGTATCTTGCGTAAATCGTAAAACCGATTGCCTTTGGTGTAATCCGCCTGCCCGGTAGCAATTGGACGTACAAATTTGGTGATGAGCGCGGGATCCATCTGGCCATCGCCGTCAATTTTTACGATAATCGTCGCACCCTCGCTCGCGGCCTCGCGATACCCGCGCATCACCGCACCGCCCACGCCAAGGTTTGTTGGGTTGCGTAAAATTACTATGCGTTTATCAGTGGCGTGCTGTGCCACAAAATCACCGGTTTTATCCGGACAGGCGTCATCTATTACATAAATACGCCAAACGAAACTAGGAATGGCGTTAATAACCTCGAGAATGTGCAGCGTCACTCGGTAACAGGGCACTACAACTGCAATCAATTGGGTGTTGGGGAAAGGGATAGGCAGCATGTTCAAACTATTGGCTTTAAGTCAATTTTGTGTGGCAACAGCGGGAGAAGGTGGCGCTAAATTATAAAGTGCTGGGTGGCAGCTTACATTCAGCTGCTAAATTGTAAACTCGACCAAACCACTGATTGTACCTTGCAGACGCGATTTTGCTGCGGGCAGTTGCGGTTTGTTGATGACTAAAACCCATCGGATAAAGTCGAACAGCGCAGTTTTTTGGCGTATGCTTTTATTATTGTTCAAAATTTATTTCTGCACACGTGATAATTTTGCCCGTTAATGTCGATTAGGTAGTGTTCCGCATATGTCTCTGTCCTCAGCAAAATGCGGCTATCCCTCGACGACAAAGGCCCACAATAAAAATGAAATTCCCACTTATGGCTGCGAATTCACTTACTCAGTTGTTGGAAGTTTGGCATCAATCGCGTGAAGGCATAAAAAACCCGGCGTTTAACGAGCTGATTGAGGCTTGCTATGCGCAGCTGCGGCGGATGGCGGCTTCCCGTGTGCGGGATGCAGGGGCGGTGTCTATTTCGCCTACGGAAGTGCTGCACGATGCGATTATTTGTATGGGTGAATCGGATGTAGCGCTAAAAAATAGTGCGCATTTTTTAGCCATGATGTCGCTCAAAATGCGCGGATTGTTGGTGGACCATGCGCGCACCAATATGCGCGATAAGCGCGGCGGCGAATGGGTGCGGGTGACATTGTCAGAACAAAGTGCCGAGGGTGCAGATGCCGCCATCGAGCTCATCGCGCTCGATGAGGCGCTGCAGCGATTAGATGTAGAACATCCACGTTGCGCACAAATTATGCATCTCACTTATTTTGCTGGTATGGAGCGTGAAGACATCGCCAAGCTGCTCGATATTTCTGTGCCCACGGTGGATCGTGATTTACGTTTTGGGCGTGTTTTTGCTACCGATATTGTGCGCGGAGGCCAGTAAATATGTGTGTCTACAGTCTACGTGATCTGTTTGAGGCGGTTGCGGATTTGCCAGAGGCTGAGCAAGAACGCGCGTTACGCGCCTTACTTGGTAACAGCGTTGGCAACAGCAGTGGCAACAGCGCCGATGATGAGGTAATGATAAAGAATGTGCTGCGCTTATGCGGCCACGCACGAGACAATGTCACCCGCTTTTCATCCGCCATTGCCCACAACGCGACTGATTTAAACACCCAGCTCAGTGAAGAAATGGAAGCGGGCGATGTGCTTGGCACATGGAAACTAATTGAAAAAATTGGCGAGGGCGGCATGGGCTCGGTGTTTTTAGCCGAGCGTACCGATGGCGTATTTGAACAGCAAGTGGCCATCAAGGTAATTCACGGTTTGCCCACAGAGGCTGCCAGAGCCCGGCTCTCGCTTGAACGGCAAATTTTGGCAGGGCTTACGCACCCAAACATTGCGCGGCTATTCGATGGCGGCTCCACACCCAGTGGACAGCCCTATTTGGTGATGGAGTTGATCGAAGGCGTGGCCCTTGATGCGTATTGTGTAGAAAAAAACGCGTCGTTTTTGGATGTGTTGGCCCTACTTCATCCCATTTGTGAAACGGTTGCCGTTGCCCATCAGCGCCTAATTGTCCATTGCGATATCAAACCAGCAAATATTTTAGTGACCAGCGCCGGCCGGCCGATTTTGCTTGATTTTGGCATTGCGAGCTTGCTGGGGCAGGGTGGCGATCAAGTGGGTGTCGCGGCAGCTGAAAAGCCTGAAGTGGCCGATAAACTCACCCGCACCGTCATCGCTAATTCGGGTGGCGGTGTGGCCTACACCCCGCGCTACGCAAGCCCAGAGCAAAAGGCCGGTAAAACCATCACCACTGCGTCCGACATTTTTAGTTTGGGCAAAGTGCTGGAAGAACTTTGCCTAAACGATGCCGCCTTTGCTGCACGCCGTGGCAGCGCCAATTTCATCGCCCCGCAACACCTAAAAATGCGCGAAACCCGCGCTATTATTGCCAAAGCGTGCAATGAGTTACCGAACTTACGCTACACCAGTGTCGCCAATATGGCCGACGATATTAAACGCGTTATTACTGCTGAAAATGTGCATGCTGCCGCTGAAATTGCGGGCTATCGCCCACGAAAATGGGTTGGGCGTTATGCCGTAGCGCTGGTTGCGGGCACAGGCTTCGTGGCGATGGCGGCCGGATTTTCGATGCGCTTATTTGAAGAAAAAAAGCTTGCGCAACAACAAGCCGTCGCCGCCGGCATCGAACGAGATAACGCCAGTGCTGCCAAACGCCTAGCTGAGACTGCCAGCCAAGCCGCAATTGCGGCGCGCGCCCAAGCAGAGAGCGCTCGCGCGCAAGCGGAAGCCGCACAAGCTGAAACCTTAGTGGCCAAAAATGATGCAGTAAAACAGCGCGACTACGCAGTGGCATCAGACAAAAAAGCGCAAATTGCCAAGAATCAGGCACAAGATTTAGAAGGCTTAGAAAAAGTAGCCAAATTTCGTGCGCTAGAAGCCGAAAAAGAAGCTCTGAAAGAACGTGATCGCGTAACTGGTGCGCAAAAATCTACGGCTAAGGTGAATGCGTTTTTAGTCTCTATTTTCGATGGTGTCAATCCAGCCAAAGGTGGTGATCGCAATGCCAGTGCGCGCGATGTGATATTGAAGGCGGAAGGCAGATTGAAGGAGCTAGAGGGCGTAGATCCAGAAGCGCAGGCTAGTTTATTTCGCTCGCTTATAGACATGCATTTGGCCTTGGGCGAAATCTCTCGGGCAATTTTCTACCTTGAGCGCGAGCTTCAAGTGCTTAGTCTCGCTGGCGATAGCACCATCGGTGCGCGGATCACTGCGCTAGGCCGCATCTCAACCCTGCGTCAGAATGCTTTTTTGCCAGGCGCTCGAAGTGCCGCGGACGAAGCCGTGCAATTAGCTAAAACGCGCGTTAAAACGCATCCGATTGCTTACGCGCAGGCGCTGATGAGTTTGGCCATTGTTTTAAACGCGGACAGGCGTTATGTAGAAGCAGGGCGGGTGCTAGAAAAAGCCGAGGCCGTTTGGCAAAGCGTAAAGGGTGACCTTTGGAAAAATTACGAATATCGGATATTTAGATCGAATACAGCAATTACCGCTTGGAGGTTAGGGAAAAATGATTGGGCCGTGGCTGAATTTAAAAAGCTAAGTGCACTACAGCTATTACAAACACCTGTCGTCGAACGCCGATTGGCGTTCGACCAAAGCTATTTGGCCAATGCGCTAGCGGGTCAGGGGGAAACGCCTGAGGCCGAAGCACTATTTAAAGCAACGATTAAGCGAATTGAAACTAACCTCGGCGAAGGCGCTTCCATATTGCGTACGGTGATGCGTGACTACGCGACGATGCTCACCAACGCAGCGCGGTTTTCAGAGGCACGCAGTGTGCTTGAGCGCGTGGATATGCTGCTGAAAAAACACGCGTCTGCTGGGGAAGAAAGCATATGGCAAAGTAGAGCTTGGGCGAGTTTGGCGGAAGCGCAGGGTAATTACCGAGAAGCACTGCAATTAAACCTAAAGTTGGTACAAACAGCCGAGAAAACGACCGATCAGACGTCGGCCTACGGGCTACGCGCAGGCAATACCATTGCGCGACTACATTTAAAGCTCGGTGATGTAAAAGCAGCAAGGGCGGTTGCAGAAACTACATATGCAGCGGCGTTGAGGGATTTTACAAAAGATGAGGAAAGTGCACTTAGCACTGAGTCAGAGTTTGCTGGCATAGAGGCGGCGGAAGGTAATATTTTGCATGCTGCAAATAGGCTCAACACCATCGCCGCTAATTATTCAGAGGCCAGCCCTTTGTTTCAGCGCTATATCCATGTTGTGGCCGCCAACGCATGGCAACGCGTTGCGACTGCCATCGCTAACGGTGCCTCACTTGGTGTACTCAACGCATCTAATACCCTGCCATTGCAAAGTGTGCCGACCAACGGCGCAATCATCGCCCAAGTGCATCCAGCAACAGTAACGCAAGCCCAAGCCATCACCATCGCGCGTGATCACGCAAGAGTGGCTTTTGAGATTGCGCTTAAAACTACGGGGGAGAAAAGTACAAACTATAAATCTGCAAAGGCGTTGGTTGAAACCTTATACACATATAAATAACTGTTTGCGGTTAAGATTTTTAGCTGGTTTTCTGTTTACGAATTCCTTGGAATCGTCCCCGCGCAAAGGTGGCTGCTGTACGCCGAAAGGGTATCACCACGGCATCGATGCGCGCTAAAACGGCGGGCGCTGCAACGCCAACTTGCCGTGAAACGTTACGCTGTCAAATCCGCTATCGCTCTTGTCTAACTTACTTCGCCGAAAACCGGCGTAATACGATTGATTTTTGTGGGCTACCGTTTAGCACATAGTAAAGTTTGAAGATGAGCTCTGGCTGCCCTGCATCAGGGCCGCTTAAAATGGGGGTGTAATAGCTTTCGTACCTGAATTCACCTACTGCCTTAAATTGGGTCGTGCCGGTGAGCGGAAATGAGTCGCCCGGCGGCTTGCTGGTTTGCATCAGTACCCCGTTGCCAAGAATGCGACCCGATGTTTTCGGCTGAAATACGTACCACACTGGTTTGCCGTCTGGGGCGTAAGTGAACCAGGCCGCTAGGGTATTTTTAGCGGCGTCCTGCCAAATAAATAAACCTGAACCGGGGTTGTCTGCGTCCCACCAGTGGCCGCTGATATCAACGCCGCCACCATTCATAGGTCGGGTAGCGAGGCGGCCATCTGTGACCGTAAAAGTGAAGGGCTTTGTACCCAAAGGAGGGGTGCTCTCATATGGACATTCCGCGTTAACAGGCGTAATCGTGTAATCGCCCGGCGGCAATTGTCCAATTTCAACCATTTCGGTGTCGTCCTGTAGCTCGGTTCCTCGGGGGAACGGGCCATTGAGGGTTGGTGGGTTTGTAGAAAACTCTATAGTTATATTATTGTTTATCATTTTAATAGTTTTAAAAGGTGGTCGAGCGCAAGAGCCACCGCCGGCGTATGAGGTTTTGATAAAAACAATATAGTCGGTAGAAGTTGGTTTCGGGGGAATGAGAGCGGCACCAAAATACTGTACTTGCGCAAAAGCAGATGGTGCTAAAAATGCACTCAGCAAAACAAGTTGTAGCGCAAGATTAAAATACTGGAGCGAAGATTTAATAGTCATGATCAGCCTTTTAAAGAGGATAATTTTTAGAACATGCCACCGCGGTTAACAGCCCTCGGCTCGGAAACCGCGATGGCACAGGTGGTGCTTACTAAAACTTGGGAACCAGCAACGTGCTGCCTGGCACTGCGGGTACCAAATGGGCGGCAACATACGCTTCTAGTGTATGCGCCGTCCAACCTATAGCGGGGTACCGTTCTATTAACGCCGCCGCAAAGCCCGCCACATGGGGCGCTGCCATGGAAGTCCCCGTCAATTCTCGGTAGGGCGAAGGGCTAGAGTTGGTTGTCCATGTAGAATAAATACTTTCGCTGGGCGCATACATTTCTACGCAGCTACCGTAGTTTGAACCTGCGACTACCGTTTGGCCGGGTTGCTTATGAGGCGCAACCGTCAATGGGGATGCCTCCGTAAATATGTTCACATAGCTTGAAGTGCTTCCCAGCCTTTGGCCGTTTAAGCCGATGCCGCCTGCAACAATAATACCGTCACCGGGTAGCGTTGCATTGTAGGCCACGTTGCAAGCATCACTGTTGTTGTCGTTGCCAGCAGATTGCACAATAAGGCTTCCGCGATAGAACACCGTTCCGAACCAAAAAAAATACCTAACGCTCGGTGTTACAACAGACAGCATCGCTTGCCCCACTGGCAAGTCTTTGGCATAAAAATCGGGGCCGTTCATTGACATATTGACTACCCCGGTGCCGTGTAGGATCGTTTCATAAACAACATGATTAAGGGCCGCGATAACCGATGATTGCGTAATCGATGGTGCAATAGTGACTGGACTCCCGATGTAGTTATAAGATCGCGTTCCTGAACAATGGCCGTCATACGGAAATAGGTTTTGCGGTACGTTGGGATTTGCCAAGTCATAATACCCAGACCCATACGTAGGTGTACCTTCCCACCAAACAATGTTTGTGTCGCTTACTGCGTGAGAGATAATGTTTACCCCGGGTACCATTCCCACCGCCCCGACTCCATTTTTCTTGGCACCGATGATGCCTGCCACATGCGTCGCGTGGGGGTAGCATCCAACCGGATTTTTATAGTATTGGCTTGGGCCGACAAAATAATAATTATTTGCGTTGTTTCTGTTGGTATCCAAATCCGGATGGCTTTCTGTCCCCCCGTCAATCACATGCACCAACGCCTGCCCAGTTGATAGCGGCGGGTTGGCATTATTCATGAATGCAAGCCCCCATCCTTCAACTTCAGCGCCAGAAAGTAACGAGCTGGCTTCTACTTTGCCGCCCATGGATGAAGTGGTGGCGTAGCGGTCTTCGGTAATTTTAGTTACCCGCTTGTCGTTCGCATAGTTTTTTGCTTCTGCTTCGGTTAGATAGGCCGTAAAGCTAGGAAAAACAAAACTCGTAGCGCCTAAAATAGCGACGCTTTCGGTTTTGGATTTAGCAAACCCCTCAACATAATCTCGAACATACTTATCGTGAATAACCAATGCTTCCTTCAAATTCGTGGTTTTGGTGAGAATTTTTGAATTTTCGGCGGGCGCTGGTGGCTCTTCAAGCATCACAATATAGCGGATTCAACCATATTTATCGGTGATCGGTTTGTCAGCGCGATAGAATTTACCTTCCGGGCTGTACGGTGTTGCCAGTACTGTTTCTACAACCCCAGTCACACTTAGCAGCGCGCTTAAAGTACTTGCAACTAAGGCTTTATGCTTATAGCTGCGACTTGGTTTGATGGAGTTCAAACCAGTGTGATGCGCTTGCCAAGCGGGCTGCCCGTGGCGAGCAGCGTTGTTTAGTGGAGAGGGGGGGGCGATATAAATTTTCATGAAAATTGGGTTCTTAAAATAACTGAGAGGTGTTTGTTGTGCAGCTTCAGAAGCATGGCATGAGCTAATCGTCATCAGCTATGAATGCAGTTTAAAATCCGATGGTTACAACGAAAAGCCAATAAAAATTTTAAATATATTTAACGTCTTTGCCACATTTATAATACACGATCCGCAAATGTTGTCAATTGTAATATTTTGATAACCGTGATTTTTGAGTTTGGGGAAGGGATACGGCGCCCTTTATTTTTGCGTAAAATGGACGGTTTCAAGCACGGCGTGAAACGGTAAAGTCTAACTTGAATACACCCAACTTCGGGTAATCTAAGACCTTGGAAACGCACTAAAATAGGCTGTTTCCAGCGATTATTGCAGTCATTTTCCCTGGCGAATTCGGATAGCAATAGGTTGTGTTCGCAGTGCTGCTGGTTTTCGCACCAAATGTGTGCATTCGGATCCAACTAACGGCGGAGCAAAATGCCCAAAATCGCCATCGTCATTTTAACGTAAGTGCCGAAGCGGTCACCACGCTCGGGGCCATCTTGGTGGAGGGCGTGGCCGACCGACATGAGAGTATTTTTTTCTTTTGAAGGCCTTGGAGATGCCCGTATTTAGGGAATCTCCATGGCTTAAATCGACTGCTACTTACCTGTTGTATTACTTCCAGCCAGACGCCTTTTCGCATTCTTTCATCTCTTTTTTGTGGGACTTTTCCCACTCGGAAACAGACTTCACTTCTTTATCGTCCATTTTGTCGTTCATACAGGTGCAGAATTTTTTAACCACTGCGGCAGTTGCGCCTTCGTCTTTATTATCTTTTACGCATTGAGCAATCCACTTGGCATCGTCGGCGTCCGCGCGTGCGGTGGTGCTGATGAAGGCTAGGGCTAAAAATGATGCAGCGGCGAGTTTGGACAAGTTTGTTTTCATGATGGTTTTCCTTTGGGTTTTAAATTGAAAAATTAACAACGGGCTTTGGGTTTTGCTACGGCATTACTTCCAACCAGACTTTCTTTCACACTCTTTCATTTCTTTTTTATGGGTCTTTTCCCACTCGGTGATGGATCGCGTTTCGTCTTTGTCCATTTTGTCGTTCATACAAGCGCAGTATTTGTAGACCACTGATTCTTTCGCGCCTTCGTCTTTGTTGTCCCTCATGCATTTGGCAATCCATTTGTCGTCATCTGCGTCGGCGTGTGCGGCACCGCCAATAAATGCCAAGGCTAGGCAAGAAATAGCGGCAATTCTAGTAAATTTAGTTTTCATATTGAGTCCTTTATTGAGTCCTTTAAAGGTGTTAGCGGTTGAAACGGCGGGTGCGCAATCCAGTTTGGTGGCTAAATTTGCTGGACTACCTGCTTATCGTTTTTTAGCAGGGGTAACTATCATCGGCTGCAAAATAAATTTCTAGCGCACGCGTTTCGGTCGCATCTGGTGTTTGGCGAATCCCGTATATACTTCTGTTGCACTCTCTTTCAACTCTAAAATTGTGATCATGACCTTAATTAAAAAACTGGCACTTTCCTTATTTTGCGTCGCTACCACGATGGCGCAATTTGCGCAGGCGGCTGACGCGCCGCCACTACAATTCGGTGTAGGCTTGTTTCAGCCCGATAAAGAAAAAAACGACGCTACTTATCGCCCTTTGGCAGAATATTTGGCCGCAAAACTCAATCGTAAAGTAGTTTTGCGCACTGTAGACTCTTGGGAAGGCTTGGCGAAATCGCTTGCGGCTGGCGAAACTGACATCGCGCTAATGGGCCCGTGGGGTTATGTATTAGCTAATAACCAAGCTGGCGCGCAGGCGGTTTCCACTATTTTGTACAACGGCAAGCCTGAATATTTTGCCATCATGATTACCGGCCCTAAAAGCGGAATCAATAAAATTGAAGATATGAAAGGCAAAACCTTTGCCTTCGGTGATAAGGGTTCAACGAGCGGTTATTTGATTCCGACGCACCAATTTCAAAAAATGGGTATTGATCCGGATAAATTTTTTAGCAAGGTTATTTACACCAAGCACCAAGCCATTGAAACCCAAGTAACCCGTGGCGAGCTTGATGCGGGGGCTGACTATAACCGCAACCGTGACGCCATGATTGCCCAAGGCTTAATTAAAGCTGAAGACAGCAAAATTATTTGGACTTCCGCACCGCTACCGAATGACGCTGTTGCCGTCAGTGCCGAGCTTGCAAAGCAGCCCATTTTTGTGGCGATGCTGCAGCGCGCGCTTGAGGGCGTAGGCGAAGCACTAAAAACGCAACCAAATTTATTGCCTGCCAATTACACTGGTTTTGTGACCAAAGATAATACCTACTACGCGCCTATTAAAGACGCTGGCCTTGCCACCGGAAAGCTTGTACAGGCCCGTAAATAGGTCGTTTCAGCCACATTAGATAATGCTAACTACCTCACCGCAGCTTCGGCTGCGGTTCTATTTTGTGCTTTATGCTGCGCTGCTAATCGGCTGCGTGGCAAGCCTGTGGATTGCCGACGATTTGTCGTTGGGGCGTAATCCGTGGCGCAATTTGGGCACCACTATTTCGGAGTTATCCCGCCCCAGTTTTGTTGATGTCTGGCTGGGTAATGAAAAGCTAGAATACAAAAGCGATGACGGCCGTGTGTTGCGGGTAGAAAACCAGCGCGCAGTAGAAGTAAAGTATTTATGGGGTTTGCTCGAGGCCACATGGACTACGTTAAAAATAGCCACAATAGGTTCGTTAATTGCCGCGATTTTCGCGCTGCCATTGGGATTACTTAGCGCTAAAAACATGCAGGCACCGCGCCTACTGGCGTTGGCGGCACGCGTTATTCTGGACGTGACACGGTCCATTCACTCGCTGGTGTTTGGCTTGCTGTTTGTCGGCATTATAGGCTTGGGGCCCACGGCGGGCATTTTGGCCATAGCCGCGCATTCGCTGGGCAGTTACGGCAAATTATATGCAGAAAGTATTGAAACTATCGACCCGCTGATGATGGAAGCGGGCTTATCCCTCGGTGGCTCGCCCATGCACGTCCTGGTGGTGGCTCTGTGGCGCGCGGTAATACCAAAATTTATGTCCATCCACCTCTATGTGTGGGAATTTAATGTGCGTGATTCCACCGTGCTCGGATTAATTGGTGCGGGCGGCTTAGGGTTGCTGGTGTCGGAAGCGGCATCGTTATTTCAATGGGGCAGGTTAGCTACGGTGATGCTCACAGTGATAATTTTGGTATCGGTATTTGATCAGCTTAGTCGCCGTATTCGGGCTGATTTATTGCGGACTATTTCATGAGCGTGAATGATTCGGCTAACGTCGCGGGGCGCAGTTGCCCGCTGAGCTATCGCTACAGCCCAAAGGTGTTTAACCGGGCTGCAGAAATTACAGCGCAAACCATTTACGTCATCGGGGGCCTATACGGCAACCCGGTTGCACTGGCAAAAATTTTAGAAATGGCGGCGTTAGAGCCCGTTAGCCCGACGCTTATTTTTAACGGTGATTTCAATTGGTTTAACCGTGACGCCGCAAGTTTTAAGCAGATCAATGTAGCGGTGCTGCAGCACCACGCCATCCGTGGCAACGTAGAAACGGAACTAGCGGACGCCACCAGCACCGCAGGCTGCGGCTGCGGTTACCCAGACGACGTATCCGCCGCAGAGGTGCAACGATCTAACGACATCATGGACATTTTGCGCAGTACGGCTGCGCAGTTTCCGGGGTTACGCGAGCGCTTGGGGGCGTTGCCGATGCATTTGGTGGCAGAAGTTGGCGGCGTAAAAATTGCCATCGCTCATGGCGATGCAGAATCGCTCGCTGGCTGGGGCTTTTCAAGAGAATCCTTGCGCCATGCTGATTTAGCACCCAATTTCGCCGCCGCCAAGGTAAGCATATTCGCCAGCACCCACACCTGTTTGCCCGCCGCGAAACGCGTGGCACTTACCGACGGCGAAGGCCTCGTGATTAACAACGGCAGCGCTGGCATGGCAAATTTAGCGGGTGAAACCTGCGGGCTAATCACCCGAATTTCCACACAGCCAAGCGCGCAAAAATCAAAATTTAATGTTCAAATTCAGGGGCTTAGCGTGGATTTGCTAGAAGTGAATTTTGCGATGGACGAATGGGAGAAGCTGTTTTTAAGCCAATGGCCAGAGGACAGTGCGGCGTATGCATCTTATTATCGGCGCGTGATGTTTGGGACTGATTTGAGGAGGCCCCTCATCATTGATTGATTGCGTTGTGTTAGCATGTGTACATTCAACACAAGGAGTACATCATGAGTGCGACAATTACGCTTCGATTGGACGATGCCGTTAAAAGTAAGTTGGAGCAATTGGCCGAAGCGACGCATCGCAGTAAGTCTTTTTTAGCCGCCGAGGCGATTAAGGCTTACGTGGACAGCAACGACTGGCAGATACGCGAAATTCAAGATGCCATTCGCGAGGCTGACGCAGGTGATTTTGCGACAGAGGTAGAGGTTCAGGCTGTTTTTGACCGGTGGAAATCACGCGAAACAGCGGTAAGGTAATCAGGTTCAAATGCAAATAGTGTGGCTTGCAAAAGCCGTAAAAAACCTAGATGAAGCTGCGAATTACATTGCTGAAGGTAGCGTTTCTGAGGCGATTCGTGTTGTAAGCGCGATAGAGACACAAGTTAAGCAGCTTACTGTGCAACCTTCGATCGGTAGAGTTGGTCGTGTGTTAGGCACGCGTGAGCTTGTAATCGAAACAACTCGTTTTATCGTGCCATACCGCATCGTCGACGGTCAGGTCGAAATTTTGCGTGTATTTCATACATCGCAAAAACTACCGAAACGCTGGTAGATCTAGTATTGAGTAGTTGCGGCGGCGTGGTAGAGAATACCTGAAGACGCCCTAAAATAGGCCATCTCCAGCCATCAATCAAGCGACACTAAACCGCCTTCATCTGCCGCAAAGCCTGTAAATTCTCCGGCGCTGCAAATGTCTCTGCTGACGCTTCTTCCCAAAACACGCGATACACCGGATGGTCGTTCGTTTCGCCGCGTAGCAGCCCGCCGGGTTTAAGCCATGCGTGGAGGGTGGCTAATGACCGCACATCGGTCGATGAAATACGGCGAATAATATGTTCAGGGCCGAGTTCGGCGGTGTGGTGCAGGCCTGCAGCCGCTAGCAGTTCCTTTAAGGCATGCAAGGTGTTGTCGTGAAATTGCGCCACGCGGGTGGATTTATCGGGCACGACCAGCGCGCGCATCCGCTTTGGATCCTGCGTAGTTACACCGGTGGGACACTTGCCTGTATGACAGGTTTGCGCTTGCAAACACCCTAGCGCAAACATAAAGCCGCGGGCTGAATTGCACCAGTCAGCACCCAAGGCGATGGTGCGGGCGATATCAAAAGCGGTAACAATTTTGCCAGATGCGCCAATTTTAATCTTGCTGCGTAAATCTGTGCCCACCAAGGTGTTATGCACCAGCATTAAGCCCTCGCGCAGGGGCGCCCCAACGTGATCGGTAAACTCAAGTGGCGGGGCCCCCGGGCCGCCATCGCCCCCCGCCACCCCAAAAAAATCGGGCGTAAAGCCCGTTTTTTACAAACCAATTAAAAACGCCAACCAAAACCCAGGGTGGCCCATAGCGAGCGT
>JANNXI010000094.1:0-23997 GCA_031409495.1 Betaproteobacteria bacterium
AGTATCTACGGTGGCTTGTCCGTTATTATTTGTGCTGATAGCGTCGGTTGGTACGGGGTTACGTTTCATATGGGCTCCTTGGTTTGAATCTATACGGAGCCTAACAAAAAATCAATCTACACAAAATTCGTTACACCCTCCCGCTGCGTGACGCAAGCCACACTTAAAAATGCCTGAAGATGCCCGCATTTAGGGTGTTTAAAACCAACAATAAAAGCGATCAATCGCTACTGCTGCCCCCGCATCCGCCGCCACCGCCATCGCTGCTACTGTCACTCGATCCGCTGTCACCGCTTGAATCCAGCCCCGACGTACTACCATCAAAACTAGTGCTTGCAAAATCTCCGCCGCAGTGTACAACGACACCTCCGGCGCTACTGCCAACGGCTTCCAGGCGCCTTACGCCATCGCAGTTAGGCGCGTAGCGAAATCCATTGGCGATTTTCAATTTGCTATCAAGGGCAAACAAAAGCGGCAGGCGATCAGGTGAGCGCACGTTAATGTTTTCATCCATGCAGGCGTAGCGCCACGTGCGGCGAATACCGGTATTGTTTTGCTGATTGGTGCTCAGCACCACGGCTGGTGTGTGATGCAAAAAGCGTCCGAAGGCTTGGTTGCAAAACTGTTGATACTCTTTGGTGTAGAGGATAAATTCATGCCATAGATCATCGGCCACCTGCGAGGGCATAGATACATACTGGCAACCGCTTTTAAGGTGGGCATAAAAAAACTGCCGCAATCCTTGCGCTACCAACTGGCATTCTTTTTCTGTTAGATCAGGATGGTGGTTGCGTAACTTCAAAAATAAGCCGCGCGGTAGTACGTAGTGGCGTACCGCTGCTTCACGTCTAGCATCGACTTGCTTACTCCACAATATTAAACAGACAACTACGGCTAGTACTACGAGGACAACGGCAAACACTGGCATAGTGGCTCCTTTTTTATTGTTGTGGCGCAGTTTACGCTTCAATAATAATGCAGTTTCATGACAAATGTCATCGTAAATACGTGACATCGCCCACTGGTGAGTCAACCCTTGGTATTGCATCATGCGTGTAAGGAGAACTCAACGATGATGCAAACTAATGAAGGTTCCAAGCTCGCGCTAGCACAGCTTGAAAATGTGATTAAAAAGTACGGGGCGATTAATGCCCTTAATGGCCTAAATCTAAGCGTGCACGCCGGTGAAATATTGGCGTTGCTTGGGCCAAATGGTGCCGGTAAAACAACTGAAGTATCGCTCTGGCTAAACTTGCTGCAGCCTGATGCCGGAACAGTGATACTATTTAATCAGCCTGCTCATGCCCGTGCAGCGCGGCTGCGCGTTGGGGTAATGATGCAAACAGCCGAGTTTCCCGACACCTTAAAAGTGAGTGAGCTCATTCGCCTTACGCAAAGCTACTATGCCCGGCCGCGCGATATGGGGTCGCTTTGCGCTATGAGCGGTGTCGCTGATCTACTTCAGCGGCCTTACGGTAAATTATCTGGCGGGCAGCAGCGGCGCGTGCAGTTTGCACTCGCCATTTGCGCACACGTGGATATTTTATTTTTAGATGAGCCCACTACCGGCCTTGATATTGAAGCGCGTGAAGCAATGTGGCAAAGCTTGCGCACCTTAGTTGCCAGCGGCGTGGCCATTGTGCTCACTACCCACTATTTAGAAGAGGCGGAAGCCTTGGCGCACCGCGTAGTGGTCATCGCGCAGGGGCAAGTGATTGCGCAGGGCAGTGTGGACGCCATTCGGGCGCGCGTGGCTGTGCGCAGCATCCGCTGCGTTACCGTGATCAGCGCGGACATAGCGCGGTCGTGGGTGGGCGTGGAAAGCGCTGTGCTTAATGGCGACACGCTGCATATCCAAACGTTAAATGCAGAAAGCATTGCACGGCAGCTATTAGCGGCCGATGCAAATTTATCACAACTAGAAATAACCCGCGCCGGCTTAGCCGAAGCATTTGTGCAGCTTACCAAGGAGCAAGCATCATGATAAACCCAGCGCCAACTATGCCAAACCGCGTGAGTATTTATGCGCTTGAAGTTTGGTATGAATTTATTCGTACTTTGCGCATGCCGTCCTTTGCGCTACCTTCTTTGCTGTTTCCCGCCATGTTTTATTTTTTATTTGGCATTCTCATGGCCAGCAAGCAAGGCGGGGTAAAAGCCAGCACCTATCTGCTTTGCACCTACTTAATATTTGGCGCGATGGGGCCTGGTTTGTTTGGCTTTGGCGTCGGTGTCGCCGTGGAGCGCGATCGTGGCTGGCTCAAATGGCGGCGCGCGGTGCCTTCGCTGCCATCTGCCTATTTTGCTTCTAAAATGTTGATGGCAATGGGCTTTGCGTTCATTATTTTTTTTGAGTTGGTCATACTTGCCGCCACCTTCGGCGGTGTGCAATTAACGCTAGTTCAGTGGAGCTTATTATTGCTGGTTACGCTGTTGGCGTCGCTACCGTTTTGCGCGCTGGGCTTGGTGGTGGGTACGTGGGTAAATAGTCAATCAGCACCGGCAATTATTAATTTTATTTACTTGCCGATGGCGTTTTTGTCCGGCTTGTGGATTCCACTGGCGGTACTGCCAAAATGGATTGCAGCAGCAGCACCTGTGTGGCCTTCGTATCATGCTGCGCAAATTGCGCTTAAAGTAGTGGGTGCAGATTTAGGGCAGCCGTTGTGGCAGCATCTTGCTTACTTGCTTGGCGTAACGACGTTGCTGCTCTACGTGGCACTGGCTTTATGGTCGCGCATGAAGCTAAAATAAATGTTCTAAGGTTTTGTTATCAGAAAGTGTCCAATGAGCTTAATTGCGCCGCCACCAACAGCCAACTTACAGATTCCGTCCTACATGGTCTATGGCAATCTGATCTATTTGGTGTTTGTATTTTTTCCGCTATTTTTTCGCTCAAGCGTTAGTGACGAAGCAATTTTTATTAGCGTAGTCGGCGTGCTGGCTTATTTGCCGCTGCATTTTACGGTGTTTCGGGCGACGAAGCGAGTTGGACTACGCTGTGCAGTGGCCATGTTGGGCATAGCCTTTGTAGTGCTGCCGTTTAATGTGGGGGCCAATACCTTCATCATCTATGGCGTAATTAGTGCCACCTATTTTTTGTCGGCGCGCGGCGCTATTTCATTTTGGATACTCGCACATTGTTTGTTTGCTGCGCAAATTATTTATTTGAATTATCCCCTGCAGTGGCTTGGATTTTCCATGCTGCTAAGTGGTATCGGGCTGATGCAGGCGGTTTATAGCCAGCGGGCAGATGCAAGTCGCATCCAGTTAGAACAATCACAGCTTGAAGTACAGCGCCTAGCTAGATTGGCTGAACGCGAACGCATCAGCCGTGATCTACACGACGTGTTGGGTCACACCATGTCGCTCATCGTGATGAAAAGCGAATTGGCGCATCGCTTGGTGGCAAGTCAGCCGCAAAATGCTGCGGCACACATGCACGAAGTAGAAATAACCGCCCGCGCAGCATTGCAACAAATTCGCGTAGCGGTGTCGGGCATGCGTAACATTAGCTTAAATTCGGAGCTTGAAGACGCCCAATCTACGTTGTTTTCGGCCGGTATTGTATTTTCTAAGCAGATTGCGGATGTGCCACTTTCTAACACGCTAGAAACCACCCTAGCGCTGGCAGCGCGCGAAGCGATAACAAATATTATTCGCCACGCCAATGCGAAAAACGTGGATGTTACGCTGACGCAGCGTAGAAGTGGTGACCACAATAATCCGCAAGTTACTTTGCAAATTAGCGATGATGGTAGCGGCGGAAAAGTTAATTTTGGTAATGGACTAAACGGCATGCGCGAAAGAATAGAATTACTTGGTGGCTGCCTTGAAGTATCATCTACAGCCAATGGCGGCACTCGCTTAGCCCTGCAATGTACAAATTTTCTGTCGCAAGCAGCGCTTAATGCGCCGCTTAGTGTTGATGCGGAAAGTGCAGCATGATCCGAATCGTCATCGCCGAAGATCAAGCAATGCTACGCGGCGCACTGGTAGCTTTGCTAAATTTGGAAGACGATATCGACGTGGTGGCACAAGCTGCAGACGGCGAAGCTGCTTGGCAAGCGGTGTTAGCGCGCCAGCCGGATTTGTTGGTAGCCGATATTGAGATGCCAAAACTAACAGGGCTAGAACTAGCGCAAAGGCTGCAAAATTACAAAACCAAGGGTGGGCACGAAGCCGCGTCAAACGGCGCGCTGCAGCCAAGCTTGAATACCCGTGTAGTCATCGTTACCACCTTTGCGCGCGCGGGCTACTTGCGACGCGCGCTCGATGCCGGCGTGTGTGGCTACCTGCTTAAGGATGCACCATCAGCACAGCTTGCGCGCGCATTGCGCGAGGTGCATCAAGGTGGGCGCGTAATCGATCCGCAATTGGCCATGGCCGCATGGACGGAGCAAGACCCGTTAAGCGACCGCGAGCGCCAAGTGCTGCGCTTAGCGGGCGAGGGCGCAAGCTCAGCCGACATTGCCAAACAGCTAAGCTTAAGTCAAGGCACAGTGCGCAATTATTTATCTGAATCCATGAGCAAACTTGGTGCCGCTAACCGTATCGAAGCTTATCGATTAGCGCGGCAGCAGGGTTGGTTGTAAATGTTTTTGGCGGGCTCACCCGCTTAAAGCTTAGGCTGAAGAAGCCCTATTTATGGGCGTCTTCAGTCATTATTTGAGAGGCAGTTTTGCCACTTGCGGTAAGTAATTCATGGCCCACAGTGCGTTCGCCATGGCGCAACAGGTTTTGCAAGTGGGTATTTAATGCAGCAATATTTTCACAGTTTAGCTTGATGTTGCTCGCTACTTTTTCATTGAGTAGCTGCGTAATGGCAAGCCTTTCGTCGCGTAGGGCGTTTATGCGTGCGCTGTCCCAGTTTAGTGATTTGCCCATCGCTGTTGCTGCCTGCAGCGCGGTTAACGAAGAGTCAAGCAGCACCAATTTATTGGCGATGGCGCTGCAGTATAGGCGGCGCTTCTCCGTACCGTAGTGTGGTGCGGCGCAGTATTGCGCTATGCCCAGCGACGCGGTGAGTGTGTGTTGCTGCCCCAAAAATTCGTTGGCTAAGGCGGCTTGAGCAAAGGGTGAAAGCGCTCTTACACTCGCTTCGTCAAACAGCGTAGTCAGTGCGGGAAAGCGCCTGTTGTAGTTGTTCGCGGCAACAGCGCGGCTTATCGCCATTTCAATCACGGCTTGTTCACGCTTTTGTTGCGCCTCGCCCGTATCATTAAGACTTGTAGCGCTTGCATTTGTATTTGCGTTCGCATTTAGGCTTACCGCAGCGCTAGGTTGCGCTGCCAACATTAGCCACGGCACGGCATTATCACTGTCAATCGTTGCCCACTGCGCTAGGTTTATAGCGGCGCAAGGAGGTTGCGTTACGGTGCCGGTTTTTTCATCTTCGATCGGTTCCCGCGCGCCTTCTAGATTACAGGCATACACCGCAGTGGCATAAGTGATTGGATCACCCTTGGTCAACGCCAGCTTTACCAAAGGCGCCACCGTAGTTTGCGTGGTGTGTGCCAGTGACTTTTGTAACGCGAGTGCCTGATTATTGGCGCAGCTAGCGCTGTCCTGGCACGGGTTGTTTTGACGCTCTTGCGCGGCGCTATCCAACGCTAGCCAGTTAGCGCGCAGCACCTGCAAATACAACCCAAGCGCGTTGTCTGTAGGTGCGCTGCTTTGTAGGCGTTGCTGGATTGGCTGCGCTAGCGCAATGCTTGCGTGCGTCAGGCTGAGGGTGTTGGGTGCCGCCCGCACCTGTGCTGCTTCAGCCTGGGATAAGCCACAAATTGATAGCTCGTTGTTAGTGCTATTTTCAGCAAAAAGTGGCGCCATCAGCGAAGACGATTGCCGAGGTTTACTGGATGGGGTACTGCCAGACCCCGCGATGGTTGGGTCGGTTTTGAGGCTATCTTGATGGCCTGTGGACGCGCTATTTACGGGCATTTGCAGCGTATTATCTGGATCAATTTTAGGTGTCGACTTAAAAATCTTATATAGCTCGTAGGCACCAAGTCCGCAAAAAAGTAAAATTGCAGCTAGTATTAACCCGTGCCGTAATCCATTAGGCAGCCAGTTGCTCAAGCCCGCACCCGCGCCATCATGTGGGCATCTGCATATTTTCCATTTCGAAACGCGTAGTGGCGCAGCGTGCCCTCGATGGTAAAACCGAATTTTTTGTATAGTGCGATTGCTGGTGCGTTATCCACATAAACGCTTAGTTCCACTCGCGTCATTTGCAACCAATTATCCGCAAGGTCTAGGCCAGCTTCGACCAGCGCGGCGCCGACACCGCGTCGTAGGTAAGCGTCATGCACCGCCATGCCCAGTGCGGCTACATGGCGCATCCGAGGTGATTTTCTCGCGGCATGCACGCCTAAATTGCCGATTACGTTATCGTCAGGCACGGCCACCAACAAATGATCCCCTTGCGGAAACTCAGCCAACCGTGTTTTCCATTTTTCCTGTGACGGAAACGGTAGCTGCAGCGTATTTGCCTGCGCCAAGGGTTGCGCCATTACTTCGCAGAGCGCGGCGTAGTCACTTGGTTCGGCTGCGCGGATCGTTATAGCCATGATGTATTTTTGATTGGCGGTTGAGGACAGGTAATATTACGGTAATTATTGATATAGTGCCTGAAGATGCCCTAATTTAGGGTACGTGCGGCGACAAACTATTTCTGCGCGCGCACTATGTTGAGAACCTGTGCTGGCGTTTTCTGGCGTTCGGAAAACAAAATTTTACCGTACGCTAATTGGCCAAGTTTAAGTTCATTTTGCACGGTCTGGTACTGCGCTTCCATCCCCTTACAAGACCAACCTGTGTTTTGTTGCATGATGCTCGGGTTTTTACGATCAATAAGACTCAAATAAGAGTACGCGTCGCGTTCATCGCGGATGGCCTTTACGCGTTCTGCATTTGGCCCCCCAGCGCTCGGCCAACGTTAGCACGTGTGTGAGACCATAATAATCACGAGCGTAGTCAAGCTGTTTGGTGAGTAAGGCGTTGCAGATTTCGCCTCTAGCTTGCGGAACGCCGCTATTGAGGCCGCAGTAATTAACAAGGCCCGCAGCAGCATACATTTGTGCAAGCGATGCTATGAAAAGTTCTGTGGCTACCAAACTATGCGTTTGCGGTGACTGTGATTGCAAACTATTTACTTCCAGTAAGTTTGCAAGGTTTGGAAAGCGCTTGTTGTCCGTTGTTGTGGCTCGCGCGCCCTGCATTGCGGCTTCTACACCTGCCGTATCACCCGAAATACGCGATTCATTTGCGGCGGCGAGCCAAGCGGTGAAATTTGTGGGGTCGCGCTTTGCCCACGTATGCGCGTTCACGCCCTTGCATGCGTTCACGCGGTTATTTTTGCAGGCATACCACGCGGCTGCATAGGCATCGATGCTCCCGCTGTTTTCAGCCAGCGTTAGCAGCGCTGCTATGGGTGCGCTGAGTCGATCTTCGGTCGTTTTGGGTGTTTGGTGTTCGCACACAGCGCGTGCGTTATAAGGATTCAACGGGTTGCAACTTGGACTGCTCGTCAATTTCTCCATAAGCGCTTCGTGCTCAATTTTTTTTCGTTGCGTAAAGAGACCAGCAATTTGCTCATCGACGGCAGCAGCGGCCATAAACTTAGCGATCGTCGGTGTGAGCGCAGCGTAAGCAATGTTGCTGTGTATGCCGAAATCGGTTTTTGAACGCTCGTTGAACGCGCGCGCTTCGCCAATCGTCATCCCGCAGATTTCATCCGCATCTCCAGTTTCCAAATCATCAATGTCTGCCACGCTTGCTGGTAGCGCGGAATTACTTTTGTGCTGTTGATGCCTAAATTTTTGGCTTATTGGATTTGTGGTTTTTGGATCAAAGGCGACTATTGCGGCGGCATCACTTTGCGCTTTATTACTTGTTGCTGCCTGTAGGGCCGATATTTCGGCCGGGGATAGCGCGCGCGACTGTGTATTACCGCCGCGATAATGATTTAACGCGACGAGCCCAAAAAGCAATGCAACTAAGGCGGTGCAAAAGAGTGCGATGTATTTATTGCGTTTGTTGGGCATGGGGTTCGTGGTGCGGGCTTTTAGGAGAAAAATTGATTGGAAGAAGCCCTATTTTAGGTCGTCTCGAAGGTTTCTAGTTCGGAAAATTATACGACTCGAAGCAGCGCTTTCAAAAAGTTGCTACTAGTAGCCACCTATTGTTCACTTGCCGTTTGGTCTTCCGGCATCCTCGATGCGTCGTGCGCCGCCTAATATTTGCGCAGGAGTTTTTTGCCAAAAGGCAAAGTGCGTTTTGGCTACCGCTCGCTGGCCGATTTTTAGTTCATTTATCACGGTCTCGATTTGGGCATCCATTCTCGTACAACTAAATCCAAATCCACCTGTTGCGCTTTTCGGATATTCGCGGTCCGCGAATTGAATTAGCTGGTAGGCATCACGCTCATCACGCAAGGCCTGCACGCGTGCCGCGTTTGGCCCCCACTTGTCGGCGAGGGTCAACGCGTGAGTCATGCCGTAATAATGCGGCGCATTGTCTAAATACCTTGTCGTGATCGCATTGCAATCTGTTTGGCGTGATTGTGGTGCCACGCTGTCAAGCCCACAATATTGGGTGATGTCGCCCACGAGGCGACCTTGCGCTATCGGCGCGAGTGAAAGCTCCATGGCGGCCCCAAACTGCGCTGACGGACTTTGTTGGCGCATCCAATCTGTTTCTAGTAGCGCCCCAATATTGGGAAAACGCGTGTTGTTGCTTTTGGCCGCGAGGGCTGCACGGATAGCTGATTCTAATCCTGGCGTATCGTTCATCTTTCTTGCCTCAGCGGCCGCCGCCAACCACGCGGTCATATTGTTGGCGTCTGCATGGGCCCAAGTTCGTGCGCTCATATTTTTACAAGCCTCCGCAGTTTTGCCAAGGCATGCATACCATGCGGCCGCATACACGTCTGGGGTTTTCAAAGCTAGCGCATGAGTAACAAGTTTAGATAGAGCCAAGGCTTGGCTTGCGTCAATTGTTTGCGCTAACTTTTCGTCACAATATTGCTGACTTGGTTCTTTGGGGTATCCGCTGCAGCCTTTTTCACGATCCCAAAAGTCCAGCAGGGCAATTTTGCCGTTGTTTTCAACTTGCATAAACAGCCCAGCAAGCTGTTCTTCTTGCGATGCACTACTGATGAATTTTTCAATCTCAATTTTTAAAGCTGCCGTACCGGCATTTATCATATGGGTTTTTTTAATGGTGTAGAACGCCGTGCTTTCTTCGGCCGTCATACCGCACACGGCCTCTGGCTGCCCAAGCTCAGGCGCTGGCTCAGCACCGTCGGCCTTAGATTCAGTTGCAAATTTGCTAAAGCGATTGCCATCGACCCCACGGCTTGGCTGACGGGAAAAGGTTGAAACGGTGTTGCTGGTCGTACTTTGCGGGGCCACGGCAGCGGAAAACGTGCTGGGAAGTTTAGCTAATAGTGCATGCTTTCCTGCAGCCAAGAAAGGTGTGTGGACGCTGGCAAAATACAGCGCCATCAAGCAAACAAGAATCGCAGCTATTGAAAAGCACGCACGGATGATGGTATTTCTTGGTTTTGTAGGTGCGACGTTGGCGGACATAGTATCCCTTGTAGATGCCTTATTATAGGGCATCTACAAGGGCTTACGTTGGTTTAAACCGGATACCTGTGGTTCGGTATGGATAAGTGCCTGAAGATGGCTGATTTTAGCGAATCTTAAGAAATTTACTGCAAAGTTTGTCTCTTCACTTTCGGACGCAAATGGATTCAAATTTTTACTTTGCCTATTTGTTCACCCGTTGCCGTCGCTTCGGAGAATCGAACCGACATTTTCTTTTAGCCTCAAATCCTAATAGAAGCCAATAGCACAAGCCATTGATTTAAATGAATTTACAGCTACTTTTGTCCTAAATAACTTATCGCGATTTCAGTGGGGGGAGAAATGATGGAGTTTGATCTGCGTTTTAGCGACAAAGAGATCACGGCTTGGGGTGGTATGGGCATCATGAAACGGATGCTCGATCACCTTGGATTTGAATCAGCACTTTTCGTCACAGGCTTGTCCCAGCCGGGCAGCAATCGAGGTTATCGTCCAGAACAACTGATCGCCCAATTTATTCTTTCGGTCTGGTGCGAATCGCTTTGAGCACGTTGAAGTGAGCCGACATGACCCTGTTTTGAGGCGATTACTTGGATTTAAGCACAGGGCTAATTTTAAAGCCGTCCTGCGTTTGTTTAAGAAATTCACGCACAGCACCAATGAGTTCGTGATGGATTGGCTATACCAATGGATGTTTAGTCAGCTATCGATTAGCGGCATCACACTGGATCTTGATTCCACCGTCATGACCCGCTAGGGCACGCAGGAAGGTGCGGTATTTTGTACGGAAGCTCGTTGACTCGCCGCGATAGTGATTAAAAGCCACAAAGCCAGACAGCAACGGGACCAGTGCGGCGCAAAAAAGTGTAGTGTATTTAATTGCGTTTGTTGTTCATATTTTGCGTGATTATGCGCTACAAAGTACCTTGAAGAAGCCCTATTTACAGCTATTTTCAAGGATTTTTAGCGGCTTGATTCGGTTCTAACGATTTCAACAGCGCTGCAGCCGCCGCGCGCTTAGCTCTCGCCTTGTCGCCTATTTCGCGCGCTGATTTTCCGGATTTTATTGTCCATTGCTTGGCGTATTGACGCAGCCCGAGCTTGCCTTCATCGATTACGAACTGAAGCTGTTTGTTTATATTTTCGCAGGTGTGTTCATGATCCGCGCCCAACTCTCCGGGAAGAAGCTCTGGGTAAACCTCGTATTCATCTTGTAATGCGGTCACACGTTCAACTTCCCAGCCGAGTGCTTCGCCGAGTTTTGCTGCAATAATGGGACCCACGCTATCGTCGCTATTTAATTCAAAATTTTCGGCAATGCGGTTACAGGTTTCGCGTAATTCAGCGGGTATTTTTTTGTCTACGATGCAATAGCGAAGTGGTATTGCCATCGTGAGCATTGAAAGAGCCGCCGAATGGCCTGCTGCAAAATTACCCACGCCAATTTGCACCATTGGCGGCAGTGTTTTTACAGTCTCTGTTTCTAGTATTTGTGTCAATTTGGGTAGTCGTTTGTTGAAGGTCTTAGCTTGCGCTGCGCGCTTCATGGCGTCGTTGAGCGCCACCGTATCGCCTTTTTCTCGCGCTTGCACAGCTAAAATAAGCCAAGGTACGGCATTGTCTGGCTCAAGTTCAGCCCAAGTGCGCATATTGGTATTGGGGCATAGATGGTTGCCGATATGGATGCAGGCGTAGGCAGCAGTGGCATGTGCATTTAGATCTTTGTTCACCACCGCGAGTTCTATTAAAGGGACGAGGCTACCGAGTGCGCTGGATTCCACCATTTTGGCGACGTCGTTGGCGCAGTCTGCTGACGCTATATCCTCCGGATTACAGCGCGGCGCTATCAATCTAGCGGCACTTTCAGCTTCACCGCGTGCAACTGTTGCTTGAAGGGTTAGCCCTAAAATTTGGTCTTCTACTACGGATGAGCGGGCGAGCGCTGCGGCGCCCATTTTGACCGCGTTGTGGATGGGTACAGGATCGCTTTCCTTATCGCTTTCTAAATATTGCAGCGTTTCTTGCGCGGTCATGCCACAGTAGGCAGTTTTGTTTTCTCGTGCGCGGGCAATGCGCGCTTCGCGTGAGTAGTCATCTACTGGCGATAGCTCTTGGGCTGAATACCGAGGGCCTAATGAAAATGGCGCGTTACGACCCGTTACACCATCCGTCGTTGTGGCAGGGCCGCCTGCGGGGGCTGCTGCCGATGCGGCGCTCCGTGAATTATCGGCAGCAGGCAATAAGCCCACGAGGCGCCTTACCGTACCCGATGGGGAAACGAGAAGTCCCACACAAATTAAAAGAACGACTGCTAAACCGATAACGATGGCTGCAGATATACGCTTTTTAAACGATTGATTTTGGTCGATGAAGATGCTCCAAAGCGTGAAAATTACCATGCATGAATTGTTATAGTAATGCATCCCACACCAAGTTATTTCCCGATGGCCGTCAACGTAAAAAGTAGACGTGACTTAGCCCCTCTCTCCAATCGCGGGAGAGAAGTTGGGTGAGAGGGCGACGCGCTCAAACCGTGGCACGTTAATTTGCATGTGGCTTGGCCGCCAAAATTGCGTGATTACTTCGTGAGTAGCGTATCGATGATTGCTTTTAGAGCGTTAAATTTGCCCGAAACAGCCGAAATAACGACTAAAACAGCGTTAATCCAACGCAAAACCACAGCTTTAACACTGCTGAAATTGAGGTTTTTTAACCATGTGATGTGGTAAAATCACGGGTTAGTCAATTTTTATTAGCGCTCATTTTCGGAACTTATCCATGTTAGAAGCTATTCGCCAAGCCGCGCAAACTACTGCGGCTAAAATTATTCTCACCCTAATTACGATCCCGTTCGCCTTTTGGGGCGTCGAATCCTATATCCGTACTAATCCGGGCGGTGATGCCGTGGCGACGGTTGAGGGCACTAAAATTACCCAGCAAGAATTCACTAATGCCCAGCGTAGTCAGCTCGAGCGTTTCCGCCAACAGTTCGGCGGCAATATTGATCAGTCGATCATGGAAACGCCAGAAATGCGCAAAAACATTTTGGATCAAATGATTGATCAACGCCTGGTGGCGACCGTCACTAAAGCCAGTGGCTTAATGGTGAGCGATGCGGCGTTGGTAGATAGATTGAAAGCGGAAACCGCATTGCAGGACGACGGCAAATTCTCGCCGGTGCGCTATGAAAACTTCTTAAAAAATCAAGGTACGACAGCCACTAATTTTGAGAATCTGATGCGCCAAGATATTGAACGCATACAGTTTACCGATAGCGTCATGAGTACTTCCATCGTCGGTAAAAAAAGTGTTCAGCAATACGTAGAGGCAACTGAGCAGCAGCGTGAAATTGCGGTAGTTAATCTCACGCAGGATCAATATGCTGCTAAAGTCGTGATCACACCTGAACGCATTAAAACCTACTATGAAGAGAAGAAGGTTGAATTCACGATTCCTGAACAGGTAAAGTTTGAGTACATTGAAGTGTCTGTGGATGCCGTAGCATCGCAAACGCAGCTAACGGCGGAAGAAATTCTAAAAGCCTACGAAAGCAAAAAAGCCAGCTACACCACCAAAGAAGAACGCAAAGCCAGCCATATTTTGATTTCGGTTACGCCGACATCAAAAGATGCTGATAAAGCAGCGGCCAAGGCCAAAGCCGATGCGCTTTATGCGGACGCTAAAAAAACGCCTTCTAAATTTGCTGAACTTGCCAAAGGGAATTCGCAAGATCCAGGCTCGGCACCAAGCGGCGGTGATTTAGGTTTCTTTAGCCGTGGCTCGATGGTAAAACCGTTCGAAGATGCCGTGTTTGGGGCGGCTGTGGGCGATATTATGCCGCCGGTGTTATCTGATTTTGGCTATCACATCATTACGCTTACGGGATTAAAGCCTCAAAAAGTAAAGTCACTTGCTGAAGCCACGCCAGAAATTGAGGGCGAATTAAAGAAATCAAAAGCCCAAGCCACATTTGCGGCTGCCGCTGAAAAATTTAAGGATCTTGTGTTTGAAAAGCCAAGTTCCTTAAAAGACGCGGCCGATGCCGTGAAGCTGGCGCCGAAGCAAACGCAGTTTTTTAGCAAGCAAGCCGCTATGCCACCGTTTAACAACCCTAAAGTAACTGCAGCCGTATTTACAGACGATGTGCTAAAAAACAAGCGTAATAGCGAAGCCGTAGAATTTAGTCCAGGTAATTTGATTTCAGCCCGTTTGCTAGAAACCAAGCCTGCCATTGTGCGACCATTTGAAGAAGTGCAAAAAGGCATTGCCGATAAATTGCAGCGCGAAGAAGCCGTAAAGTTGGCTAAAGCAGATGGCGAAGCCAAGCTAAAAGCCCTACGCGAAGGCAAAACCGGTGAAGTTACCTTCCCCGCTGCATTGGCAGTAAGTCGTAATAGCGCTGGTGGCTTGGCACCAAACGTAATTAACGAAGCTATGCGTGCTAATCCTAAAGCCTTGCCAGCCTACGTAGGCGTGGATAATCCGGGTGTGGGTTATAGCTTGGTATTGGTCAGCAAAGTGATTCCACCAACAGCGCCAGATGAAGCCAAAGCCAAAAGCCAGCGCGACCGTTTTGCACAATCCATCTCACAGCAAGAACTAGCCTCCACCTTGTTAGCAGTGCGCGCGAAGTCTGACGTCACGGTAAACAAAGGCGCGTTGGATAAGAAGCCTGATGCACCCGACGTGAAGTAATTTTGTTTACGGCAAATTAAATTTGCCGCGCAGATAGTACAAAAACGCCCAAGGCTTAATGGTCTTGGGCGTTTTTTATGGTTGAACCGTCAGCAAGGCTCTAAATGTTGCGAGAAAAAGGCCTGAAGATACCCTAAATACGGGCATCTTCGGCGCACTAAAATAGCTAAAAATGAAGGCCGCTAATTGCACATACCCCATTGATTGGCTGTTGAAATTTCGTCAAAAGCAATCATTTTGTTATTCCGTGATAAAAAAAATCAAAAAAATCCGTATGTATAGATAAGCGGAACTTAGTTTTACTGCGCCGCGCAAAATTTGGCCATACCGCAATCGGTTAAGCCAAACACCAGAGGCGTGTCATGCGAGCAAAAAAGCCATTTCAGCAAATCTCAAACCGTTTACCAAGCAGCTTCCCTCGCCGCGTGGCTGGAATCGGCTTATTGGAGGTCATGCTGCTTCTATTCGTTGTGGGCGCTACTTTAGTCGTTGGCTATACATGGCTGGCAGCTAAAAAGCAGGTAACACGGGCTGAGGAAACTAGCGTACAACTGCAGCAGGCTAATCGCTATATTGAAGCCTTCGCAGCCGCAAAATTTAGATTGCCATGCCCCGCGCCACTTAACGGCAATGGCATTGAGGATTGCAGTTTGAGCAAAGGCGTGCTGCCCTATCGCACACTACGGCTGGATGGTTCGGCCGCGCAAAAGGGTGCAGGGCAATTGCATTATGTGGTTAACCCTACCCTGACGCCGGCGCCCAGCAATTCATTTGAACCGCACAAGTGGGACCGCGCTGAACATGGTTTCAAGCAGATTAGCTCTGCAGATTATTGTAAGCGTTTAACAGCTGCCAACATTACGCCTTTAGGCGCGCAAGTGCGCAACGTTGCAGGCGCGTTGCGGCCAGTTGCGTACGCCATTGCGCACAAGGGTAATAGCGATGCTGATGGTGACGGAAAAGCGTTCGATGGCGCCAATGCCAGCGCCAATGCTATTTTTGAAGCCCCTGAAAACACCCTAATTACGGGCATCTACGACGATTCAGTACTGGCGCGCACCACGGCGGAACTATTTTTTACATCTGATTGCGATGTGCTCCTGACCACCTTAGACATGCTGGCGTTAGGCGTAGATGTAACTGATGAAGTTCAGAGTGCCGCCATTGTAGCTACAGTGACGGCAAGCCTACTTACCGCCATTGGTGGCGTTAAAATTGGCGTCACCATATTAAAAATAACACTAGCTGGCGTTGCGCTCGGCTCAGCGATTACTACGCTTACTGGAGCCACCGGATTGCTTTCGGCAGCCATCGCGGGCTGTGCGGTACTGGTGGGTTGTGCCGAGCTACCGCACGCCATTGCCACCGTGGCCGCGGCCGTTGTAGCTGTGACTGCCGGTGGGGCGGCTATTGCAGCGGGTATTGCCTCCCTCATACCGGCGTTAGTTGCTGTTGGTTTGACGCTCACTGTTGCCATTATGGCTGGCGTTTCAACCAGTCAAACCGTGGATTTAACCCAAGCCAAGCAAATTGCGCGCGATAGCCTAGCCACCGCGACGGCTAATCGCATAGCAGCCAACGCCAAGCTCACCGAAGCGCAAAACAACGCTATTCCTACCAATAACGCGCTCGCCGTTGCCCAGTCAGCGCTTTACAACGAAGCAAATAATCCCAGCAACGGCATAATCGCCACCACCAATGCGTTGGGCGTGCCCGCCGGTACCACCCCTGTAAATGCCCTTGATGGTGCCATAGCAGATTCCACGGTTCACTTCGGGTATTTAAACGACGCGCATTATAATGAGGTCGCCGCCCGTTCTGACTTAAGAGTCGCGCAACAAACTGTTCCTGAAGATACGGCAGTTACGGCCAATAGGCAAACCCTGCTTAATAACGCCATCGCCGCAGTCGCTTTTTCGCAATTGGGTTACAACAATCGACGCCAAAACCTGATTGCCAATAGTCGTCGTCAGTATTGCGTTACCACCACCGCGGGTGACCCTGCCGTTACTACGACCAATTGCAATTTGTTTTATGACGGCCGCGGACGAATGACTTCCAGACTAAACACCTTTGAAGCCAAGTTCAATGACGCTTACTTAAATACCAAAAAGCTCGAAACTGCGCAACAAAACTATAATGCCGCCGTCACGACAGAGGCTCAAGCCCAAGCAAGCCTAAACCAGCTCGAAAACGCCAACACCACGCCAACAGCGGGAACTGGCACGCAGGCGACGGTATGGGCAGGCGCTGAAGCAATATTGAAACGTGCAGACGCGATGGGGGGCACAAAGCCATGAAATATCGTTCTTCTAGTTCCCTGCAGTTACCAAAGTCGTCGACTGACCCCGCAATGGTAAATAAGGGCTTTACACTGATCGAGTTGGCTGTTGTGCTAGCCATATCAGCCGCCATTGGCCTAGCGATTTGGAAACTGCTACCTGCTATGCGCAGCACTGCTAATGTTGACGCACCACAACTTGCCTTGCAGGATGCGCAAGCCGCGTTGGAAGGCTTTGTTTTGCAAAACAGTCGGCTGCCTTGCCCCGCAACTGGATCAAACGGCGTGGAAGACTGTGGCAGCGCCGTGCAGGTTGGCGCATTGCCTTATGCCACGATAGGGCTTGCGGCCGCGGTGCCATTGCGTTATGGCGTGTATCGCAATGGGCAGGCGGTGCTCAAAAATGATGGCGATTTAGCGCAGGCTAAGCAGCGCTACGTGCCAACGTCGCCTACAAGTGTGACGGGCGCCATCAATGGCCTAGATTTTTGCGTAGGTTTAAAAAACGCCATTGCCAGCCCGAATGCGCTAGCCGCTTCAGCGGGCGGCATGACGATCGCCTACGGTTTAGCACACACCGGCGTAAATGGTGGTTTTGAAGGTGCGAACGCCGATGCTAATCCTGCATTTGAACTCGCATCCACCGCCCAAACTAATAGCTACGATGACAAGGTAATCGTGACAGGACTTTCTGAGCTATTTGGCCGCTTAAATTGCCCACAGCGCTTGGGTAATGCCAATGGTGCGGTGCGCTCGCTTTATGCGGCTTTTGATAATGACTTAAACGCGGGCTTTTATGCTCAGTATCGCGAGTTTGTGGTGGCGGTGCGGGCCAATAATGAAGCGTTTGCAATTTCTACTTTAGCGCTGGCCTCCGCCGATCTCGTGATTGCCATTGCCGGTGGCGCCACCTCCATTGCCCTAGCAGCGGCGACGGTGGGTGTGGGTGCTGGCGTTGTCGTGGGGGCAGGGGGAGCAATCGCTGCGGCAACAGCGGCAGAAATTGCGGCCGCTGCGGGGCTAGTATCGGCCAGCATTGCTCTAGCCAAATCGATAAATCAGCGCGCCGCTGCCAACACCAACAAATTAACCGTAACCGAACCGACATTGGCGCGCGCGCGCGCCGCAGCCATAGCGGCAATAAAGCAGGGGTTACTACCATGATTACAAAATCGAACACAAACCAAGCGGTAAAAATCATGAAAAGCACCCATAAAAAACCCGGAAAACCGCTTGGAGATGCACTATTTCAGGGCGGTTTCAGCCTAATTGAGTCTGCTATTGCGCTCCTAGTACTCGGCATTATTGCGCTGGCGCTCGTCAGTTATTGGACAACCGCTACCCAGGTGCGTGTGGCAGATAGCCAAACGGCATTACTTACGCGCGCGCAGGCGGCAGTAGTGAGCTTTGCCTACACAAACAATCGCCTGCCATGCCCAGCGACGGATCGTAGCGGGATAGAAACAACCGGCTGCCCACCGGCAATGGAAGTGGGCTTTTTACCGTGGCGCACCCTCGGTTTACCAGATGCTGCTGCGGGTGGTATTCGCTATGGGGCATACCGTAATCCTGCCTTGAATGCCGATTTAGCGATTAAAGTTGATCGCTTCGCACCGCTGGTGCCGGACAGCGTTATTGCGCAAAATATCGCACCAGTTAGCATTAATCGCCTACTTGGCCATGCAAATTTGATTGATCTGTGTTCGGTCCTAAGCCAAGCGGGGGATTTGCCTAATCCAACTGCTGCCGACCATTTACAAACCGTGGATGCTGTTACCCTTGAGCGCCGTAACATCGCCTTTGCGATGGCATTGCCCGGCATGGGTGATGCGAATGGTGATAACAACCCTTTCGACGGCCTGCAGTCGGGAGCTGCGCCTATTTTTGATGCACCGTCGAGAATGCAGTCGGTCGATTACGACGATAAAGTAGTGGCAATGTCCGCACCTACTTTGTTCGCCACACTATCCTGCGGGCTCGGGCTTTCTGCCGCAGCGCATGCGCACTTTAATGTACTCAACGCCGCGCAAATTATGGCAAAGGGTATGGATGACTATCGCTACCAGCTTATTTTAAACGCCCTCATGGCGGCCGCAGGCGTGGCTTCCAGCATTGCCACCATTGCCAACGCTACGGCAGGTGTTGCTTCATCCATCGCTACATCCACAGCGGCCATTGCGATTACGCTTTTGGCCTACGGCACTGTTAGCGGCATTTTGGTGCCTGCAGCCTTAGCCGTCACCGCCAACGCCGCAGGTCTAGTCGCGGCCTTAGCAACTTCTGCAAAAGCCATTGCCGTATCCATTGCAGCTGATGTGTTGGCCGGAACCTTTGCGCCTTACGTCACCAACTCAGCCAACCTTGCCAATACCATTCGCGTCAATGCGCTAGCAGCGGATGCGGAAGGGTTTTAGCCTTGCTAACTGCGTTAAAAGCTATTGGTGGCAAGCAAATGAATTTTGCGTTTTGTCGCACCACGAAGCCAAAGCGCGGGATGTGGTTTTGTGTCATAGTCTTGTCTATGACTTCGCCCAACAATTCGGAAGCCGCGTCCCTCACTAACCTGCTGCATCGCTGGCGCGATGGCGACGGCGCAGCCTATAACGCCGTCATCGCACAGTCTTATGATGACCTCCGCAAGCTCGCCCGCGCGCGCGTTAATCGCGTCGGCGGTGATGTTGGTTTGGCACCCACAGAATTGCTGCATGAGGCACTGATCAAAGTAGCTGACGCGCCAAAGGATTGGCAATCGCGCGCGCACTTCTTTGCGAGCATGTCGCTCACTTTGCGCTCGGTATTGATCGATTTTGCACGTGCACAACAAGCCGAACGGCGTGGTGGTGATTTTGCAATGGTTACCTTTACAGAATCCAATCAAGCGGGCCAGCCCACCACCCACGCGGGCTTGCTAGAGCTTGAAGAAGCACTATGCGAAGTAGAAGCCGTTGATCCGCGCTCAAGCGAAATTTTGCATCTGACTTACTTTGCCGACTTAACGGTTGAAGAAGTGGCGACGGTACTTAATATTTCCGCACCGACGGTTTATCGTGAGTTGCGCTTTGCGCGGGGTTGGCTCAAGGACAAGCTGAAGGATAAGCTGAAGGCTTAAATTAAGCGCCAAACGTTTGCGCGATAGTTGCCTAGGTCTATCGCATCAACGAATTCCCGTATTCATTACTACAATAAGCGAATCTCGAGCTATGTCCATTCCTGCCACCCTCGCCACTCCCCCCGCTCCCCTCAGCAATTCAAGCTTTGATTTTCAACATATAAAATCAATCTTCAATACCGTGGTTGATTTACCTGTGCACGAACGTGCGCAAGCACTCGCGCGACTCACCGATGACCCCGCCATCATTGCACGGGTGCAGTCCATACTCGCCGAAAGTGCCACGGAATCCAGCACCATTGCGCGCGCGATTAGTGCGGCATCGGGCGATTTGGCAGCAGACATGGCAACCTCTGAGCTTGCCGCGGGTGACACTGTTGGCGCGTGGAAGTTGATAGAGGAAATTGGCCGCGGTGGCATGGGCAGCGTGTTTTTGGTGGAACGTAGTGATGGCCATTTTCAGCAACGTGCCGCGCTAAAGTTGCTATCCGGATTTGCCAGCGCCAAAGCGCAGGAACATCTAGCGCGTGAGCGGCAAATATTAGCCGCCTTAAGTCATCCCAATATTGCACGGCTGCTGGATGGCGGCGCTACCCCTCGGGGACGCCCGTATTTAGTGCTTGAGCACGTAAATGGTCAAGCCATTGATAAGTATTGTGTAGATAAAAAATTGTCCCCACTGCAAATAACCGCGCTTTTTATTACCGTGTGTGACACTGTCGCTTTTGCTCATCAGCAACTGGTCGTGCACTGTGATTTAAAACCATCCAATATTTTGATAAGTAACGAAGGCCGCCCAGTGCTGCTCGATTTTGGAGTGTCACGTTTACTGGGTGAAGCTGCAAAGGAAGAACTGCGCGATGCCGACTTCACCAAACAATTGAGCACGCCCGTGAATGCAGGTGCTACGCTAACTTCTGCCGCCTACACGCCGCGCTACGCCAGCCCGGAGCAAATTGCCGGAAGCCGTGTGGGCTTAGCCACGGATGTTTACAGTTTAGGGCTTATGTTGGCAGAATTGTTTGGTGTAAAAATTCAGGCGGGCGAGCCATTGATGTTAAATGCCCTTAAGCCTGATATAGCCGCCATTATTAGCCAAGCCACCGCCCGTGTGCCCGCCTATCGCTACACCGGAGCTGACGCGCTGGCGGCAGATTTGCAGCGCAGCATCGCCCATCAACCCGTCGCGGCGCGTGCGGGCACGCCTGTGTACGTGGGCACCATGTTTGTGCGCCGTAATTGGCCGTGGCTACTTGGTGCTACAGCGTTTGTTGTAACCGTATCGGGGGTTTCATTGCGCGCCATAGCTGAACGCGATAACGCTGTGAAAGCCGAACGGGCGTCGCGCGAAGTTAAGGATTACATGATTTCGGTGTTTCAAGGCGCCGATCCAGAAGTATCAGGCCAACGAGATTTACCAGTTTCTGCCCTCCTAGACGCTGGGCGTGAGCGCTTGGCCACGCGATTAAAGGACCAACCCGAAACTAGAGCCGAAATGAGCGGTATTTTGGGCAGCGTGTACCAAAATATTGGCAAACGTGAGCAAGCGCTAAAGCTGTTTGATGAAGCCATAACCATAGAACGCCGTAACAATCGGCCAACCGTGTTGGCGGATTTGCTTTATAAACAAGCCTATACCATTTACGACATGGAAGACTTTTCGAAAGCGGAGCCGTTGGCTGCAGAGGTCTTAAGATTACGCGAACAAACCGCACCGGAATCAGAGGGCACAGTAAAGGCGCTGCTGTTAGTTGGCTTAAATTTTTCGTATCAAGGCAAGCACAAGGAAGCCGAGTTAAATTTGAACCGTGCGCTGAATTTGGCGCTGAAGTTAGGCGCGGAAAATAGTACGCTTACTGGCAGCGCCAAAGTTGATTTGGCAAGACATCTTGTCACGCTCGATGGCGGTGCGAAAGCTGCTGAAAAATACGCTAATCAGGCGCGGCAAATTTTTCTTAAAAACCTTGGTAACGAATCAATTGCGTATATGGAGTCGCTTGAGATATTAGTGATCGCATTGGGTCGATTAGGGCGTTATGACGAAGCTCTTCCAATGGCGCGTGAAATGAGTGAAAAACGTACAAAACTTTACGGGGAAATTAGTAATCAAAGTGGTTATGGATTGTCGACTTATGCGGATTTGTTGCAAAAAGCAGGGCGCCACCTTGAATCGATACCGTTGCTCGAACGTTGCGTTTATATTCAAGAAAAACTCGATGGCCGGACCGCGCTCGCAATCACTTACCCGATGCTACTTTTGGTGCGATCCAAGATCGCGGCGGGGGTTTATGACGAAGGCCTTATGCTGGCGCAGGAGTTGGTGAGTATCCAGAAGAAATTGCTACCCCCAGCGGATATCACCCTTTTGGCGTCGCAATATGAGCTGACGGAACTATTAATGCGTTTAGGCAGGCTTGATGAGGCTGAAATCGTAGGCCAGGAAGTGCTGCGCTTGCGTCAGGCTAACCCTAGAACGCAGGTATGGCATCTTGCGAAATCAAAATTGCAGATCGCATCACTATATAGGCAACAAGGAAAGTTTGGCGAAGCCAAAGAGCGCTTGGTTAGCCTTGAAAATTTGCCAACGCTTGCAGCGCCCGCGCGCCAGGCATTGCTAGCGATCGAAAAAGGACGGCTTGCTGTTGCGCTTAACGAGCGCGCCGCCGCGATTAAGCTTTTCCTAGAAGCAGAGGCGCTATCAAGTAAAGGTGAAGGCGAGATGCACCCCGATGTGTGGCTCATAAAGCTCGATCGCGCCGAACTTCTGGCCAAGCTCGGTCAACGCGAAGCTGCCAGCAACCTAGCCAAGCAAATCGCTATAAATGCCAAACCAGCGTTTGCAACCACAGGTGATTTTGCGAAGCGGTTGGCAAAATTAGGTGCCTAGTTTCGCGGCCAAGATGGTTGTAGATAGCCTAAAATAGGGAATCTACAGCAGTTTTTTTTGGGTTGCTGCTAGTGCTATAAAATTTGTCAACAATTTATTGGCGCCATTAATTCTAGGCGGCGCTGCTTTTGGTAATCAATGGGCGCAATGGTGTGCTGTTTGCCGTTGATTTCGATCGTTGGCAACGTCACACGGTAGCCTGTGGCTGCCGGTGTGCCCAAGGGAATATTCATGGAGAACATTTTATCCGCGCGGCGCGGCATCACGTCATCGACGTCATTGGGGTTGCCGCCGATGAGTGATTCAGCAGCAGGCACAGTTTCCACGGCGACGCGCTCGTAACGCTTGCTCGTTGGCTTCACGCGGCGTGACACAATTCGTTCCCAAGCGGGCATCGCGCGGTTTTCCTCTAGGCGACCATCCAAAGGCTTGATACGAATTTCGGCGGTGGTAAACCGCACGATTTGCCCCTCCATCAGCGACAAGCTCAGCGCTAGTTGCGGGCTATCACTACTCCCGCCACCAGCATCACCGCTGCGCACGGATACAGACATTGGCACGCCATCAAAATCGTAGCGCACACTGTGCATCCCTAGACAATTCGATGTGCGCACAACGCCGCCAGTTGTAGTGGGTATGTATTCGGTTACTGGGAGCACGGCAATGCAGCCAGCGAGTGATGTAAGCATTAACACGAACACGAACACGGTACGCAGAATTACCGACATCGAAATTTCCTTCGAAAATGTGGTTTGTATCATCTATGATAGTCGAAAAATAAATGTATCCCGGGTAGTGGCGGAAATGGCTCTGCGCGTTAAAAAAGTTGGCAGGGTGAAGCTACTCAAGAACTCGCAAAGCAGGTTTTCAAAAGTACCAAGACTTCGATAGCACCAAGGGTGATGCTATGAGGCGGTTGGCACCACTGGGGAGGTGAGTATTGTCAATGCATGCTGAAGAAGCCAATTTTACGCGGTTTGCGGCTGATCTCTTGTGACACTTCGGCTGGGTAATTGGATATCTGTAGGTGCCCTCAAAATGGCGTTTTCAGATCGTTCAGGGCATGAATTTTTTGTCACAAAACCGCCAAACTCCTCGTGTATGCTACGTCGTTGGTCTACGTAATTGCTTTGGCCATTACACCTGATTTGGCCGCCTTCAATACAATTGAGTTTGGTTCATCCATGATATTAATTCACCGCTACTTTTCGCCGCTGAGCCACTACTAGGAAAACGCATTAAATGAAAACTAAAACCAAGTTATCGCTTCGAATAAAGCCTTCCGCTAGCGCGGTGATGATGGCGGTGTTTGCCACCACTCTGTTCTTCGCATTCACGTCGGCAGTTGCCCCCGGCCATGTTTATGCATCAGCGAGCACGGTCGATCATGATCATTTAGAGCTTGATGCGACCATTGATGTGCCCTATCAAG
>JANNXI010000095.1:0-10321 GCA_031409495.1 Betaproteobacteria bacterium
ATTTTATTGGTTGAAGATGACCTAGATTTAGGTGCGGCGTTGTCAAAGCCTATCCAAGTTGCTGGGTATGACGTTGTGTGGGTGCGCAGACTGGCCGACGCGCGAACACATTGGCGTGGTCAGCAATTTGATGCGGTTTTGCTTGATATCAATTTACCCGACGGCGAGGGTTTTACTTTTCTTTCTGAGTTGCGTGATGCACGCGATAAGCTGCCGGTAATTATCATGACGGCGCGTGAAAAATTAGACGACCGTTTGCATGCTTTTGGCCTAGGTGCGGATGATTACATCGTCAAGCCGTTTGCTATCCCTGAGCTATTAGCGCGGCTTGCCGCCGTCATTCGGCGTGCAGCCGGCCATGCGGTAGATAAATTGCAAGCTGGTGCTATTTGCTTATCCACCGCAGACAGAGTGGTGACGGTGAATAGCAAATTAATATTGCTCACGCCCTTAGAGTACGGCTTGCTCATGCGCTTTATGCTGGCGGTAGGGCGCGCGTTGTCGCGCAGCTTTCTGATGGAAAACGTGTGGCCGGTAAACGAGCAGCCGTCCGATGCGTCACTTGAAGTTGCCATGCATGGCTTGCGCAAAAAGCTGGGTGTGGATCAGATAAAAACCTTACGTGGCGTAGGTTATATGTTGGTTGCTGAGGCCTAAGCGTAGATGAAACCCCAAAGCTGGCTCAAATGGCTCATCACGGCCACGCGCACGCAAATAACGGGCTTGTATCATTCGCTGACGCAGCCCTCATTGTTTAGACGCGCTTGGGTAACCTTCGTGTTGGGGGTCTTGGGTTTAATAACGATGATGATGGCCTATGTTATTTTTTCCGGGCCAAGCATTAGTGATGCCAACACGAGGGAATTTTCATTAGAAGCGGTCGCCACCGCACGATTTAGCGATCAAAACATGGATGCAAACGCGATACTAAATATTGCAGAGTCAGTACGCAAATTGAGTGCAGAATTTTCGCAAGCCGTAGCAGGCATTGGCACAACACTTGAAGATCGGCAGTTCGCCGTTTTTTCGGCCAGCGGGGACTTGATCGGTGCGTCGCCCACGGCGCCCATGACAGAAATGCGAGAGCGCGTGGCCTTGCGGATGCGCGCGGCCGTGCCAGATGCCGCGCGCAGTGCGAAGTTATCGCCATCGTCAGACTGGATAATTAGCGATGCCGTTGATAAGCGCGGTCGGATCATCGTGTTCGGATTGTCATTAAAAAGCTATCGCTCGCTGATGCTGCATTTGATGGTGCGCGAGTTACCCAATTTGTTATGGCAGTTGTTAGTATTTTCCTTGGTTGTTTGGGCAGTAGCACGGTTTTCATTGCGACCTATTGCCCGTTTAGCCGAAGAAATTAAGGCGCTAGACGCCGCCCGATTTGCCGTCCTTAAACCAACGACACAATACGTAGAATTGCGCGAGGTGGTTGCCGCCATTAATGACCGTACACAAGCCGTGCAGCACAGCGTAACGCGTGAGCGCGATTTTTTTTCTAACGCCGCCCACGAGCTGCGCACGCCGTTGGCAGTAGTCAGCGCGCAGGCGCACAGTGTGGCGCAAACCGAGGATCCGGTGGTGCGTCAGGCCGAAGGGGAAAAGCTGCAAGCGGGTGTTGCCAGAACGGCAACGTTGGTGTCGCGCCTGCTAAATTTGGCGCGTTTGGACGGACAGGCCAGTAGCGCTAGTTATGTTGATCTTGGCGCAATAGCCACCGAGTGTTGTTCTACCCATGCACTTCGTGCCATCCGCGCCAAGCAAGAATTAGCGCTGGAACAGGATGAATCTGCAGGTGGCAAGTGCGAAGCGTTGGCGGCACCAGAAGATGTGCAATTAATTATTGAGAATTTGGTCGACAACGCCATTCGCTATGCTGGCGAGGGTGCAGCAATTGTGGTGCGTACCGGCTATGTGGAGCAATACCAAGTGGACGGTGACGGCCCCAACACCCGCTGGGCGACGGTAAGTGTGAGCAATACGGGTGCTGGGTTTACGCAAATTGATAGTGCCCGCGCATTTACGCGGTTTCAACGCGGCAGCCGCGCGGACCAAAGTAGCGGCAGCGGCTTAGGATTGGCGATTGTAAAAGCAGCTGCCGAACGCCATGGCGGACATGTGCGGCTGATAGCCCCCGCTGGTGGTGTAGGCGCGTGCGTAGAGGTGCGGCTGCCGCCTAAGCCTAAGAATAGCTAAAAAACGCCTTAAAAGTCCTAGTGAAGCCCATTAATGGTGTACAACGCGAGTGCTAGGAACGGCGTAAGCGCTAGACGCGGCGCTAAATGCCTCGTGGTGTTTTTTAAGTTGCACGCAAAGTTGCGGTTAAACGGGCTCAAAAAGGTTCTCCAGCGGGTTGATTGTATAATTCAAGCTGGAGTCTTGCACACGATTGTTAGGGCATTGATGCAAAAGCGCCCTAGGATTACGTATCTAGCGCTTCAAAAGATCAACTTGTACCTGCTGAGCACGCTGCTCCATTGCCAACGCGTCTTCTTTCGTCATGCTGGATTGTGGCGGTAGACAATTTTTTGGCTTGATCTTAGTCGCCGTCATATCGCACGTCACCGAAGCGTGTGAGCCTTGCGACTGGCTGCCCGCAACAGGTTGAGGTAAATTCGCGCATCCTGAAAGTGCCAATAATAAAACGGTAGTAGTCACGGTTTTGAACATGATTATTCCTTTAAAAAAACTATAGAACCTAGTGTATTCGCTTTCTCACGCATTTGTAAACCCGCCCAAAGGTCGGTGTGATACTGATGAATGCGGCAGCGGGAGTTCGAGGGTACCTATTCGCCCTTGCCCGTTCGCGCGTAGCGTAATCTGCAATTAAAAACGGCGAACCTAAGTTCGCCGTTTTGGTTACATCATTTCTACCTTACGCCGAATATTCGGTGCGCAGTATTAGAACTTTAGTGATGCGCCTAGGCTGAAGTAACGACCTACAACGTCGTAGCTTTGCGGGAAGGTGTTACCGCTAACAGTTCCGGTTGTGCCAATCGTGTTGCCAACGTTTGGTGGGTCTTTATCGAACAAGTTGGTAACGCTCAGGTTAACACGCAGGTTCTTTGTGGCCGCCCACGCAAAGCTGGCATCAATGTAGCTGTAGGCTTCAACCTTTGAAAAAGGCTCGAACCAAGTTCCTGAGCCTGGTTCAACTTTAACTTCCGCCTGATAGCGCCAGTTGTAGCCCACTGTGAAGTCGCCGACCATCCATGTACCGCGCTGGCTAAACTTGGTTTTTGGGGATAAGCCCAAGTTGGTTTGGCATGCAACGCTATAAAAGCCTAAGCAATCGCGGTCAACTGAGGTTGGCGTAACTTGTACTTTGTAAGTTTTTACAAAGTTAGCTGCCAAACCGAGATCCACTTTACCCAACTTGGCGTCAAAACCTAGGTCTTTCATGGCAAAACCGTAGTTTACGTTTAAGTCGTAACCTGAAGTGGCTACTTTGCCTAGGTTGGATTGTGCGGTAAATACGCCTTTGGAGTCCGCACCGTTAAACGTACCGAATGAGCCACGGAATACGTTTTGGCAGGCCGCATTAAGCGTCAGACCCGGGTTAGCCGCTGTGGTGTAGCAACCATTCAAAATGTCGGTGGTGGAAGGCGAAGAAATCGCCTTGTCCAAGTCGATTTTGTAGAAGTCCAAGCTGGCGCTTAAACCACGGAAGTTTTGTGGCGTCCACACAAAACCAATGGTTTGCGTTTTTGCTTCTTCCGGCGCTAAACCTAAATTGCCACCAGTCAAGTTATTAATTTGACCGGCTGACGGTGCGGGCAATGAACCTAGCTGACCCACTGGCACGCCAGTTAGACGGCAAAGATTCGATAAGGTACCAGGCGTGTTGGCATCAGCCGCATTCACGCGAGTGCCTTGGCAAGGGTCAATCGCTAAGTTAGACAAACCAGTGACTAACGGCTGGAATAGCTCGTTAATGTTTGGTGCACGGGTTGCTTGTTGGTTCATCGCGCGGAAGCGGAAACCGTTTACAACTTCCCATTCACCGCCAAGCTTATAGGTGTTGTATTTAGTGGACGACGTAGTGGAGAAATCAGAATTACGATAGCCAGCTTCTAACGATAAAGAGCGAGCAAATGGCAAGTCTTGAAGCAAGGGAATAGACGCTTCAATCGCAAACTCTTTTAGTTTAAAGCTGCCTGAGCGGTCTGGTAGCGGTGCGCCTGTGCCCAATACTTCGCCTTGAATTTGCGAGGCGCTATCAGACAAATTGCCTGCCGTTAAGGTACGTTGCTCGTATGTGAACGCCGCGCTAATTGGTGAGGCAGCGTAGGGGCTCTTGAACTTGTCGCCAAAGTCGCCAGATGCGGAAACAGACGCGACGCGTTGCTCCACGCTTTGCAATTGAACCGAGCTTAGGTTGATGAAGTTTACTTGAGCCGGTGTAATGGAGCCTTCTGCGCCAAACACGTTAAGCGGTACGCAGCCGTTTGCTGTGTTGGCACAAGCCGTGGTGCTCACTGCGCGCAATGCCTGCTGTACTTTGGATAATGATCCCCAATTGCCTAAAATACGGGTTTGGTCAGATTCGCCGTGCGTAAAGTACGCATCGTAAGTCCAGCCCATTGCGATGTCGCCGCGTACACCAGCTGTCATCTGCATCGATTTATTTTGGAAATCACCTAAACGCGGGCCAAGTTCAGTGAGGCGGCGCCCTATGACCATTGGTACTTCGGTGAGATTGCCCAATACGCAGTTTGCAGCGGTGATGCCACGTGCGGCGCAAATTTGCTGACGCGCTGGTTCTGGAATATAAGCGTTACCAATTGGCACTTGGAACACGTTATTGAAGGTGCCAGATGATGCTAGCTGCTGACGCACATCGCTACGGGTGTAGAACATTTGTGCATACACTTCGGCATAATTGTTGACGACATGATTGCCCAAAGCCGAAATCTGTCTGCGGTCAAGCGGTGTGACGAAGTAGTTTTGCGGATTAAAGTTGAAGGTGTTGAAAAAAGGCACCAAGCGGCCTGTAGCCGTATCAATTTGCTGCGTACCGGCTAGTGGGTTTGGTGTAATGCCAGCTGCAGCACTGATGCCGAAGGCTGACGGCGTTGTGGTACCTGAGCCTTGTTCCGCACCGTTAACTGAAGAAAGCGAGGCTTTACCAATTGAACGACCATCTTGGCGTAGCGCTTGTGTTTTGGTTTGACCGATAGAAAGCGACACATTGCTACGACCGTCATCGCTACCAGCACCGACGGTTAAATCCGTGCGGTTACGCTTGGTATCGTTTTCACCAGAAAAACCATAGGAGGTGGATAGATCAACGCCCCGGAAGTTCTTTTTCAAAATAAAGTTTGCAACACCTGTTACGGCATCAGCGCCGTACACAGCCGATGCGCCGCCGGTTACAAGATCAATACGCTGTAGTAATGCGAGCGGAATCGCGTTGGTGTCTACTGAACCATTCAAGTTAAACGGTACAAAACGGCGACCGTCTACTAGCACCAATGCACGGTTAGAGCCAAAACCACGTAAGTCAATCGTCGCGCCACCGCCTGATCCGTTGTTAGTGCCTGCACCAATTGCGGGTACCGCAGCTGGCAATGTTTTAACAAGCTCTTCAACAGCAACGGGCTGCGCAGAGTTAATTTCTTCTACGCCAACGGAGTTAATTGGGCTGTTGGAAACCACACCAGGTGATTTAATCCGCGTACCCGTTACAACAACTTGCTCAACTTTTTCAGTCTTTACTGCTGTGGCAGCTGGTGCTGGTGCTGCTGCGGCTTGCGCATACGCGCCACCGGCCATTGATGCCGCGAGTGCGCCGGTTACGGCGACTGAAACGAGCTTTAACTTTAAATTCATAGCAACTCCTTGAATGATAGATAGACTTTGCAACAAGCCCAAACTGCAAACTGCAAGCTGGAAATGACCATTTCGGACAATTTTTTCGGTATTTTGTCGCAAAATCGCGACTAAAACCCTGAAGCGTGAAGCATAACCCCGTGACGGCTTTGTGACTATCGTCAGGCCATTTTAAGGCTGTGTGCATCTTACCAATGTTGCCAATCTGCAACAGTATCTAGTCTGTGTGTTACGGTTGATATCAAGCGCTGTCGCGATTCCGGGAAAAGCTAAATATGGGCTGAAGATGCCCTAAAATAGGGTATCTACACTGATTTTTCTTTAAAGTGGGGTGGCGCTTAAAATAGCTGGAACCACCTTGTCTTAGGGCGTTTTCAGGTCTCGTTTGCAAGTAAATATGGTCACAGTATCGTGCTGAATCTGATTTGCTGGTGTCGTAAAACCTTCTATGCGCGGATGGAATTGACTAGTGGTTATATCATTTTGTTGCAGGCTGCTTTTTTTGCGCAGCATGGGCTTTATCTTGTAGGCTTATGGGTTTATCCTAAAGGTTTCCATGCACGTTCCAACCACTGTTAACGCGAATTTTCCTATCTACACGGGCACGTGGCGCTTATGAGTCAGGAAATCACCACCCTTGCGGCGCAGGCTGCGCGTGCACTGCAAGCGGGTAACCGCAATGACGCCATGCGTGCGTGGCAGCGCATTTTGGCGCTTGACCCTAACCACCTGGACACGCTCAATCAAATTGGCGGATTTTCGTTGCGTCAGGGTGACTTCGCAGGCGCGCTGCAGGCTTTTACGCGGGTCGCAGCGCTTGATAGCGCTAATCCGCAAGCGCATGTGAATGTGGCGTTGGTTCACAAAGCCAGCAAAAACGAGGACGGTGAAGAAGCGGCTATCAAAGCCGCGCTTAGCGCAGATCCGATGGATTTGCTCGCTTTGCTCATGCGCGCCACTTTGCTTGAACGGCGTGGCGATCGGCATAGGGCGTCAGCAGCTTTTGCGGCCGTGGCCACCGTAGCCCCGCCGTTGGCGCAATTGCACCCTAATTTGCACGCGGCGGTGCAATATGCAATTAACTATAAAACCGCCTATGACCGTGACTTTGGCTTATTTATGGATCAATATTTACGCCCACACTTTGATGCGCATCAAGGCGAGAACTTGCAACGTTTTGGCACTGCCGTTGACATTATGGTGGGGCGGGCGCGGCGTTATGATTCGCGGTCAGAGTTGTTTCACTACCCAAATTTAGCACCGATTGAGTTTTTTGAGCGTACCCAATTTGCATGGCTTGACCCTATCGAAGCCGCAACCGACGCTATTCGTGCTGAGTTTTTAGCGCTGTTAGAAAAGCAAACAGGTTTTGTGCCTTACATCACTTATGGCGCAGATATGCCGCTGAATCAGTGGCGGGAGTTGAATCATTCGCTGAGCTGGAGTGCGTTTCACTTGTTGAGGGATGGCGAGGAAGTGGAAGACAATACGAAACAATGTCCGTTTACTATGGCCCAGTTAAACAACGTTCCTAAGCCCAAACAAGCCGGCCGCACTCCAAGTGCTATGTTCTCGCTCTTAAAGCCACAAACACGCATACCGCCGCATGTTGGTGTGTCTAATGTGCGTTTGGTTACGCACCTGCCGCTGATTATTCCTGAAAACTGTGGATTTAGAGTGGGCAACATCACCCGTAAATGGATTCCGGGCAAGGCTTGGGTCTTTGACGATACTATCGAGCATGAAGCGTGGAATTTGAGCGATAAATTACGGGTGGTGCTGATTTTTGATATTTGGCACCCGCATTTATCTGAGGCTGAACGCAATATGATCACCGCGATGAACGCGGGTTTGAACGCGTTTGTAGGAGAGGCGGGCGGGTTTGCGTTGTAAGTGGGCAACCCAAAATAAAAAACGGCGAACCGAAGTTCGCCGTTTTTGCTTTCAACTACTTACACCATCACTGCAATATTAGAACTTTGCTGTGAAGGTTGCGAAGAACTTACGACCCAACGCGTCATACACTTGTGGGAAGGTATTGCCGTTACCGAAGATGCTAGGACCCGAGATAGCGGTGATTGGAGGATCTTTGTCAAACAGGTTGTTGATACCAGCACGAATAGTGAAGTTCTTCATGAAGGTATAGCTGCCTGAGAAATCGATGTAATCACGAGCCGATAGAGTCTTTTGAACATCCAATGCAGTGCCTGCCAACAATGGGTTGCTGCTGGTAGTGTCTTGCTTTACTTCACCCATGTGACGCCATGTCATCGCAAAATCCATATCCCATGGTGTGTTCCATGTTAGACGGGATTTAGCGCGCCATTCTGGGTTAGGTATACCGCAATTATTGCCGTATAAGCCAACGCAATCATAGCTACCACGACCCTTGATTTCTTCAGTTTCAAGCTTCTTCAACCAAGTAGCTTCTACGCTAGCGTTCAACGAACCGTACGCTGGTAGTTTGTGCGTGTAGTTTGCACCAAAGTCGAAGCCTGAAGTTTTAGTGCTGCCAATGTTCTGGTTCGTGCCGATGATGCGGGATTCAGGCAACAACCATAGGGTACCTAGGCGATCGCGTGAAACTTGACTACAGAAAGAAGCGTCGCCAGCTAAACAGGCGTTTAGCGTTGTCACTGGGTTTACGATACCGATCGTGTTGTCCACTTTGATATCAAAGAAGTCAATGGTAGCGCTAAGATTACGCATTGGTGTAAATACTAAACCGAATGTAAGTGACTTGGCTTTTTCAGGGGACAGGTTAGGGTTGCCGCCAGAAATGTAGTTGTACTGACCAGCTGGGCTATCCTGAATTCGGCCGTATTGCGCAGCGGTTACGCCGGTGCGTTGGCAAGCAACCAACGTTGCAGCCGGTGTAGCACCTGCGCAAGGATCAGCATCGTTGTCGTAAAGGTTTAGGCCCTGTACGGTAAACAATTCGATCAAGTTAGCTGCACGAACTGCTTCTTGATAGCTGGTACGTACCTTACCCATATCGTTCGGTGCCCATTCAGCGCCTAAACCAAAGGTGTTGGTTTTTTTGCCGGTAGAGTAGTCGGAATTGCGTACAGTTGCAGTTACGCTGATGTTTTTAGCCATCGGTGCGCCTTCAACCAGCGGAATACGCAATTCGCCGAAAATATCTTGTACGGTAAATTTACCGCTCAAGCCAGGTGTTGGGCCGCCCGAACCGGACAAATCACCAGCTTGAGTCGCGCCGTCAGTGGTGAGATTTAGCTTTTCTGTGCGACGCTCGAGACCGAACGCGACACCTACACCGCTTTTAGCGGAAGGCATTTTCCAGCCGTAGTTACCAAGATCAGATGCCAACGAAACGCCTTGAATCGTTTGACCAGTGCTACCCTGCCGCAAGCCAGGAATCTGCAAATAGTTTAGCTGATCTGGTGTGATGCCACCGACTTTGTATACGTTGTACGGTACGCAAGCTGTGTCAGTGCCGTTTTGTACAGACCGGCAAGTTGCTACGCCACCGACGTTTACAACGTCGACCGCGCGCTGTAGGCGTGTGGACGAGAAGTAATTCGCTTCGTTTTGTGAGTAAATAACGCGTGATGTTTGCATAAACGCGTCGTATGACCAATTACCGATGTCGCCTTTTACGCCGGCAACGGTACGGAACGAAGTGTTGCTAAACTGTGATTGACGTCCGCCGCCTTCAACGTTACGACGCTGGATAACAATGTCGTTTGAGCTGGTCGGTGTGGTTAGGCCAAGCGTTGTTTTTTGCTGAGCGGACAGCAGAGGATTATCGCCAAAAACAGTGGTAACGGTACCGAATGCGCCACCGGGGGCGATCTGGGCAATACTGTTGTAATCGGTGAACGAGAACTCAGTGTAAAGCTTAGCGTTGTCAAACACGTCATAATTTACTGACATGTTGGCATTGTAACGCTCGGAAGGACGCTGGAAGAAGTTGAGTGGACCGAAGTTGTATTGGTCTGTTGCGTTAGCAAACGGACGGAAGGTGCCAGTGGAATCAGTCGTAAACACGCGACCAGACGTAAGATCGGTGAAACGACCTGTCGCGTTGGTGCCGGAACCGCCGCAAGCAAAGCCTGCTGCGCCAGCGCCTAAGCTACATGCTGAAAAATCACGCTCAGATTGTAGTAGTGCTTTTTCTTTTTTGTAACCAAAATACGCAGTGGCGTTACCTTTGCCGTTAGCAAAGTTAGAACCCATAAGCAAGCTCATGTCATAAATTTGGCCATCAGAGCTCTTGTCGCCTGGAACCGCAAATTCTTTCGGGTTAGTAGCCGAACGACCAGCAACAATGCTTGCAACACCTTGGGAACCTTGTTGACCATGCTGGAAAAAGCTTTGGTTCATGTCGAGCTGAACGCCTTCAAACCGATCGTTCATGATGAAGTTAACCACACCAGCCACTGCGTCAGAACCGTAAACGGCACCGGCGCCACCAGTTAGTACTTCAACGCGCTTAATTAGCGGCGCTGGAATTTGGTTTAAGTCGGCA
>JANNXI010000096.1:0-4890 GCA_031409495.1 Betaproteobacteria bacterium
TCGTGGTTAGTCGATGGCCTGCTGCCGGTGGACGAAATGAAGCAAAAGCTGGGCATTCCATCGCTACCAGATGACGAGCCTGGCAACTTCCAAACCGTTGGCGGCTTTATGTTGTTTCAGATGGGGCGCATACCTCGAAAAGCCGATTCTTTCGAATGCGCTGGCTGGCGCTTTGAGGTTGTAGACATGGATAAAAATCGAGTAGACGAAGTGCTTGCAAAGCAGCTACCAAAATGAAAAAACGCCATATCGTTTTAAGCGTTTTAGGTGTCTCAAGTGCTCTAGTATGCTCAATTTCACCTGCACTAATGGCTGGAGAAGTCCTAAATACGGGCATCGCCAGTCAGTCAAAAGTGGTAAAAGAGGTACGCGGTACATGGGTTACCACCACGGCTAACACCGCAATTTCAACACCAGCCAACACCTCAGCTACGATGAAAAAGTTAGCCGATATAGGGCTCAACACGGTGTACGTTGAGGTGTGGAAAAACGGCTACACCCAATATCCGTCACAAGTTTTGAAACGGACTATCGGGGTTGAACGTCGGCCAATGCAAGCGCTACAAGACCCAAGCGATGCGGTAAGCAAATCACCGCCGCGTGACTTACTACAAGAAACCGCAACCGCCGCCCATCGCAACGGCCTTCACTACATTGCTTGGTTTGAATACGGCTTTATGGCCGCACATAAAACCACCATGAACGATCTGTGGAAGCAAAAGCCCGAGTGGCTGAGTCGCGATATTAAGGGCAGCGAGATTGCCCCAAACGGTTTTGTGTGGATGAACCCATTGCACCCTGAAGCACGGGTATTTCTGCTTGATTTGGTACTTGAAGCGATCGACAAATACGACATCGACGGCATTCAAATTGATGACCGTATTGTCTGGCCCTACGTCACCATGGGCTATGACGACACCACCCGCAAAATTTATGCCGCCGAACACAACGGCAAACAACCACCCGACGACCATAAAGACCCTGCTTTCATGGCGTGGCGATCAGCGAAAGTCAATGAGTATTCGAAGTGGTTTACCCAAGAAATTCGTGCCCGCAAGCCGGGCTTATTGGTGAGTTTAAGCCCAGCGGTGTACCCGTGGTCATATGACTATTATTTACTCAATTGGCCAGCGTGGAGCGGTTGGCGAGCCAGTGATCGCCTAACGGGTGCACCGGTGCGCACTGTGGCAGCACAGGCGCAAACACCGCGTTGGGATGAATTTATTCCGCAGGCATATCGCTTTACTTATGACGCTTTTGATAAAACCTGGCGCGAGCAAGTGGCACACGTAGACGGCCATGATAAAAAGCACGGCACCAATCGCAAAACCGATATGTTGGCAGGCATTCGTTTAACGGGAGACGGCATTGATGACTCAAGCTGGGACCAGCTAAAACGCTCTATCGAGCTCACCCGCACTTTAGGCAACGGCGGCCATGTGTTGTGGTTTAGCCGCGCGGTAACTGAACTATTTTCAGACCAGTTAAAAACGTTTTACGCTGCCAGCCCAGCCACCACCCCGCGCTTCCCACCAGGCTGGAGACCCGCACCAATTGTGCTTTTTCAGGCGCCACCTACATCAGGGTTAGATGATAAATTCAGCAACGAGCAACTCTGGCAAGCGCCCAATATCCCCGCTGGAAAGTACCAACTCATTGGCTTTGACGGTAAAACGTGGGACGTGCTGAGTAGTCAAGATTTTAGCGGCGGCAAAACAATCAGCGGCAATCAAAAACAGCTGTTCCCCGTAGCGCGGAAATATAGCCAAGTAGAGTTATTGCGCGATAGGCGCGATGATTTCGCAACAATCAAACGCTAAATTAAACGTGTAAATTCCTTGAAGAAGCCCGTACTTAGGGCATCTTCAAGGAATTTTAGTTGTTAAATGGCCTAGCGGCGACCAGCAAAAACGCGTCAGACCATCAGGGCGCACAAAGCGTAGAAACAATCCTTGATCCGGGCAAACTAAACCAGCGGCAGGCGGTGCCGCTGAGCGTGACTGGATTAAGTGGCACTAGCGCGTTCGTCGTAACCAGCACTGTGCCGCTGCGCGCACCCAAACCACGCGGCGAGAAGCTCACACTAATACTGCAACTGGCATTTATTAGTAAGCTTGATGGACAGTTATTGGTTTGCGCAAAATCACCGTCCGCACTAATACTTAATACCTCTAACGGTGCCGTACCCACGCTCGTTAGGGTGATGGTTTGTGCCTGTGCGGTACTAACAAACAAGGTGTTGCCAAAGCCTAGCGCGGTACTGCTTAAGCGTGCCCGCGGCACAGGTACGGGCGTGCCGTTGCCGACGAGATCAACACTATTTACCGACGCCGCATTTGCAGCATCGCTCAATACGCTAATTCGCGCGGTTTTAGTGCCCTCGCCAATTGGATTGAACGCCACGTAGAAAATACAGCTCGCACCGCGCGCAATAGTGCTGTTACCCGTGATGTTTCCACACGGCACATTCGCGCCAAGCGGTACAGCTGGGTTCGACGTGAGTGGTAGCGAAAATTCGCTTAAATTTGCACCATCAATCGACATTGACGACACCGTAAGCGGTGCATCTCCGGTGTTGGAAATGGTCACTATACGCGTGTTGCCTAATGCTCCTACAGTCTGATCACCCAAATTAAGTGTTGCTGGCGTAATACTGATGGCAGGACGTGGTCGCGGCGTGGCTGTACCGCTTAAGCTAATGACGGTTGGTCCAGTCGTTAAATTGGTGTTGATGCTAAAACTAGCCACTTTTACGCCTTCGGACTGGGGCAAGAAGCTAAATCCATAGAAGCAACCTGCACCCGGTGCCAAGCTGGTGCCGCAGGGTGGCGTGCCGCTCCCTTGTAACGTAATCAGGGACCGGTTTTCCACAAAATCAACGGTGCCGCTCGCATTCACACTTAAGCTAGAACCTAAGAATAATAAATTCGCAAGCCCGATATTGCGCAGCACGACGGCTTGTGGCTCACCTTGGCTGCCTACGGTTTGGTTACCAAACTGCAGGCTAGCCATACTCAAACTTAACTCAGGGACGGGCACAGGGGAACCGGTTCCACTTAAAACAACGCGATTTGCGGTAGCGTTATCTAACTCCGCGTTGCTATTAATGGTGATTAGACCATCGCGTGCACCGCTGCTCAACGGACTAAAATTCACACTAATTGTGCAGGTTGCGGTTGGCACTAAAAAGTCGGGCGTGAGCGGGCAATTGCTACTAAAGCCATAATCACCACCACTTACAATGCCGGTAATGTTCAGCTTGGCGCTGCCAGAATTCATCACTTGGATAGTTTGTACTGCCGAGGTCAAACCGACCGTCTGCGCACCAAAGGCTAGATTGCGGGGCGACAAGCTAAGGCCCGCTTTTGGTACTGCAATACCGCTACCTGTCAATTCCACGGTAACCGTGCCATTGGCACCCGCGCCAAGATTGCTCGCATTGCTCACAATACCGAGCGTACCGGTCTTATCACCAACGCTACTTGGGCTAAAAGTGAGCGTGATGGTACAAGTCTGCAGAGGCGCAAGTGGGGCTGTTGTGCTGCAAGTACCGCCAAGCGTGCCCGTTGGTCGCGCGTTGTTTCCGCCAGTCACTGCGATGGCGCTAATGGTCAGAGGTGCTGTGCCCGTGTTTGTGACTGTCACTGTTTTAGCCGCACTGATGGTGCTGATGACTTGCTCGCCAAAGGCTAAGCTCAATGGCGTGACAACAATGCTCGGCGCCGGTGCGGCAATACCCGTACCGATTAATTGCACCGAGGCTGTGACCGGTGTTGTAGGTGCCGTGGTGGTGGTTGGCGCAGGCACAGCATCGTGCGTAATGCTTAGTTGGCCAATCACATCATTGGCCGCAGCACTTACCGACGTGGGCGTGAATACTAAATTGATCGTGCAGCTGGTATTCGGCGCCAAGCCAGAATTTGCCGACGCGGCTGCTGCAACGCACGACCCACCTGCAGCACCGGCTGGACGGCTAAACTGGCTATTCGGTAAGCTCAACGCAAGAATATTCAGTGGTGCGGTACCTTCATTACGCACCGTCACCGTCTGTGCAGGTGTGGTTGTGGTGTTAATAATCTGCGACCCAAAGTTAATTTGGCTTGGGTTTGTTGGCGTAATTTGAATTTGCGGTACCAGTGCTGCTGTGCCAAAACCAGATAGTGCGATTGTCGCCGTGCCGCTGGTAGCGGGTGGGGCAACACCATTATGGGTAATCGTTAATGCGCCTGATACCGAACCTATCCCCGTAGGCGTAAAGATTACCGCTATGGTGCAGCTACTATTGGGGGCAAGGGTAGCTGTTGCGGTGGGCGAGATTACGCAAGCTGGGTCAACGGTGATCGCCACATTCGGTGCTGTGGTTCTAGCTCTTGCGGAAGCTGCAGCGCGAGATGCCATGTTACGCACTTGGGTTGGCAAGGCAGCTTGTGCTCCCGGCGTTGGTGGTGCTAAGGTAAATTGTGCGTTACTAAAGCTAAGCGCTAACAATGCCAAGGGCAAATTGCCGCTATTGGTAATGGTGATGAGTTGCGGCACGACCGGGGAACCAATTGGTTGACTGCTAAAACTTACCATGGTCGACAAGGTCGTAAACACCGGTGCTGGTGCCACAGTACTTTCGCCTCGCAAGTTGAACACGATGGCCACGCCAGCATTAGTACTAAATTGCGGACTGGCTGTGATAATGCCCGCAGCGACTGGGCTAAAAGTAAAGCTGTAAGTACAACTGCTTTGCGCGGCGATGCTGGTTGCGCATGCTGGAGTGGATGGCGTCATCGCAAACTGTGGTGGCGCTACAAAGCCGCTCAAGGTGACGGCGGACGTTTTATTGTTGGTCACTGTAATTGTTTGTGCCGCAGCCGTGTTGTTGGTCACGACTTGCCCAAAATT
>JANNXI010000097.1:0-41909 GCA_031409495.1 Betaproteobacteria bacterium
CCTTACCACCGAATTCTTGGCGATCATAGCGCGTTGGCCCCACCCCTTCCCATCCCGAACAGGACCGTGAAACGACGTAGCGCCGATGATAGTGCGGATCTCCCGTGCGAAAGTAGGTCATCGCCAAGACCCTTATAAACGAGCCCCTCCCAGATTACTGGCGAGGGGCTTTGTTTTTGTGAAAACGAAATGCTGGCGGTAGTAACACAGCAGTTGCGCTCATACACCGGACGCACAAGTGGGTCCGATACCGTGCAATTGGATCTGCAGGCGAGTAATCATAATCTAGAAAAGTGTGCGCTAGCCGTTCCAATCCGTTGGCGAACGCGCTAAGATATCGTCACAAAATGCACGGCTAAACTTAATCTGTCCAATCTGTTGGAGTAAAAATGAATATTGCGCAAGACACCGTTGTTACAGTCCGTTATGAAATATTTATGGCTGATGGTTCTGCCATAGACGGCGCTGACGTAGTGCTTTCTTACCTCCACGGCGGCTACGGCGGAATATTTCCAAAAGTGGAAGAAGGCTTAAACGGCAAAGAAGCCGGTGAGCTATATAGCATTACGCTTGACCCGAATGATGCCTTTGGCGAATATGACGCTGAGCTCATCAAAATTGAACCGCAGAGTGCGTTTCCAAAAGATGTAAAAATCGGCATGCAATTTGAAGGCGCACCACCGGATGCGGAAGACGAAGAATATCTTATGTACACCGTCACCGATATTGCCGATGGCAAAGTGGTGGTGGACGGTAATCATGAGCTTGCGGGCGAACGTTTGTTATTTAAGTGTACGGTAATGGCCGTGCGTGAAGCGACCAAAGACGAGTTAATTCACGGTCACGCGCACGATGCGCATGGCGTGATGCACTAGTCGTATAGTCGATGCGCAACGCCGCGCTAGTAGGCAAAACAGATGCCTGAAAACCCCCGATAATAGGGCGTCTTCAGGCATTTTTGTTTGTGGATGCAGCTGCCAAATCAATGCTAACGCGCCGCTCAAAACCCCATGCCGCCCAACATCACTTCAAACGGTGCAGCAGCATTATCTGGCCTGACGGTGACTCTGACCCAATTTGTAACTGGGCTGCCAGGGGCTTCAACGCGGGTTACGTTCTTGATGAGTTTGCGGTCAATTGGGCTTCGATAGGGCGCAAGCCGATATTGGTGAGTGTCGCCGTGTGCAAACAAAACTGGCTTTTGCCATGCCTGCGCAGCTGATTCAAACGCGCGTAAAAACGGTGGATAGGCACTTGCTGCTACTTTTGCCGATGACTCTTCAAAGCCTGGATTGGCATGCGAAAACATCACCACACCTACTGCGTTTTCGGCTTGTGCAACTGCAAATGCAGCCTGCATCCACGCAATATTTGCGGCTTCACGTTGGCGCTGCTCAGCGTCCATTGCGGAATTAAAGCCGACGCCATCATTACTTCCTTGGACGTTCACGGTGAAGAAAACCACACCTTCACGTTGCCAGCGCATATTTTCTGGGTAGAACCTCTGCGGATCTCCGGCCGCCACAACAAGGTCGCTTTGTCGTGCGACCGCAATGCGGCGTTTGCCAAGCGACTCATCGCTCGAATAAAACAAAGAGCGTAGTTTTGCGATGCGTTCCAGAGGGTTTTGCACAGCGTTACTTTTGCGTTGGCAATCTATAAACTCATTGTCGCCGGGGATGTAAATGAATGGGCTAGTGGATTGTTGGTATTGCGCCAAGCGTGCCGTAAATAGCGAATCCGTACAAGGTGAATCGCTGCCGGATTTAAAGTCGCCAACATGAAATACGAACGCAAACTCCTCTTTATTTAACGCGGCAAACATGTTCGCAAACGCCAAATCATCGCGCGGGTTGTATTGCGTATCGCCTAAAAACGCGATACTAAAATCACGACTGCTCGGCGTAGACGTTGTGCAACCCGCCAGCACCAGAAGCGTCACCCATAAACCGACCACTTGTTTCAGCACATACTTCACTTATACCTCCGACAATCGCTTGAGTGCGTACAGCGACGCCAACGCATCACGCGGCGCTAAATCATCTGGCCGCAATGCCTCAACTGCTTCCAGTAACGCTAAGGCATTAGCCTGTCTCTCTGATTCGGCACGCGTTACCATTGAAGTATCGTGTTCACTAGAAAATAAATCAGCGCCGACATCGCTATTGCGGCTCTTTTCCAACGTTTGCAAATGTTGCTTTGCAACGCGCACCACTAGCTTTGGCACCCCCGCCAACTGCGCCACTTGCAGTCCATAGCTTTGGCTGGCAGCACCCGGCTGTAGCTTATGCATAAACACGATGCGGTCTTTATGCTCAACAGCGCTTAAGTGCACGTTGGCCACGTTAGGCAGCTGCGTGTATAGGCGCGTAAGCTCAAAATAGTGGGTTGCAAATAACGTATAGCAACGCACCGTTTGTGCTAGGTGTTGAGCGATTGCGTAAGCTAGGGCTAAGCCATCGAAGGTCGAAGTACCCCGGCCAATTTCATCAATCAACACCAGCGAACGTGATGTCGCGTTATGCAAAATGTTGGCGGCTTCCGTCATTTCCACCATGAAGGTAGACCTGCCCGAAGCCAGATCGTCGCTCGCACCGATACGGGTAAAAATCGCGTCCACAACGCCAATCCGCGCTGATTTTGCCGGCACAAAAGAACCAGTGTGTGCGAGCAACACAATGAGCGCCACCTGCCGCATCGTCGTCGATTTACCACCCATATTAGGGCCGGTAATTAACAACAATTGGCGCTGTCGGGATAGTGCGCAATCGTTGGCAATAAACGCATCTACTTGCGATTCCACCACCAAATGACGGCCTTCCGAAATCAAAATGCAATCTTCGTCGCAAAATATGGGTGCCGTTAATCTCAACTCAATAGCGTTATGCGCGAAGGTTGCCAGCACATCAATTTCGGCAGCGGCGCGCGCAACCGCTTGCAAATTAGCCACTTGCGGTGTCAGGGTGCGCAATAGTTGATCAAACAAAAACTTCTCGCGCGCCATGGCCCGTTCAGACGCCGATAGCGCCTTGTCTTCAAAGATTTTCAGCTCTGGCGTAATGTAGCGCTCGGCGTTTTTTAACGTTTGGCGACGACGATAATCGTCTGGCACTTTATCTACTTGCCCTTGCGTCACTTCAATGAAAAAGCCGTGTACTTTATTGTATTCAACACGCAAATTGGTGATGCCGGTACGCGCCCGTTCGCGCGCCTCAAGGTCGAGCAAAAAGGCACCTACATTACTTTGTAGGCTGCGACACTCATCTAAATCCGCATCAAAGCCATCGCGAATTACCCCGCCTTCACGGATGTTGATAGATGGTTCATCTTGCAGTGCCCGCTGCAAAAAATCATGCAGACTCGCGTGGTCTTGGCCCAACTGACCAAGCTGCGCGCGTAGCGCATCAATGCGCGGCGCATCCATTTCGGCTAGCGCCGCAATTACCGAAGGCATGGCGCCCAAGGTTTCGCGCAAGGCACTCAAATCACGCGGCCTCGCAGTCATTAAGCCAACGCGTGTGGCGATACGTTCGATATCCGAAAAATTCACCATCAGTCGCTGCACTGCCGCATAGCGATGTTGCGACGTATCTGAAGCCGTAAGGGCTGCTACCGCGTTCAAGCGTGCATTGAGCACATTGCGATCGCGAATGGGGTGATGCAACCAGTGCCGCAACAAACGTGCGCCCATGGCTGTTACGGTGTGGTCTAAACACGATAGCAGCGTGGGTGCGGCTTCACGATTGATGGTTTCAGTAATTTCTAAATTGCGCCGTGTGGCCGCATCGAGCAACACAAAGCCATCACGCTGTTCTACGCGAAGCCCCGTAATATGGGGCAATGCAGCCTGTTGGGTCAGTCGCGCATAAGCCAGTAATGCGCCCGCGGCTCGCACACCCAGCGGCAAATTAGCGCAGCCGAAGCCCGCTAAATCTTGCGTACCAAACTGCTCGCATAGGCGTTGCGTGGCCGAATCAAACTCAAACTGCCACGACGCAATATGTCGCACACTCGCTCGCGCAACGCCTAGTTGCAAGGCAGCATCCGCACCGCGCAATAATTCAAACGCATCATCGGCCAACAGGACTTCGGCTGGCTGCAAGCGCGCTAATTCGGCTTCTAATAAATGCGCCGTAATTTCGCATACGCAAAATTGCCCGCTAGCTAACACCAGCCAAGCCAAACCAATTTTATCAACCAGGCCATCGCGCCCGATAGCTGCGGGCTGCACCGCCAGCAGCATCGCTTCGCGCGCGGGTTGCAGCAGCGCGGCGTCTGTTAAAGTACCCGGGGTGATGATGCGCGCCACCTTGCGCTCGACCAAACCTTTAGGTGATGCCTCGCCAACTTGCTCGCAAATCACCACGCTTTCGCCCAATGCAACCAGTTTCGCCAAGTAGCCATCCAAGGCATGAAACGGCACGCCCGCCATTTTTATCGGTGCGCCATCGCTGCTACCGCGGGCCGTTAAGGTAATGCCAAGCAGCTTTGACGCCTTCACCGCATCATCAAAAAATAGCTCGTAAAAATCACCCATGCGATAAAACAACAGCGTATTTTGATGATCCGCTTTTAAACGCAAATACTGCTGCATCATTGGCGTATGGCCAGCAAAATCAGTGTTTGGCGATGTTAGAACGCGTGCCATTAGAAGTTACTATTTTCCGCCAGACTGCACAATTTTAAGCAACCCTGGAAACACCTTTGGCGTTGCCGCCACCACGGTGCCATTTTTTAAATAATCATCGCCCGCTTGAAAATCTGTAATCAAGCCGCCTGCTTCTTTAATCAGCAGTGCACCCGCCGCCATATCCCAAGCCGATAAGCCCGATTCCCAAAACCCGTCGTAGCGGCCACAAGCCACATAAGCTAAATCAAGCGCTGCAGAACCCGGGCGACGCACCGCAGAAACGTTTTGCGTCACGGCCTTAAACGTTGCGGTGTACGCATCAAAATGTGCAAATTCTTTATACGGAAAACCGGTACCAATAAGCGAGTCTTTTAAGTACAACACCTTCGACACTCGAATGCGGCGTTCGTTTAAGAACGCGCCACTACCGCGTGTGGCGATAAATAAATCATTGCGCGTTGGATCATAAATTACCGCATGCATCAGCACCCCTTTTACGGCGCAGGCGATAGACGTGCAATATTGCGGAAAGCCATGCAAAAAATTAGTGGTGCCATCGAGCGGATCAATAATCCACTGGTAATCCGACGTGCCGGACGTACTCTCACGCAAGCCCGATTCTTCAGCCAGCACCCCGTGGTCAGGATACGCACCCAGCAGGGTAGAAATAATGGCATCCTCTGCCGCGCGATCTACTTCGCTCACGTAATCATTCATGCCCTTGCGCGTCACGGTAAGCTTGTCGATATCGTTGGACGCACGGTTAATAATGGCGCCAGCAGCGCGAGCGGCCTTCACGGCAACGTTCAGCATGGGATGCATAATTTAGCTTTCTAAAGAGCGGGTTAGTGTGCTTCAAATTTAACCTCGTATTTTACGTGATTTGGGCTCAAAACCGCATTAAATTGCCAACCCGTTCGGTAAAAGTAAGCTAGTTTTCAGCCTTCGCAAGGCCGCACCGCCATTAACGCGATAAAATAGGTTTCTTTTATCTACTTAAGCAAAAACAAATGCGCTAGCCCGCATTTATCGCCGCCGCTATGACTTCGCCCGAAACTGCCCCGCAAAACCCTAAAAATCAAGACGCGCTAGCTGCCGTGCGTGCCGTAATTGGTGCCGATATGGCGCAGGTTGATAACGTCATCCGCGCGCGTTTAAGCTCCGAAGTTGCGTTGATTAATCAAATTTCAGGCTACATTATTGGCGCTGGCGGCAAGCGGCTACGCCCAGTGCTGGTATTGCTTTCCGGCTTGACGTTCAACGCCGTTCCGGCCAAGTTGCATGAGTTGGCGGCAGTAATCGAGTTTATCCATACCGCCACTTTGCTGCATGACGACGTAGTGGACGAATCCGATCTACGTCGCGGCAAAGCCACGGCCAACGCCGAATTTGGCAATGGCGCATCAGTGTTAGTTGGTGATTTTTTATATTCCCGCGCCTTCCAAATGATGGTGGGCGTGGGTTCCATGGACGTCATGCGCGTGCTGGCAGAAGCCACCAACATCATTTCTGAAGGCGAAGTACTGCAGTTGATGAATATTGGCGACGCCGATATTGATGAAGTGAATTATCTGCGTGTCGTACGCTACAAAACCGCAAAGCTGTTCGAAGCAGCCGCCCGTGTGGGCGCGCTGGTAGGTGATGCCAATGCCGTACAGCTAGAACAAATTGCCCAATACGGCATGCATTTGGGCACGGCATTCCAGCTAATTGATGATGTGCTCGACTACTCTGGCGAGGCAACAGAGATTGGCAAAAATTTAGGTGATGATTTAGCCGAAGGTAAACCCACTCTGCCGCTAATTTACGCCCTGCGCACCGGTAACGCCGCACAGCAGAGTATTATTCGTGACGCCATCGAAGGTGCGAATGACCCGTCAATTACAGTGGATATTGCCCAGGTAGTCGCTACCTTAAATGCCACTGGCGCGCTGGATTACACTAGAGCCTGTGCACGACGCGAGGCAGAAACAGCGCGTGATGCGGTGGCTAATTTGCCAGCGTCTGCCTACCGTACTGCCTTGATGCAGCTCGCTGCGTTTTCTGTCGATCGGCGCTACTAGCGTAACGCAAAATCTGCTGCGGATGATGGCTGGAAACAGCCTACGACCCGAAGGTAGCCCCCTTGCGGGGAAATAGGGCTTCTTCAGGCATCGGGGTTGCAGTAAAACGAGTGAAACTTAACTGCTGGCTTACAAAATTACACAGACGTTTTATACCGTTACGCGCTGAGCGGTAATCACCATCGGTGCCAATGTTACGTGCACCATATTGTCGTTATGTATCCGCTTCGCAGTAATAATCATCGGCTCTAAAGTGACTGTGGCTAAACGGTTTGCTGTGACTACGACTGTTTCCATTTTTTGTACAGGCATCGGGGCGGCTGGCGTTGCAAAGGCGTTTGCAACAATTGCCACGCTTAAAACTGCGCAACCAAACAAGCTTGCAATCATGCCGAAATCGTTGGTGTTTGTTGTGTTTGAGGTAGTATTTTTCATGATGATCTCCGTTGGGTTTGATGTGGTGTTTGTGTTTCGATGAGTTCATTGTGCGCGAACTCAACCTACTTACCAATCAACATGCGACGAAGTGCAAAAAACTAGGTGTGGGCTGCGTTTTTTGGGTGGGGACGGTTAGATAGGCGATGTAGTTTCGTGTGTGAACACAGACTTGTCTGGCCGCGCTACAGGCCGCGCCGTAGGCGCGGATGCAACGCTATCGTGTTAATTCTGCTTTTGGGTCGTTGAAAACGCCCTAAATACAGCTATCTTCAGCGATCTATTGTTCCCTTTAAAATAGTACTCTATCTAGTCCCACCACCAGAGTGACGGTAATGGATGCTGCGAGATAGCACGCTAGATGTTGCTTCCACGTAAGCGCCAAAAGGCGGCTGCCGCGCCAAGCAAGCATCACTAAACTTGCGGAAACGATAACTGGCAACGTCCACGTGCCCAAATTTAAAAATGTACTTAACCGTGCCTCATCATTCAAATTGAATGCGCTCACACCGGTAGCCAACACACGCATGAAGGCCGCAAAGTACAAGAACGCAAAGGCTACGGCAAGTTTGTTTTGTGACCGAAGTCGCCTGAGCAAAATATACGCAATCACCGCCTGCGCAATTGTCATTAGCGGGCCTGCGGCGTCAATAGTCGCCTTATGCGCGGCAGGTGCAGGAGTAAGTGACGATACGCCGTTTAGTCGCGCTGTCATGTCGTAGCCCAGCGCTAGGCCCACAAAATAATGCGCAGCTTCGTGCAACACGAAGGTCGCAAAGCCTGCTAAAAATAGCCAAATAGAAAGTTTAGCCGTGCTAATGGGCGATGATTTTTGCATGGACAAATGCTCGGTTTAGGTTGATTTCCACAGTGCTAACTTGGAAACAATATTGAGCATAGGTGCGCAGCGTGGGGAGGCCAACCGTTTTGCGACGAAACCGTGTAGCGACGGATGAAGGCGGGTATACAGCGATAAAGCCAGGTGTAGATGCCCTATATTAGGGTGTTTTCAAGCCGTGTTTGCTTGAAAATTCTATTGCTTTTGGTTGAGGCTTAAACCATTACACGCTGAGCAGTAATCACCATCGGTGCCAAAGTTACATGCACCATATTGTCGTTATGGATGCGCTTGGCAGTAATAACCATTGGCTCTAAAGTGACTGTGGCTAAACGGTTTGCGGTCACCACGATGGTTTCCATTTTTTGTACGGGCATCGGAGCGGCTGGCGTTGCGAACGCGTTAGCAACAATTGCCACGCTTAAAACTGCGCAACTAAATAAACTAGCAATCATGCCGATGTCGTTAGTAGTGTTTGCTGTATTGGTAGTGATGTTTTTCATGATGATCTCCGTTGGGTTTGATGTGGTGTTTGTGTTTCGATGAGTTCATTGTGCGTGAACACCACCAACTAACCAATCAAGATGCGACGAAGTGCAAGAAAGGAGGCTTGGGCTGCATTTTTTGGGCGAAAAACGGCAGTAAGTCTGATACGCGCTTATGCCTTAAAATGAAGTAGGTTTAAACATTAGGGGTTGTTGATGACTGAAGGCGATAAAAGTTTGGATATTCTTGGCGTAAAGCCATTAGCCGATTCTGTAAATGTCGTGGTAAGCGGCACAGTTACTGGCGCGATGGCATTTTTGAGCAAAATCTGTATGCCAGCAGCCGAGGAGTATGGTTTGCTGATAAAGGACAAAGTGAGTAGGCAGCGTGAAAAAAATGCAGAGGCTGTAGCGGTCAAGGCGCAAAAACTATTGGAAGCGCGGAATGAAACGCAAACAGTCAGTGCGCATCCCAAAATTATCTATTCGACACTTGAACAAGGGTCATGGGCTACGGATGATTTGGTACAGTCTTTTTGGGCGGGATTGCTTGCAACAGCTTGTACTGCCGAAGGCAATGATGAAGGCAATCAGATTTTTATCAATATCTTATCGCAGTTAACTTCAAACCAAGTGCAATTGATTCGTCATGCGTGTTTATATACCACTGTATCCACGGCTTCTGCTGGTTGGATTGCTGCGAAGACAATCCATGTCGAGGCTGGTGAATTGATGCGCATAATGAAGTTGGCAGACGTGCATCGCGTTGATAGAGAATTAGACCACTTGAGGAGTTTAGGACTTATTGGCGATGGATTTAACCCACATTCCACTATTGCCGCCATTACTTTAACAGCGCTGTGCCTACAACTCTACGCAAAAAGTCAGGGTTGGGTTGGTTCGCCTTTAGAGTATTTTACAAGCATTTCTAGCGACACCACGCTAGTCGTTGTGACTTGACGTATTTGTGCGCACCTACTTTAATGCATGGTGAGCTAGTAAGCACCTGTAATGTTTTGTCGCCATTTATATAGGCCATCCAGCTAGTTTAAAGAATCAATATCACCCGATAATCGTTCACGTTTGTGCGGGTTGGCCCCGTCAAAATCAATTGGCCTGTGGCCGCAAAAAAGCTGTAGCTATCGTTGCGGCGCAACAGCACGGTTGGGTTGGCTTGCTCTTCCGCGGCTAGGCTTAAACTATCGGGGGATAACCACGCGCCTGCGTTGGTTTCTACCCCGTCGATGCCATCGGTGTCGCAGGCCAACGCATAAACGCCTTCTGCCCCGTCTAAATCAATAGCAAGGGACAATAAAAACTCGCAGCAACGACCGCCTTTTCTGGTGTTGGCCGGATCACTTGGGTCTTCACCCTCGTCAAAGTCGGCTAGCGTTACGGTGCATTCGCCACCTGAAATTAACGCGACCGGTGGTTTGATGGGGTGGTGGTATGCTTGAATTTGGCGGGCAAGGGCGCCATACACTTTTGCCACTTCGCGGGCTTCGCCGGTGACGCTATCGCCCAAAATCATCGGGGCAATGCCCTGCTGTTGAAAGTAGGCTGCGGCGCGCACGAGGCTCATGTGTGCCGTGGCGATAACATGGTTGGAAACCCTTGCAAATAGGGCATCTCCGGGCTTTGGTGTTTCCGGAATTTCGCCATGTTTGCCGCGTGATAAGTGGCGGGCAACAGATACCGGCGGAATAATTTTGTAGTGGTTTAAGATGTCTAACGCTTGTGCAAATGTTGAAGGGTCGGCAACAGTGGGGCCAGACGCAATAGCGGCAGGGTCGTCTCCCGTCACGTCAGAAATCACCAAGCCCACCACGGTGGCTTTGGTGGCAGCGGCCAAGCGTCCGCCTTGAATCAGCGATAAGTGCTTGCGCACAATATTCATTTCAGTAATTGGTGCACCGCAGGCCAAGAGTTTGCGGGTGACAGCTTTTAAGTCGTCCATCGAAATGCCAGGCTGGGGTAGCGATAACAAACTAGAGCCGCCGCCAGAAACTAACACCAACAGTAAATCGTCTTCTGTCAACGCGCTGGCTTGCGTAAAAATGTCGGCCGCCGCCGCTTCGCCGTTTTCATCCGGTACAGGATGGCCTGCTTCAATCACACGGATGCGCTTCGGTGATTCAGCGGCACTGTAGCCGTGGGCGTAGCGGGTAATCACCATACCCGAGAGGGGCGCATCCTTTGGCCATGCGTGGTCGACCGCGCGTGCCATCGAGGCTGCAGCCTTGCCCGCGCCCACGACCAGCGTGCGACCCTTGGCGGGTGGCGCGGGCAGGTGAGCAGGTAATACGTGGGCGGGATTGGCGGCGCTGAGCGCTGCTTGAAAACTGGCAATTAAATGGTCGCGTGGGGTCATTGCGGAGCGTCGAAAGAAGTGAAGGACATATCTTAGCGCAAGGTAGGGTCGTAGCCCATCCATCGTAAAAAGCCGCTCGAATTGGGCTACATAACCAAATAACCGTTGCCGATCAGCTGCCAGCCCGTGCATGATCATGTCGGTATCTATAAACGCTGCCAAAAAAAATACGGCACCCCGTGTAGAGTGCTGTATTTAGGGCTTCTTCAGCCTATTTTATTCGCGCTAACGAAGCTTATTTAGCGCCTAGTGCAATGTTGATACCCGTCAAGAATAGCGTGTCACCCTTTTTGGTGCCAGCAGGTGCAGCGCTGTTTTGGCGATGCGACAGTGTGAACTGCATGCTGATGCCGCTGGCGATGGAGGTGACCAAAGAAGCGTCAAACTGCGAGCGGTTTTTGCCAGAATCTTTTAGGTTTGGATAGATCGCAAAGCGCTGTTTAAATGTCGTAGTTTCCGACAATTTATGGTCAGACTGCTCGCCCAATAGCAATTCAGAGCTGGTGCGCGAAGACAATTTGTATTTTTCGCTGTTGCTGGTAATGCCGCCAATCACTTCAAAATTAGTATCTTTTTCTTTGATCACTTTGTAGCCCAAACCCGCGCCAATCACGGTGCGGCGATCAAGACCTTGAATCTTATCGTTTTCAAGATCAAGGGTGCCAAAGGCGTATGAACGGTCAGACAAATTCCAATCGTATTTTCCACCGGCGCGAAGCAAGTTGGCCGTTTTGTTGGTTGTGCCACCGGTGTCGTTGGTGCCATACAGGCTGGTTAGATAAAGCGCAATTTTGTCTTCTTTCGTTGCGCGCACGCCGTCGGCGCTCAGCGATAAATTGGTTGATTTGGTGTTGCCTGAAGCCAACGCCAAGCTACCAGCAAATGCACCACGCCATTGGCCGTCTTCTTTTGCTTGCGCCATCGCGCCAGTGGACGCTACTGCAGCAATTGCGCCTGCGACTGTTAGTGCTAAAAATTGTGTGTTTTTCATGATGTTTCTTCAGTTGAGGGTTAAAAAAGTTCCGAAATTAGCATTTCAGAAAAGGTGCTGCTGTAAAACCACGATTGTAATTAAGGGCTAGACAGTAAAAGTCAAAAACGGAAAACTTCTGACAATTGCTCATAAGTGCGCGCCCGTAGTGATTTCGCATAAAATAAAGCGACATTCTCGCTGTGAGAATAGCGAATCGGTGACTGAAACGCGTCGCTCGACGTCGGCGGTTGAATCGCCCTGCATACTGGATGCAAACGGCTTTCTTACCGCCCTTGAACCTACTTCGCTTTTTGCGCCGCTGGTTTTTTTTCCGCGACTTTCACGGTGGCGGTAGGTATTTTTGCTGCGGTTTTGGGCGTGGCCGCTGTTTTTGCGACAGGTTTTGGTGCGACCTTCTCGACGATCGGCGCAGCGGGTTGTGTGTCTGTCGTCGCAACCTTCGTCACTTGCAGCTTCCGCCCGCCCGCCACCGGCTTCATCCCCAACAACGGCGCTAGGTAAGGGCCTGTCACACTCAGCGGATTTGCAGCAATATCTTCCGGCGTGCCAATAGCTAAAATTTCACCGCCTCCATCGCCGCCTTCTGGGCCTAAATCAATGACCCAATCTGCGGTTTTTATCACATCCAAATTGTGCTCGATAATCACCACCGTGTTGCCATCATCGCGCAGGCGATGCAGCACGGTAAGCAGCAATTCAATATCCTGAAAATGCAAGCCGGTTGTCGGTTCATCCAAAATAAATAGGGTGCGTCCCGTGTCGCGTTTAGATAGCTCAAGGGATAATTTAACCCGTTGCGCCTCGCCACCGGATAACGTGGTGGCACTTTGCCCAAGCCGTATATAACCTAGGCCAACATCGAGCAAGGTGCGCAATTTACGGGCGATTACAGGCACGGGCTTAAAAAATTCGTACGCTACTTCCACCGTCATATCCAGCACCTCGTGGATATTTTTGCCCTTGTAATGGATGTCTAAGGTTTCACGGTTATAGCGTTTGCCAAAACACACATCGCATGGCACGTAAACGTCCGGCAAAAAGTGCATTTCAACTTTTATCACGCCGTCGCCCTGGCACGCTTCGCAACGCCCGCCCTTTACGTTAAACGAAAACCTGCCCGGCCCGTAGCCGCGCGCACGGGCTTCTGGCACGCTGGCAAATAGATCGCGAATTGGTGTGAATAGGCCAGTATAAGTAGCAGGGTTAGAACGCGGTGTGCGGCCAATGGGTGATTGATCGACGTTAATGACTTTATCAAAATTATCTAAGCCTTCAATACTGTGAAACGGCGCGGGTTCCTCTTGCGATGCGTAAATGTGGTGAGCAGCTGCTCGAAATAAAGTTTCGTTGATCAGCGTTGATTTGCCACTACCCGAAACGCCCGCCACGCACACCATAGCACCCACAGGAAGGCTAAAATCAACGTTCTTCAGGTTGTTGCCCTTAGCACCTTTGATCAATACGCGCTTTTTACCGTCAATTTTACGACGCGTTTTTGGCACGGCAATGCCGCGTTTACCGGACAAATATTGGCCGGTTAATGATTTGGGATTCGCCAAAATTTCTGCAGGCGTGCCTTCAGCCACAATTTCGCCGCCGTGGGTTCCCGCACCCGGTCCCATGTCCACCACGTAATCGGCGGAACGAATCGCATCTTCATCGTGTTCCACCACAATCACAGAATTACCTAAGTCGCGGAGGCGGCGCAATGTCACCAGTAGGCGCTCGTTATCGCGCTGATGTAGGCCAATGGACGGCTCATCCAACACATACATCACGCCCGTTAGACCGGAGCCAATTTGCGACGCCAAACGAATGCGCTGTGCTTCACCGCCGGACAAGGTGTCTGCCGAACGCACCAGCGATAAATAATCCAGTCCCACATTATTTAAAAAGGTAGTACGGGCAACAATCTCTTTTAAAATTTTATCGGCAATCGCCATTTTTTGCGGGCTAAGCTGTACATTTTCAAACCATGGCGTGACTTGCTTTAACGGCATGGCCGAAATTTCATGAATATTTTTATCACCTACGCGGACGTGTCGCGCCTCGCGCTTTAGACGCGCACCTTCGCACACGGGACAGGTTTTGCTATTGATGTATTTAGCCAATTCTTCGCGAATGGCCATTGAATCTGTTTCTTTATAGCGGCGATCAAAATTATTAACCACCCCTTCGAACGTGTGTTCGCGCAATATCGATTTACCTCGGTCGCTGGTATATCTGAAGGCAATTTCTTCGTCGCCCGTACCGTAGAGAACCAGATTCTGCGCGGCTTCCGGCAGTTTATTAAACGGCGTATCAAGGTCAAAACCATAATGCAAGGCCAAGCCCTGAATCATGGAAAAATAAAACTGATTGCGCCTATCCCAACCCTTAATCGCGCCTGCTGATAAAGACAAATGCGGAAAAGCCGCAATCCGCTTCGGATCAAAATAAGTAACATTGCCCAAGCCATCGCATGACGGGCACGCACCCAAAGGATTGTTAAACGAAAATAGGCGTGGCTCCATTTCGGCCAACGAATAATCACACAGTGGGCAGGCAAATTTAGACGAAAATAATTGCTCGCCTGACGTTTTTGCACCCTTAGTTGCAGGGGGCGCATCCATGTTCAACACAATGGCTTTACCGTCGCCGATGCGCAAACAAGTTTCAAAACTTTCCGCCAGCCGTTGCTTTAAATCCGGCGCCACTTTTAAGCGATCTACTACCACTTCAATGGTATGTTTTTTCTGTTTATCCAGCTTCGGAAAAGCATCTACTTCTACCACCACGCCATTCACCCGCAGCCGCACAAAGCCCTGCGCGCGCAGCTCTTCAACCAAATCTAGATGCTCGCCTTTGCGATTCACTACAGCAGGCGCCAGCAACATAATTTTCGCCCCTGCAGGCATCGCCAACACGGTATCCACCATTTGCGAAACCGTTTGCGCTTCCAACGGCAAATCATGATCCGGGCAATAAGGTGTGCCCGCACGCGCGAACAACAACCGCAAATAATCATGAATCTCAGTTACCGTACCCACCGTAGAACGCGGGTTGTGGGATGTCGCTTTTTGCTCAATAGAAATCGCCGGCGACAAGCCCTCAATCAAATCCACATCAGGCTTTTCCATCAGTTGCAAAAACTGTCGGGCGTAGGCCGAAAGTGATTCTACATAGCGTCGCTGTCCTTCAGCATAAAGCGTATCAAAGGCCAGAGATGATTTTCCCGAACCCGATAATCCCGTAACCACCACCAGTGCATGACGCGGTAAATCAACGTTAATGTTTTTAAGATTGTGCGTACGCGCACCGCGAATTTTTATGTAGTCCATGAGAATCCAGTTTGCCTTAGCCCATGCACGATAGCGGGCGCGGGAAACTTGTTTACGGTTATGATTGGATGATACGGGGTTGTGGGTGAAAGAACCAATGCGGTAAGATTGTAGTGTATATTTATACAGTAAATATAGTTCGGAGCGTTTAAAAGCTAACTTTAGAATGCTCGTGGGTAAAGCATCCATATTCAATTTGAATTACACGAATATCATGACTAAAGCCGCCCAAGAACTGCTCGCAATCGTCAATACTTTGCCCAAAAAAGCGCAAAAAGAAGTGCCGCTCAAGCTATGCGTCGGCCTTTAGATGTTTCTTATCCCGCGCCACTAGACGAGCAAATGCGGCATACCGCGAACGCGATTTTTTTGGAACTTGATCATCGCGAAGCGCAAAGTTGAGAATTCCAAAAAGCAATACATGCACATTGCATCGACGAGATGACAAGCTAGGTCAGGGTTTTTTACGCCTTTTATACGTGTTCTTTCACGTTAAAATAGGGTGTTCCCAGCCGTTAAGCTCAAACCCAAATCACTCCCGATGCGCCCCGCGGGACAGTCTATCCCTCACCCCCGCCCACTCAGCACCGTCCGGTGGGGTTTCCACCGCAATCAAATCGCAGTGCGCGTGATCGAGTTTGCGTAAGTTGGCGTACAGATCATGCGCATAGGTTTTGGCGTTTTTGGCTACGCGCAGATCTTTATCGCTTAGCGAGGGTTCATCTGCGTTAGCCGCAACCGCATCCACAAATCTCAACGTGCCCACCACCGCACCCTGCATCAATTTTTCCACCACAAAATCATCAAACACATCACTTGGCACCAACACCATTTCGGTTTGTGGTGCGTAGTGCGAGTCTAGGGAACCGGATACGCGTGGGGTGGTGGTTTTGGCGCTGGTTTTGCCCAAATGCACACCGCCTAATATTGCGGCTATTTGCGTAGCGGAAATAGCACCTGGTCTTAGGATTACGGGTTGGCCGGTTTCGGTCAGTCTGGAACAATCGACTATGGTTGATTCAATACCTACTTCGCATGCACCGCCGTCTAACACTTGTAATGGCGGGTTGGCTCTAGCGAACTCTTCTTGTACGTGGGCGGCTGTGGTGGGACTTAATTTGCCGAAACGGTTTGCGGATGGCGCTGCTACCGCCCCGCTGCCGCCGATGGCTGCAAACTGTTTTAAAACGGCTTGCGCGTGTCGGTGTGCGGGGCAGCGGAGGCCTACGGTGTCTTGCCCGCCAGTGACTACCGTGCTCACGTGCGGAGCGCGTTGCAAAATTAGGGTTAAGGGGCCAGGCCAAAAGGCTTTTGCTAACGCGCGCGCGGCTTGGGGAATATTGATGGCCCAATCGTCTAGCTTAGCTTCGTCGTGCAAGTGGATGATGAGCGGATGGTTTTGTGGGCGACCTTTTAGCGCAAAAATAGCATGCAAAGCCGCGTCATTGGTGGCGTCTGCGGCTAGGCCATAGACGGTTTCCGTCGGCAGGCCGAGCAACTTACCATCCATTAAGGTTTGAGCGGCGGTGTTGATTTCTTCAAGGTTCATTCTGAGAACTTAGCTATATTACTGCGCGCGCAGACGCAGAATTTTTTCAATTTCACGGACCATTTGCTGGAAATGAAACCGCGTTTGCGTATCAGTGGTGCGGGGAACGGCGTTGTTTAAATCTTGCTTTAAGTCGCGCATAGTTTGCATGGCGGTTGGGCGCAGATCAACGGATAGGTCGGTGTATAGCGACGTGATAAGCGCTGAAAAACTTTTAAAGCGCTGCACTTCACCAGAGAATGTAGTGAGCTGCTCAACAAAGGTTTTTTGTAGTTGGCGACGATAAATGTCTACCTTTGGTGAAGTGGCATTGGTTTCGCTAAACAATCCTTGGCGCATCAGTTTTAAATGCATATCTGCTGGCAAGCTGCTACCGGCTTTGATAATTTCCGCGTCCTCGTTCACCCGGAAGCTCAACGGGAACATCATTGCTTCCAGCAGCATTTTTTGAATGCCCATGACTTCCCCAGATATTTCAAATACTCGCATCCGGTTTAGCACCTCTGGGTCGAGCAGCCATTTTGGTGTAGCTAGCCCATCATCTAGTAGATAGCGAATGGCAGCTATTTGGTCTGCGCGGCTGACGCGTTCAAACGTGGCTTTGCCGCGGCCGCCCATATAGCGTGTTTCGCGCACGCCGCCTATTTGCTTAATGACTGATTCTAAGTACATCGCGCGCTGGCTAATGATGGTGCGATATAGCGCTGACAGATCACGATAATCCTCGCCAAGCCTTGTCGTTGCTGGGATTAGGCGGCTAGCGGCGCGCTTGAGTGATTCGATTGAATACTTGGTGGCGGCGATGCGTTCGCGACCAATATTCTCCATTTGTACTTGCGGATCAAAGATCGAATTTAGATCTTCACCACCAAACGCTAGCTCAGGATTGTCAAGCTGGGCTGCGGCCATTTTATCGAGCAAGGGAATTTCATCTTCGGCTGTTTTTACACCTAGCGGCTTGTAGCCCCACGTAATGGCGAAGTCATCGTACGGCCCTAGTTGCGGCATAAATTGGGTCACGCCGTCACCCGGCTGCGCTACGGAATTGTACCGGGCGTAGGACATTATTGAGGCGGACGTGCCACGCGCATTGGTGAAGGCAGGGTCACGCAATTGCGCCACGGTATAAGCTGTAGCTGCGCGATGGTTGTGGCGCAGGCCGAGCGCGTGACCAACTTCGTGCGTCGCAACGCCGCGCAGAATTTCGGCCATTACATCGTCGCTGATGGGTAACGTTGGTGTGCGTTTGTCGGCGGCACCGGCTTGAATAAAGTAGAGTTGTTCCATGCCGCGGGTGATGTTGTGCCAGAACACGAGGTGCGCAGATAACACTTCACCCGATCGCGGGTCATGCGTGCTCGGCCCCATGGCGTTTGCAACTGGTTCGGCTACCCAGCGGATCACGCTGTAGCGGGAATCTTCAGGGTCCCAGTTTGGGTCTTCAGTTTTGGTGGGTTGATCACGTGCCACAATAGCGTTTTTAAAACCTGCTTTTTCTAACGGCCCACGCCATGCTTCAATGCCGTCTTTAATAGCTTTGCGCCATTTTTCAGGCACTTCATTGGTGACATAAAACGTGATGGGCGTGATGGGTTCTGACACCGCTTTTTCAGGTTCTTTTTTTTCTAACCGGAAGCGCGTAATGTATTCGCGCGGCTTCATGCCTGAAATATCTTCGCTATAGCTTTGAAATCCCTCTGAGAAATAACCCACCCGCGAATCATAAAAGCGGCCGCGCATGGGTGTTTCGGGCAATGCCGCTAAACTAAAATGCACCACAGCAGTTTTGGTAGAACCCGAACCAAATGAAAACGGATTTTGCCCGGCAAGACTAAAGTAGGTGAAGGTGGAGCGTATTTCTACGTTTTTTGGAAACACCTTTACTTGATTAATTAAGCTGCGTGTGGGGTCGGGAAAACTCAAGCCCAGAGTGCGCACGGTGCGGGCGTCGAGCAAATCGCTGGACGCATTTAGCAGGAGCCTTGAAACTTCAATAACAGGCCATTTTTCTTGGCCTACCTTTGGTGGGTCAGCTTTCGGCGGTGCGACGGCGGGTTTGCTGGTGGATGTGGCTGGAAGTTTGGCAGCATCGTCGGCTTTAGCGACAACTTCCTTGGTGTCTGGTTTAGGTACATCTTTGGCTTCGCTTTCAGCGGCTGCCGTTACTATTTTCGTGATTTCCACTTCTGCGCTGGCGGCTAGTTGGGAATCAGTAAGTTTTGCTTCAACAGCAGCCTTTTCAGTTGATTCGGTTTTTGCTTCTGATGTTGACTTGGTGTTTTCCGCAGCAGCGTTAGTCACCACCTTCAGTTTTGCCTCCGCTTCACCCTTTAATTTGGCATCAGCATCGGCTTTCGCTTTTTCGGCATCTTTTTCGCTTTGACGGATGTCAACAGAGTGTTCGCTGCCTTCTGTTTCGATCGGAAATGCCATGATAATGGGCGCTAAATCTATCGCTTCAACAGCGGCTTGCATGCCTGGTGTCGCTCGTTTGAGGCTCGGTACGCGTCGTAAAAAAATACGGTTGCCTTCGCGTTCAAAGCGCACCACGCTATCGCCTAATGGCAGGCCGTTAAAGCTAGGGCCACCACTAGTTTTAGCAATTTCGCCGGACCAGAGAAAGTCTTTTCCAAGAAGTTTCTCGGGGATTTCGAAATAGTGTTTTTCTTTGGTTTTGTGATGTAACACCACGCCGCGCTGGGTAATAGTTTCTTTGGTTACGACATCACTGTACTTGCATAGCGCCAAGGCAGTACCTGCGCCCGCGCCACCCATCATTGCGCCAAGCATTTGCGCGCTTGTCGCAGCGCTTGAGCCGCCGCCAAATGCACCGCCACAGGGTGCTGCGGGCATTCCGGGAAACGGTGTTGTCGGAGTGGTGTTGACGATCCGTGGGGCCGCTGGCGCTGTAGCACTCGTCATCGCGCCAGTGACGGCTGCTGGTGTGGCGCTTGCTGCTGGCTTAACGGCGTCTGGCGCTGCTCGGGTCAAGCCCGGCTGGATGGTAATGGTGCATGATGCAAGAGCTACGCCGCACACACCGGCAAGTAGACTGAAAGCAAATTTGTGGGGAGGTCGTGGTTGAACTTTATTTAGTAACGATGGCGTACCGGCTAATGCGGCAAGTTTGGAGCGGTTTTTTAACATAGCAAAGATCGAATTTTAAGGTTGAAAGCACGTTATATTGCAGTTTACTTTTGTAAACGTATTAAAGCACGACGTCATGTTGTGGGACAACCAAAGGCTAAAACAATTCAATGAAACCATCCATGAACCCAAATACCCAGTTAATCCAACTTGGCCGCGTCACAAGTGGTGTGTTGCCACAAACGGTTAATGTCCCGATGCAGCGTGCCTCTACGGTGTTGTTTGATAACATGGCGCAGCTGCACGACATTGAAGCGCGTTGGGCGGCTGATGAGCAGGTGGCAACGTACGGCATTCTCAACATGCCACAGGCATTAGCACTGGAGGAAGCGGTAGCCCAAATAGAAGGCGGCTATCGCGCGCTTACGTACCCGAGCGGGTTAGCGGCGGTGGCTGGTGCGTTATTGGCGGTAGTTAAAAGTGGCGACCATGTGCTGATGACAGATTCTTGCTATGGCCCGGGGCGCAGGTTTTGCGATAAATTTTTAACACGAATGGGCGTTGAAACTACTTACTATGATCCGTTAATCGGTGCCGGAATAGCGGCCTTAATGCGCCCCAACACTACGGTGGTGTATACCGAAAGCCCGGGTTCCTATACCTTTGAAATTCAAGACATTCCGGCCATTGCCGCCGTCGCGCACGCGCATGAGGCTGTGGTTATTCTGGATAATGCTTGGGCTACAGGGTTGTTACTGAATGCGTTTAAACATGGTGTTGATTTAGTGGTGCAGCCTGCGACTAAATACTATGCTGCGCACTCTGATGTGCTGATTGGTTTAGTGATTGCCAACGAAGCGTTGTGGCCGCGCCTGAAGGCCAGCACCTATGATTTAGGTCAACGCGCGTCGCCCGATGATTGCTTTTTAACCTTGCGCGGCTTGCGTACCATGGGAGTGCGGTTGCGAGCGCATGCGCAAAGCGCCATGCGTTTGGCGCAGTGGCTGCAAACACAGCCGCAAGTGGCGCGGGTACTCTATCCGCCGCTTGAAAGTGACCCTGGACATCTGCTCTACAAGCGCCTATTTACGGGCGCCTCCGGCCTATTCTCGGTAGAGTTTAAAGATGTAAATGCCACTCAAATCGCCAACATGGTGGATCATTTTCGTTACTTTAAGCTTGGCTATTCTTGGGGCGGCTTTGAAAGCTTGGTCATGCCCGCATCGCTCAAACAACATCGCACCGTCACCCCGTGGCAAGGCGGGCCACTGGTGCGCTTTAGCATTGGGCTGGAAGACTGCGATGACCTGCAAGCGGATTTAGCGGAAGGATTAGCTCGGTTAAAGACTTAAACCTAAACCGCTTGACCTCTCAGGGGCGCGGAAACTGACGGTTTCCGCTTGCCTTAGTAGTAGTACCCAAAAATAATGCCCATTTCATCCTCAGATGTTAAACCAAAGGTAATGGTGCGATTAGTTGTGTTGTTGTAGGTAATTTCGCTGGTTAAGCCTTCTCCTGCTTTGAGTACCAACGGTGGGGTAAATATCGCGGGTGCCGGATGCTCCCAATCGGTGCTGGTATAGACAATTTCGCCATCACGCGTTCCGCCTTTGATGCGAATGATAAATTTTTCCCCTAATTTATGAGTGTGGGATGTGAGCATCACAACATTTGTCACGGAGTTGAAGGTAAAGGATTTTGAATGCGTAGTCCTCACACCCGGTGGTAGCGAGAATGACGTGTTTGCAAGGTTTAGTGTGCTGGCTGCGTGCTGCACCTCCGCGGCATCAACGGTATGGAAATTAGCAAAAGCTTCGCCCGTAATATTGCCTGTACTATTGGCGTTTACATAGTGGGAATTCATATCTACACCCATATTTGCAGGCATTTTGAGCGCAACGCCAGCAGGAAAGGTATAGGAGTAATTCGGATTCATGGCGCCAGCTAAGAACGTGTGATAGCCCATTGCTAAGGTAGTACCAATATTGATGGTGTTATCTAAATTGCGCAGATCACGGATTACACCTTCTTGCGGAATTACCAGCGATGGGGTATTAGCTTGGAACGAGTACAACACCAAATGGTGGCTATTGTTGCGCATTCTTGATTCTATTTTGTTTACGAAAATCGGCGCCGCGTTGCCGAGCTTACGATAGATAAATAGCTCGCGCTCAAATTTTGGCGTGACGCTAAATTGCCCAGAACTAATCTGAAACCCTTTTGCCGGCGCGGGTAGCGGTGCAAATGGGGCGTAGGCGGGCAAGGTGGTGTCGGCCAATAAACTGGCATCAATAGCATCGCCCGTTTCAGAGGCGCCCGCCATAATCCAGCGCTTAATAAACTCTAATTGACCAACGCTTAGCGATGTGGCGCCAAGCGGCATGGGGCTACCAAAGTGTTGAAGTTGTTTTGGATCCCACAACAATAATTTTTGGTATAAAAAACTTTGATCAATATTGCCCGGCACAATTTGCTTGTATGCATGCGCGATAGCAACGGGATCTTTCACCGCCGCATTGATAATATTTTTGTATGACACCGCCGCATCAAGCACTAAGCCAGACTGCACCGCGAACGGTTTACCCGCGGCGTGGCAACTATTGCACTTGGGTTCGAAAACATCGGACTGGATACGTGAATAACTGGTCTTGGCCGCCGCCTGAGGCATATCGCCCATTTGGCGCGTGAGATTTTTAGTGCCCGATATGCCGTCAATTTTGTAGCTCAGTGTAGCGGCATTGGCGCCAGAAAAGACAACTGATACGGTGCCCACTGCATCAGCCTTCACTGCCGTATTGCCCCACGGCATATTGGGGGGTAATCCGCCAGACACGCGATACAAGTCACCGTTGCAGGTGGTTGTGGGTGGTGGTGGTGTAATAAGTAATGTTGATAATATTGCGCAGTTTGACGCTACATACCAGAGCGGATTGCGATTTTGGTCGTAGGTATACATCACTACAAACATCGTTGCGCCGCGTTGGGTAATAGTGGCGCCCCAGCCAGATTCTTCGCTATTCCACCAAAGGTCGGAATAGTCGACGCCAACGGTTTTTGTACCAAAAATTTGACGCGCAATAGGTTTGCTGACGGTGCTACCGTTGATGGTGTAGCTAAACGTACCAGCATCATTGCTGCTAAATTTTAGAGTACCGCGTCCCACGGTGGGCACAGACAATGCAGGCTTCGCCCAAGCACTCGTAATTGGCGTCCCACCGGATACGCGATAAATATCACCCGTGCAACCATCCGCCACCACTGGGCAGCTAGACATCACATACCAGCTCGGCGAGCCGTTGGCCTCATAGGCATACCAAGTCACAAACACCGCGCCCGCTCGCTGCGTAATACCCACACCCCAACCAGATTCAGCTTCGTTCCACCATAAACCAGTGAGTGGCGATGTGGTGGTGCTGACTGCGAATGCCTGCGCGGTAGCCGGTGTGGCAATGCTCGAAAAACCGCAAAGCATGGCGGCTACAATTAGATATCGAATGAAGGTTTGCATGATAAAAATTCCAAGGTGCTGAAAGAACTTTTATCATAGCTTATTTGGGCTTGGCGTGTTGCTGAAAATAGATTTCGTTTCGTAACGTACGGGGTGCCTGAAAGGGTAGGTTTTGATGTCTGAAGATGCCTTAATTTAGGGTGTCTTCAGCCTACTTTAATGTGCGATTCGGCGCAATCAGTAAGTCTTGCTTGGCCTTTTCGTTGATGTTCGTTCGATACTTTTTGTGCTGACCAAATGTCTTCAATTAGAGTACAACCTAAATTAAAGTAGCCATCTCGTTTAGGCTGTGTTCTTTTGCACAAAAACTCGATGTGTAGCCAATAAAAACGGGGCATTTCAGCCAAAATAGGCTGAAATGCCCCGTAAATAGAGCTTTTATATATTTAGCTATTTAACATCAAAACCGCTTCCAGAACCGCGCAAAGTACGATGCGCCATTCAAACCAAACTGGACGCTATCGTAAATAAAGCCGTTGTCGGTTTCATTGGCATCTTGCTTGGATGGCTTAATGTTAAAAATATTATTGCCGCCAAAGGTGAGTTTGGTGTTTTTATCAAAGCTGTAGGTCATGCTTAAATCGGCAGAGGTTTTTGGGGCATAGCGGGCGTTGGGTACACCGTTTTCAGTGCCTGAGAATGTGCCTAAAGTTTGCGCGCCAAAACTGATAATTTTTAGGTCGGTTGATATTGCACCTTGGGTGTATTCAAAACCCAGCGTAGCTTTGCTGCGAGGGCCGCCCTGTTCGATAAATAGGCGCTCGCGCTCCGACAGTAACACGTCTTCAAAACCGCGCAATGACGACGGCGCCTTGATACCAGTAACGTCGGTTTTGCTGTAGTTCATGGCCAAGAACGTATTTAGCTTGCCACCGGCAAAGTCCGATTTATTCGATACTGTTAAATCGAGGCCCTGCGTTTTGGTGTTGACCGAATTAACGAAAAATTGTGCTTGGCCTACGCCTAATTTTGCTAGGGTTGTAGCGAGCGCCGGATAGTTATCGGCATCAAAGCGGCCTGACAAAACAATGCGATCGCTAATGTTGATGCGGTACAAATCTGCAGTGACGGCAGTGGCAGGTGTGGGGTTGAAGGTAAAGCCTAGGGTGTAGTTTTTTGATGTTTCTTCCGTCAGTTTTGGAATGCCAGCGGCATTGGCAATTGCGCCGCCGTTGGGTGCCAATACGACGTCTTGTGGCTTGCCGCTAATAAAATCCGTGAAGGTGGACGAGAAAAACACCTGCTGCAACGATGGCGCACGAAAGCCCGAGCTGCCAGATCCGCGTAGCAAAAATTGATCGCTCACTCTGAAAGAAGCCGCTACCTTGCCGGTGACGGTAGAGCCAAAATCACTATACTTTTCAGCCCGTAATGCGGTTTGAATTTTGAACGCAGCGGAAATATCAGTTTCTACGTCGACATAGGCGGCAATGCTGTTGCGCTTACGATCAGTAGAGTCGTTGGGTTGAAAGCCGGGGAAGCCTTGACTACCGGCATTGCCGCCATCGCCCACGCCGTCTGCGTCTACGTATGAGCCGAGCTCGCCCGCTCTAATTTTATAATTTTCGCTGCGATATTCCGCACCAAAGGCGATGTTCATGCCGTTAGCGATGTCGCTATAAAAACGGCTCATATCGAAGTTAGTTGTTAGCTGGCCAAACGAAAACCCACCTGCATCAAATTTGCTTGCGCTTAAGCCCTTGCCGCCTTTTGATAAATCTAAATTGGCGATGGAGGCATTGATGGTATTGCTAATATTGTAATCAAGCTTGTTGTAGCCGTAGGTTTGCGAAAGATCAGCATTCCAGGCACCGAGCAAGCCGCGATGACCGACAATGATGGTGCTATCGGTAATGTCGCCATTGATAAACGGCACAAATCCATTCGGATATTGCGCGGCCGAATTGCGTGAGGGGATGTCATCGGAGCCTAAGCCACCACGCGCAAAGGCGGCTGATGAGGCATCACGAGTTTGGGTGCCCAGGGTAAAGTAAAATTTTCCCACATTGCTGGAGGGCACTTCACCGTTGACATAAACAGTGGCATTTTTTGCTTGGGTATCGCCGATGATGCGCGGATTACCTGCTTCTGCGCGGTTTGAGCGGCCACGGTCAACGTATTCTGCGGTGACACCGATGACGCCTTTTTCAGCAATTTGAAAGCCGCAGTAACCAGACGCTAAATAGTTTTTACCGTCACCAGCTGAATATTGAGAATAGCCAGCCACCGCTTCGCAGCCGAGGCGTTTTTTCAGGCCAATGTCGATCACGCCAGCAATTGCGTCAGAGCCATATTGTGCCGCTGCACCATCGCGCAGTACCTGTACGTTATCGATGGCCATGAGCGGAATGGCGTTCATGTCGGTGCCGGTATTGCCGCGATTACGCGCGCCAAAAAGATTGACCAACGCTGTAGTGTGGCGGCGCTTGCCGTTAACCAACACCAAAGTTTGGTCGGAACCCAAGCCACGCAAAGCCGCGGAATCGACCAAATCTGCACCGTCGGCACCGGTTTGGCGGGTGGAGTTAAATGAGGGCGATACATATTGCAGCGTTTGGCCCAAATCAAACTGCCCACCTTGTTCGCTCACTTTTGCAAGGGGAATTAAATCAACGGGCACCGTGGTGTCAGTGGCTGAAGCATTGGCGCGACGTGAGCCGACGATAAGAATGGTCTCGAGCTTATTGGCCTCAACCGCAGCTTTCGTAGCGTCAGGCTTCGATACAGGCGCTTGCGCCTGTGCGGCACCAGTAAAAGTGGCTGCGCTATAGAGTGTGAGTAATACGGCTTTGCGCAGTGTGGTTAATCGAGAAAGACGGTTCATGAGCGAGTCCCCTTAAGAAAGTTTAAATAGCGATGGTCATCATCATGCCTGCATTCTTTTTAGGTCACAACGGCGATTTTTAATGTGTTGTATTTTGGTGAAATCGTGCAAAATCGCGCAGGCACTCGATCAAAAAATTCGCTATGTTTTGAACTGTTGCCGCCAACGCCAAAACGCTACTTTTACCCGATAGGCTCGTCGCAACATATAGGCCATAAATCGCAGCGCAGGTTGCGACGTTGCTGCCTTTACGGTATTTGGGTTGAGATAGGGTTGCAGTGCGGTGTGCCACTGCGCATCAGTTGCCTCAGGGGTATGGTGATTGCGCACAAACTGCCAAGAGGTTTGCGCTATGTGGTTGCGTAAATTTATGTTGAACAATCGAGTAATGGCAGCGGCAAAGGCTTGTGACGTAGTTTCACACAAAACGCCTTCCTCGCCATCCCGCACTACGCCGATGTAGGGCGCTACGTTTGAGTAAACACAAGGGATACCGGCCGCGCCAAACTCTACTAACTTATTGTAGAACTTATGCCCATGAAATTCTGTGTTTGGCAGTACCGCTAGTGTTGCATGCCAGTTTAGGCTGTTGCGTAATAGCAGCCACTCTGTATAGTCTTTAGTGGCTGGAAGCAGTTTTATCATGTGCTGGAAACGCCCTAAAATAGGGTATTTCCAGCCTATCACCTCGAAGCGAAATGGCGCACCGGCATCCCAAAGCTGCTCAAGTGCGGGCATGATAATAGTTTGCAGCGCATCGGCATGGTCTGCTGAGCCCGCGAACCCCAACACAAAATTATCGCTGCTTGCAAATTGCGGGGGTGCTCCCAAAATGGCATCAATGCCCATCGGCTGGACAATATAAGGCTTATTTGCAACAGCGCTGAGCTTGTTGCCAAGGTTTTTGTTAATCACGATAATCGCATCGCTTACAGCGAGAATTTTATGAAACCAGCGTTTTATGTTGGGTTTAGAAAAATGCGCGTAGCTAAGTGACGAAACTGGAATCGCTAAAAAGTCATCGTCCCAAAAACTTAAAATTGTTTTTCCATGTGCTTTTGCCAAATAGAGTTGTAAGGCAACAACAATTGAGCAGCAACGCATTGCAATAATGGTGTCCGCCCAGTAAATATCGGCATCCTCAAGGCTTTCTTCATCACGAAAGCGGTATTGCAACAGGCCTTTTTCAGCCATGCGTCGGTAGGGGATGTGAGCAAATAAATTTACTGTGGCGATTTCGGCTGGCGCGATGACGAGCAGGTTAGCCGATGGTTTTGCCGGTTGTTCAGCTGGTTGTTGAGCTAGTTTTTTAACGGGCGGCTTAAGCGCTGGATTTGTCATCGCTGTCGTCACGATCCCACCCTAAGGCAAAGCCAGCACCTGTTAGGGTGAGGTTAGGGTTATAAAACGGGTCATCGCTTAGTTCGTGGTCCCAGCGGGCGTGAAACTGCTGAGCTTCCGCTTGAAATCGCGATTGGCTGGCGGCGCTGTCGTCGTAGCCGCGGCTAGCGGACTCATGATGCAACAGCACGGCATTGGGTGTCCAAATATTGCGTAGCCCAGCGGCTTCTAAGCGTAAGCATAGGTCCACATCGTTAAACGCCACGGCGTAGCGTTCATCAAAGCCGTTTACCGCATTAAAATGCACGCGTTGCACCATCAAGCAGGCGGCGGTAACTGCACTCATTTGCTGCAGTGAGCAAGCACGGCCGTTGGGGCCAGTATAGCCTTCAGGCTGGTTGGCGAATACATGCTTGGCATAGCCGCCGAGCCCTAGCACAATGCCCGCGTGCTGAATGGTGCGATTAGGGAATAATAGCATGCAGCCTACCGCGCCAATGCCGGTATTTAGGGCGTTTCCAACCATATCAGTAAGCCAGCTTGGTTTTATTATTTCAACGTCGTTGTTTAAAAATAGCAGCAATTCGCCATCGGTATGCTCGGTGGCAAGGTTGTTAATTTTTGAGAAGTTGAATGCCCCGGGCGTTTTAAAGACGCGAATATTATTGTGATTGTGTGCGTCATTTAAATAAGCGCAGGTGGCGGGGTCGGTCGAATCATTATCGGCAATAATAATTTCGTAATTTGGGTAGGTAGTTAGTGTCTGCAAGCTTGAAATTGTGTGGCGTAAAAGCCCCAAACCATCGCGCGTTGGGATGATGATGCTCACTTTTGGTGTGGCGGTCTTTGACGGCGCTAACGTGACAGCATGATCTGACGCTACCCCCGCGCTATAGCCCACGCTGTGTGTGCGCAGGAAACTATTTAGGGCATCGTTCAAAACTGGTAGTTTTACTTGGTCGCCATGGTGGCTTAGTAGCTGAGGCAGATGGACATTCTTAGCGTGCTTTGCAAAAGTAAGTTCAAGCTGCAAATAGTAGCAAAACGTGCCGAAGACGCCAGTTTTACGGACTTCTTCAGGCAGTGACGTGGAAAGCGCTGAATTGATTGGGCTGGCAGCAAGTAGCTTTTCGCGGTTTGCTAGCCACGCTACGCCAATGTAGTTTTGGGATAGCGCCAACTCAGGATTCCAGCGCGGCTTAAAGTTTGGTTCGTAGCGCAGCTTGTTCGCATCAATTAAGTCGTGATCCCAGTAGAGCAACGTGACGGGTGTGGCGTTAAGCGCTTTGCTACATTGACGCACCCAATCAGCGCGAAAGTAACCGGTTTGGTAGACGTGAATAGTGGGCGCAGCAGCGTGCAGCGCTAATTTTTCGATTAACTGGCTAAATGTACTAATGGTTGGAGAATCCCGTAGTTCGGCCGTCTCCACAGTATGTATTTGTGGGTGATGGGGGTTAGTTTGGTGGGTCCACACGTGGCTATCGACGATGAGTTCCCATGCGCTTGAATTTTGCGCCAATAAACTCCGCAACATTTTTGGGAACTCTATTGCCGAACTGGCGTCTGAAATGACGAGAATACTAATAGTTGGGGTAGTTTGGTCAGGTGTGCCGGCCAAAATTTGTGCTGGTTCGCGTTCTGCGATCCATTTTGCATAATCTGCGTACAACGCGGCACCAGGCGCATGATGCTTGATCGCCCCCGTAAAGCCTTTGCTTGCCCAAATTTGGCCGATGCGTTGCACCAAACCGACCAGTTTGGCAGGATCTATCAGGGCAGGGCGCAGATGTCGCCAAAACAGGGCGGATGCTTGGGCAAGTTGAGAGCGGTTCATATTTGCAGGAAAACGTTATAGCGCGATTTGACAATGCAGGGAAATCAGTGAAAACCGAGTGAAGTGCGCTGGTATAATAAGGGGTTAAGTGATTGATGGAAAAACTATTTTGAGTTTAATTGGCGAAATTCTTGTCGCGCGCGGCAAATTAGAGCAAATTGCACTAGACCGCGCCTTGAAGGTGCAAGCGGCAACTGATGGCACCAACGGTGCCAATGGTGGTGGACGCGAAAAAATCGGCACAATTCTCACGCGAATGGGTTTAGTGGCTGGGCGCGAGCTCGCCGAAGCCTTGGCGCAGCAGCACGGATGGGTGATTGTTGAGGCTGCTGAAATGCCCGAACTGCCAATCCTAGAAGAAAAAATTAGCGCGCGATTCATTCAAGAATCGCGCGCAATCCCGCTGGCTGAAACCGATGAGGAAGTCGTTTTGGCGATGCTTGATCCGGCTGACGACTATGTGGTGCAGGCTTTTGGTGCAGCCACTCGCAAGCGTGTCGTGCCCAAGTTGCTTGCGTTAAATGATTTTGAAACTGCCTATGACCGGCTGTACGGGGCGGGCAAGTCGTCAATGGGTCAGATCATTGACAACATCTCCAATCGCGATGAAGACCAAGAATTTGGCGACATTGAGCACTTAAAAGACTTGGCGTCGGAAGCGCCGGTGATTCGCTTAGTGAATTTGATTATTAACCGCGCGCTAGAGCAGCGGGCGTCCGATATTCACATTGAGCCGTTTGAAAATCGGCTGATCGTGCGCTACCGCATTGACGGCGTATTGCATGAAACGGAATCTCCACCAAGTCGTCTGTCAGCAGCGGTAATTTCGCGCATAAAAATCATGGCAAATTTAGATATTGCCGAACGCCGTTTGCCACAAGATGGCCGCATAAAACTACGCGTGCAGGGCAAAGAAATTGATTTGCGTGTTTCTACCGTGCCTACCATGCACGGGGAATCGGTGGTGATGCGTATTTTGGATAAAGGCGGTGTGGCGCTGGATTTTCATAAGCTTGGATTTGACGAAGGCAACTTGGAAGTTTTCTTAAAAATTCTCGCCCAGCCCTACGGCATTATTTTAGTCACTGGCCCCACCGGTAGCGGTAAAACTACCACGCTTTATACGGCCCTTGATCGCCTAAACAAGCCAGACATAAAGATATTGACGGTCGAAGATCCGGTTGAATATCAAATGGCCGGTATTAACCAAATTCAAGTCAAACCGCAAATTGATTTGAGCTTTGCCAGCGCTTTGCGTGCGATTGTGCGACAAGATCCCGACGTCATTATGATCGGCGAAATTCGCGATTTAGAAACTGCGCAAATTGCTGTACAGTCAGCATTAACAGGCCATTTGGTGCTTTCGACCGTTCATACCAATGATGCGGCAGCCACGATCAATCGTATGCTTGATATGGGCCTGGATGACTATTTGTTGACGTCCACCATCATCGGTATTCAAGCGCAGCGGTTGATTCGCATGTTGTGCAATCACTGCAAAGTACCCTATCACCCGGTGGCTGAAATTGTTGAGCAGCTTGGGCTAAAGCGCTTCGTAAAAAAAGGCAATGAAGATCAGCCGATCACCTTGTATCACGCCAAAGGTTGTGAGCATTGTGGTGGCAATGGCTACTTTAGTCGCCAGTCGATCATGGAAGTGTTGCCAATGACGGACAACCTGCGTGGCTATGTAATGCGTCATGCAACGGCGTCAGAGTTGCGCCAAGCCGCGCAAGCCGAAGGCATGGAAACGATGTATGAAAACGGCTTACGCAAAGCAATGGCGGGTGTAACCACCATCGAAGAAATTTTACGTGTAACAAGGGAAGATTAACGTGTTCGTTAATAGAAAAGACTAACCGTGCCGCTCTTTCAATATAAAGCCGTTACGCCTGCGGGTGAAGTGCAAGAAGGCGTGCTTGAAAGCGCGTCGCAGCCAGATGTGATCGCGCGCCTGCAATCGATGGGCTTGATTCCCATTCGTGCCGAAGCGGCGGGTGCCGCTGCGATAATTGGTTCTGGCGTTACCCAAGCGGCACCGGGAAAAAAGAACTATTTTGGCAACGGCATTGCCGACACCGATATTGCCTTGATGACGCGTGATATTGCCACCTTGTTGCGCGCGGGTTTACCGCTGGATCGTAGCTTAGAAATTTTGTTGGGTCTTGCTGAAAAGCAAGCTGTGTTTGAATTACTCAACGAAATTCGTAATGAAGTGCGCGGCGGCGCGGCACTATCCAAAGCGCTGGATAAGCGCCGTGATGTGTTCTCGCGCTTCTACATCAACATGGTGCGGGCGGGCGAAGCCAGCGGCAGCATGGGCAATGTGTTGATGCGTTTGGCTGAGCACATGGAGCGTGCGAAGGAGCTAAAAGATAGCGTGGTTTCGGCGCTGGTGTATCCGATTATTTTGCTATTTGTTGCAGCACTTTCAGTGATTGTGTTGCTGATGTTTGTGGTGCCGCAGTTTAAGCAAATTTTTGACCAATCTGGCAAGGCGCTGCCATGGTCGACACAACTGGTATTGGATACGGCGTCCATTTTGCGCAATGATTGGCCTATTATTTTGGGCGTGATTTTGGCATCCATTTGGCTCTTTAATCGCTCGCTCAATAACCCAAAAAGTCGACGTGGTTGGGATTTGCGTTTTTTAAAGATGAACTTAGTCGGAAAATTAGTGACAAAGATGGAGATGGCGCGGTTTTCACGCTCATTGGCCACCTTAATAACTAACGGCGTGCCCTTGCTGGCAGGGCTTTCCATCCTGCGTGAAACGATGGGCAACATCATATTTTCAGAAGCTGTCGAGCATGTTTCGCGAGAATTAAAAGAAGGTCGTGGCTTGAGCAAGCCGATGCTAGAAACGCAGATTTTTCCAAAACTTGCCGTGCAAATGATTGCGGTAGGTGAAGAAACCGGCAAGCTCGACGAAATGCTGTTTCAAGTCGCTGACGTTTATGACCGCGAGGTTGCATCCACCATCAAACGCATTTTGGCGCTGATTCAGCCGGTGATGATTATGGGGCTGGCCTGTTTGATTGGCGCCATCATTATGTCGTTGCTAGTGGCAATGTTCGGCATGATGGACTTACCTACGTAGCATCTACAACTTAATTTTCTAAAACAAGGACTTCCCATGAAGCCAATCAAAGCAGTATCAATCCGCTCGGTCACTCAACGTGGCTTTTCGCTGATCGAAATTATTATTGTTGTGACCATCATTGGGCTGATTGCAGCTTGGGTGGGTAATCGCGTGTTTAACCAAGGTGACGCGGCAAAGGCGCGTATCGCCAAAGCGCAGTTGAGCGACATTGGGGCAGCGCTGGATTTATACAAGCTCGACGTGGGTAAATATCCTACACAATCCGATGGTTTAAAGGCGCTGATTACGTCGACAGGCGTTGCTAACTGGAACGGCCCTTATGTGCGTAAGGCTGAGCAAATTAAAGACCCTTGGAGTACTGACGTAGTTTATAAAGCGCCGGGTGCGGAGAATCGTCCCTTTGACCTCGTTTCTCTCGGCGCTGATGGCAAAGAAGGTGGCGACGGCGTCAACAAAGACATCACAAACTATTAAGCGCTCGCGTTGCGCTAACGCTAACGCCAACGCAAAATAAGCATGTTTACCTACCGCGCTTATGGACAAGCAGGCTTCTCGCTATTGGAGTTGATGGTCGTTGTCGTCATCGTTGCGGCTACGTACTTGTTGTTGCCTAAATTCGTGTCAAGCGGCGTTTCCGGGGCAGATTTGAAATCCAACACCCGTGAAATTGCCACCAGTCTTCGAGCTGTCCGTGCGTCGGCCATCAATACGCGGCGCGAAACTATGTTGACGATTGATTTAGATAAGCGCGAATTTACGATGTCAGGTGATGGACGTGTGCGCAAGTTGAATGATCAACTTGATCTAAAGTTGTTTACGGCGCAATCGGATGTGGTCACCGATAAAATTGGCTTTATTCGTTTCTTTCCTGATGGCACCTCGAATGGCGGTCGAATCACCGTGGGCGCGGGAGAGCGAAAATTTTATGTGGATGTAGATTGGCTGACTGGCAAGGTTTCTATTTTGGATAAGGTTGATGACGAACGTGTTTAAAGTCGCACCTAAAATCCTCCTTAAACAAAAGGGATTTACCCTTTTGGAAATTTTGGTGGCCTTCACCATTTTGGCAATGGCGCTGGGCGTGTTGATGCAGATTTTTTCGCGAGGTGTAAATGGCGCGATTTTGTCGGATCGCTATGCGCGAGCGAGCACTTTGGCGGAATCGAAGCTTGCCACCGCAGGCATCGAAGAGCTGCTGAAGGAAGGCGCTACTAGTGGTAAGTTCGAGGGTAAGTCTGATGAAGATTTTTCGTGGACGCTGAACGTGCGGCCATACGAAGATGCGAATTTGGATGCGCTACCTGGTGGGGTGGCGCCAATTATGAGTGTGCAGTTATTTGAGGTGGAACTGAGTGTTAGTTTTACCACCGATGATCAGCGTGAACGCCGAGTTACCCTCACTGCACTGCAGTTGACGCCAAAATTATGACAATTAGCGCCTTAAAATATGGCTGTAAATGCCCTAAAAACGGGGGTTTCACGCTATTAGAATTGATCATTTCTCTAGCGCTTTTGGGTATGCTTTTGCTGCTGCTGTACTCTGGGTTGAACATTGGTATTCGCGCTTGGGATACTGGGGATGCCAAAGTGGCGCAAGCGGCGCATGAGCGCAGTGTGCAAGCATTTTTGCGGCGCGAATTGGGGCAAATTTTTCCTGTCAGATGGCGTGGTATTCCAGACTCAAAAATTGCTTTCTCCGGTGAGAAGTCAACACTCAAGTTTGTGACATCGCTTAATTTAGCAGCAGATGCCGCGAGTTTGGGTGGGCTGCAGTGGGCGCACATTTATTTGGCCGATGATGAAGTAAATGGCAAGCGCACCAGCTCTCTATTTATTCGTCGCGATGGTTTTGATATTTTTGCCAAAGATTTTGATGGTATTTCAGCTTCGAAGCCGCACCGATTGTTAGAGGATGTTAAGGAAATTGAAATTGATTATTTTGGTGCAGAAACCGACGCTGCCGAGCCAAAATGGGAAAACAAGTGGGAAAGCCCACTGCGGATGCCGCAATTGGTGCGGATGCGCATAGAGCTGCAAAACGGAAAATCACTGCCAGAAATAGTAGTGGCGTTGCGCATAGGCGAAGAAGCGGGTTGTTATGAAACCAACTTCCAACGGCAATGCGGGCCACGGCGCGCATAGTGAAGTATTCCAAGGCTAACCAGAGTGGGATCGCTTTGGTCATTGTGCTTTGGGTGGTCACCCTGTTGTCGCTCATTGCTGCGTCGTTTATTTATGCGATGCGCACCGACATGCAAATTGTGTCTAACAGCATGTCTATCACCCAAGGACAAGTGATTGCGGATGCGGGCGTGCATCGAGCGCTGTTGGAGCTTTTTAAGCCGATTCAGGTACCAGATCGATGGAATCCAAACGGCGAAGTACACGAATGGGAGTACAAAGGCGCGAAACTACGCATAACCATCATGGATGAGTCTGGTAAAATCGATATAAATGGCGCTACTGAAGCGCTGCTACGTAGCTTGTTTGTATCGAAAGGGGTACCCGAAGAGGAAGCAAATACCTTGGTTGACGTAATAAACGACTGGAAAGACCCGGATACTTTAAAAAGATTACGGGGTGCTGAGGAACCAGAATATAAAACAGCCGGTCTGACCTACAAACCCGCCAATGCGCCATTTCAAGCGCAAGAAGAGCTGCGGTTGGTGTTGGGGATGACGTTGGCGCAATATAAATTGATTGAAAATATTATTACTGTTTATTCCCGCCAGCCGGGTGTGGACGCAAAAATAGCGCCGCGTGAAGTGTTATTGGCAATACCGAACGTCACCGTTGCGCAAGTAGATGAATATATTGGATTGCGCGAGCAAGCACGCGCATCCAAACAGTTTGTGCCGCCGTTTTCTGCAGGTGGCCCATATTTGAGCGTCGGTAGTGGTTTTATTGCCAGCGTGCGGTCCGAAGCAACTATGCCAGATGGCGTGTTGTTTATTCGGGATGCTGTGGTAATGAAGACCCCGAATCCAAAACGACCGTATGTGTTTTTAAGTTGGAAAGAAGGAACAGCTGGCGTTGTAAATACAAGCGGTGTCGCAGCGGCAATTGGGCAAGATGGCGCAAAGTGATTTTTAGCAAAACCAATATTTTTTAGGTTGAGAATTTTTCCGAATGGCTGCAACTAATCCAATATTTTCGCCGCAGGTTGAAGGCGTACCGTTTGTACAACGCATCGCTAACTTTTGGCGTTGGTGGAAGATTGCGCTTTCTAGTATCGCGCCAAGTTGGCTGCTAAGTATTTTGTCGCCGCCGGCAGAGTTAGCAAATATTTATCTCGATGGCCGAAGCATTAGCACCTTGAAGTTAGGTATTAATTCCGCGACGCCGATCAACACCGTCAGCATTGATGAAGGTGACGCGGCGTTGCGGCGTTTGGTAGCAGCGTTGCGTGCCGAAGGCGGCAATCTAAACGCGTTGCGCTTGGTGCTACCGCCAGCAAATGTGTTGCGCCGTCGAATTTCGCTGCCTATCGCTACGGAAGAAAATTTGCGCCAAGTTGTAGGCTTTGACCTTGATCGCCAAACACCCTTTAGTGCGGCAAGCGCGTTCTACGATGTAAAGATCGAACAACGCGACACCACATCAGGTATGTTGACTGCACAGCTTGCGGCTACCGCTAAAGCCGAGATTGAGAGTGTAATTGCCCTCCTGGCTAAGGGTGGCATGACGGTGCGTGCCATTGGTGTAGTGGATGACTTGGCAGGTACCAATCCCCACTTTGATTTGTTTCCGCCCGAGTTGCGGCCACTCCAAAAGTTAACCGCCCGACAAATTTTTAATCGAATTTTGATGGTTGTTGTGGCATTGCTTGTGCTCGCGGTAGTGTTTATTCCTGTGTGGCAGAAACGTGAAAATGTAATTAGCTTATTGCCTATTTTAGAAAAGGCTAAAGTCGAGAATGAAGGTACGGAACGGGTCTTAACCGAGGTGACCCGGCTCGCCACAGAATACAATTTCATTGCTACAAAAAAGCAGACAACGCAAGCCACAGTGACCCTAGTTGAAGAATTTTCAAAGATGTTGCCCGATAATACTTGGGTGCAAGTGTTGGAGATAAAAACCACGCCGAAAGTGCGGGAGGTCCAAGTGCAAGGTGAAGCTGCATCCGCAACAAAGCTCATTGAGTTGTTTGAAAAATCGCCGTTGTTGCAAAATACCTCGACGCGCTCACAGGTGTCACGCGGTGCAATGCCCAACACGGAGCGTTTTCATATCGCCGCTGAAGTAAAACCGCGTTTGATAATGGACGAAAAAACCGCGATGGCGCAGGGGGCATTACCCATGCCTGCAGTTGGCGTTGTTGTGCCAGTGACCGGTGCCGCGGCCGACATAAAAGTGACGGAAAGAGCTACTACCGCAACTTCAGGTAAGGACGCTAAAACGCCGCCAGTTGCAAATTTGCTGCAACCCGCAAAAGAGGTTGTTAAAGACATTGGCAAAGAAGTTGCAAAAACGAAAGTTGAATCCGGCAAAATAGGCGCGCCGGATGCAGCGAACACGCCGAAGGGATTTGCTGTTTCATCCCCTAAAACTGCACCGCTATCATCTGTATCCGCGCCCACCAGTGCAGCGCCGCTAGCGGTACCAGTAGCTACGCCGTTGCCGTCAAGCTCGGTCAGTGGTCGTCCTGTGCCAGCTATCGGTGCGGCAGCGACACCAACGCCAGCGCCAGCTCCGGCGCCAATCCCAGCGCCGCCGGATCCCTCAAGTGCACCGCGAGGTGTCCGATAATGGCTATCGCTATGAATGCAGCGACTGATTCGGTGGGCAATAGCGCCCTAATTAAGCATAAATTTAGTCGCGATGGTCTGCTTGCCTTAGCGCTCGCGCTGTTGGTGTTGGTGTTATTGGTTGCCGCTATTGCGATACCTGCAGTTTTACTGCACCGCTACTACGACGATCGATTGTTTTCGATGAATAAGAAAATTGCGACTTTTGACCGTGCCAATGCGCAACGCGCATCACTACTCGAAAAGCGCGAAGAATTGCGCTCGCAGGACAGCCGTAAATATTATCTTAAAGCGGCCACCCCAGCATTGGCGTCGGCCGAGCTGCAAGATGCTGTAAAGGCGATTATTGAAGGCGCGGTAGGTCAGGGTCAAGTACAAAATACCCAGGTTGCAGCACCGAAAGATGACGGGTTGGTTCGAAATGTTTCCGCTAACTTTATTTTTCAAACGAGCATGCCCAATGTACGCAAAATTCTCTATGCCATCGAAACGGCACAGCCTTATTTGCTCGTCGATAATTTAACACTGCGGGCGACTGTTGGCTCAAATCATAAATCAAATCCGGGTCAGGAGCCGATGGTATTTGTTCAATTTGACGTTGCGGGCGTGGGCCTAGTGAATACGGCGCCCGCTGCGAGCGCAGCGGTGCCAAGTGGCGCCAACGTTAATGCCAATACGGCCACTGGAAATATCGCCACGCCGAGCGCTGCTAGTGTCACCGCGCTGCAGGTCGTCCCAAATGGTAAGCCTGCAGCGCTCACGGCGCCAGCAGCCCCTGCAAAACACTCGGTGGGAGTAAAACCATGAAGTCTCGTTTTATTCATCTGATACCAACCTTGTTTTGGCTCGGCTGCGCTGGGGCGTTAATTGCGGGTGTGGGTATCGAGAGCGATTGGGGCTCCAATTGGTTAAAGCCGATGTTGCGCAAAAAGTTTGGGTCAACGGTGAATGCGGAGTTTGAGCTAGTACCACCGTTTAAATTGGCCGCAATGGAATCCATCCTGCCAGAAACGGTTGAACGCCCATTGCTGGTGCCATCGCGCCGGCCGGCACCGCCGCCTGCCGAAGCAGTTCCCGCGGCCCCGTCTATGGTGCGCGGGCAATATGCGCTGAAAGGCACCTTGATCAATGCCGAGCTCACTACCGCGTATTTGTTTGAAACAGCAACGGGAAAGAGTTTTGGTGTAAAAAAAGGCGACAATATTCCCGGTAAAGGCATCGTGCTGTTTGAAGTTGCGAATAATCGCGTTGTGCTGCAACAGGGTGACGAGACCGAATCCCTAGATTTGCCGCGTAGTTCGGCGTCGCCAAGAAATCCCTTCCCCCAGCCGACGCCCGCCACCACGCGTGCGGACGGTATACCGTTCCCCCAGCCCGGTCCAGGAAATCCGCAACAATCAGGCATAGCAGCTAGAAATACCCCAGGAGCCGGACCTGCGCCGCCTTTCCCAACCGGTCAAGCAGCTGCAGTACCCGGTGCCCAAACTTACGGTGCGGGCCCGATTTCTACGGATCAAGTACCGTCGCGGCGGCGATTCCAAAATGCGGTACCGACACCGCAATAGTTCTTTCTCGCAAATTCGCCGCCATCTAATGTTGTTATTTGTTCTTACAGGCTTGTCATGACCCCACCAAATTTCGCCCTAAATTTTATGTCGCCTAAAAAGCGTGCTATTGCTGTTTTGGTAGCTGGCATCTTGCTCTCCAGTTGCGCTGCGCTTAAAAAGGTGACAGACCCACAACAAGGTATGGGTCAAAGTGATGGTGTTCCAGTAGCGGCTACCGTTACTGCGGGTGCCGACATTAAGGCTTCAAGTACGCCCGCGGCGGCCACCACAGCGGTTACGCCGGCAGTTACTCAAGTCGGTGGTACGCGCCCAGCAATACCGCCAACTAGCGGTATGTCGATTTCTACTCCGCCAATAGTTGTTCCAACCGCCGCGCCGCGAGTCCCGCCTATTCAGTCTGCTGCGCTGCCCCCGTCTGCCGTTATCACAGCACAGCAAAGCGCGCTCACTGAAGCAATACGCACCTACAAGGGTGCAGGCGCTATCCTCAACCCCAAGCCGACTGCACCGGCAATTGCGCCGAGTGTTGGTGAGGAATCATTTCAACTAGCTTTTGAAGCATTGGATATACGCGCGATTGTTCAATCAATTATGGGCGATTATCTCCGAGAATCCTTTACCATTCATCCTAGTACGAGTGGTACGGCCACAATTCGTTTCTCACGTCCCGTGCCTAAGCGCGATCTAATTCCTATTTTGGAAATGTTGTTGCGGCAGAACGGCCAAGTGATGATTCGGGAGGAAGGATTGTACAAAATTATGCCTGCCTCCCTCGGTATTCGCGGCACGGTGACGCCGACTGCAGGGGCTATTACTACCCCATTGCCGACTGGTTATAGCGTGCAGATTATTCAACCTAAATTCACAGGCGCTAAGGATATGCAACGCATCCTTGAGCCTTATGCAATTGAACCCGCGACGTCTATTCGCATTGACGAACTACGTAACCTGCTTATTTTATCTGGTACGCAACGCGAGTTGCGTCACATGTTAGAAATCATTGAGCTTTTTGACGTAGATTTTTTGAATGGCTATTCAATTGGTCTATTTCCGATGTCTACGGATGTAAAGGTGCTACAAGGCGACTTAGATCGGATTTTCGGTGGAACCACCGGTAGCCCTTTAGCCGGTATCGTAAAAATCATTCCAATTGAGCGCGTCAACAGTTTATTGATCATTAGTACTCAACAGCATTACCTAGAGGAAGCAAAGAAATGGGTGGAGCGGTTAGATCGCAGTAGTGGGACTGTTGGCGGCAATAAACTCAATGTTTACCGTGTGCAAAACAGTAAAGCAGAACGATTGGCACAGTTGTTAAGCGAAATTTATGGCGGCAAGGGCGGTTCTTCTGGTGGCAACCCGAGTTTGGCACCTGGTGCGCGTCCAGTGCAAATTGCTAGCACGTCTAGTTTGCCCGGACAGCCTCCTGTTTCGGCGGCACCGCAAAGTATCGTTGCATTCACGGGCGATGGTGTGAGCGTTTCCAAGGATGTACGCATTATTCCAGATGCGGACAATAACCAGCTACTTATCATGGCTTCACCGGGCGACTATGAGAAAATTGAGTTTGCTTTGAAACAGCTGGATGTGCCGCGCAGGCAAGTGCTGGTCGAAGTGCTCGTAGCTTCAGTACTGCTGAGTGATAATTTGAGCCTAGGAATTGAGTGGTTTATCAACGCGCGAAATGGCACTGTAGGATCACTTCGAAACGAAAAGGGTTCGTTGCCTACAACGCCTACCGTGCCATTTGTAAAGGATAGCTTAACCAGTTTTGTGGACCCTCGATCTTATATTCCGCCCTTATCCAAAGGTCTGCAGCTCGTTAATGTACTAAATAACGATATCCGCGCTACGCTACAGGCATTGGGCAGCGATTCACGTGTGACCGTCATGTCGTCACCGAAAGTGATGGTGTTAGACAATGAAAAAGCTACCATCAACGTGGGGCAAAAAATATCGGTGGAAACAGGCACTTCAACGACAGGTACTGCCGGCGGCGTTGTTTCCAGTCGCCAATACATCGATACAGGCGTACTGCTCACAGTCACCCCGCGGATCAATGCAGGGGGTATGGTGGAGTTAGATATAAATCAAGAAATTAGTCAGCCGTCTTCAGATAGCGCTAATCCAAGTATTGACAGTACCAAGGCGTCAACAAAAGTGAGCGTGCCGTCCGGCATTAGCGTGACGATGGCGGGTCTAATTCGTCAAGATAAGACAACAAACTCATCAGGGATCCCGGTTTTATCGAAAATACCAGTCATTGGCGGGCTTTTTGGCGCACAGACCCTCGCGGACACCAGAAGAGAGTTGATAATCATTATTACGCCAACAGTTCTCAACAATGGAGAGGAGTCGCGCGTAGCAACGGATGATCTTCGCCGTAAATTGTCTTTGATCGAGCCGCTACTCCAAAAGCAAATCGGGCCAATCACCGGCGCGGTAAAGAATAACCGTTGAGAGTTTTGAAGCGGAACCGCCAATTCGCTGCAATGTTGTAGTTTTTAGTGTTGTTATTGCGCAACAAAAATGAGTGCTTTTCCGTTTGGTTTTCGAAGGGCATTTTCATTCCTGTCTGCGTTCCCGCTCGCGAGAGTATAATTAAAGTGAATTCGAGGTTTCGATGCTAACTAGTTCTTTAAAAAACAAAATCACAAAAAAAATGCTGTGTGCAGTAGCGTTTGTCGTTTTTTGTGGTGGCTGCGCAACAGGTGGGCAAACATCGGTTGCGGAAACAGAGAAAATGGTTTTAAATCGTGCGCAGGCTCGGTGGGAATTGTTGCTCTCGCGTAAGCTAGACAAAGCATATGACTATCTAAGCCCAGCGAGCAAAGAGACCACGTCCATGGTCGATTACATCGCAAGAGTGAGCCGTGTGCAGGGCCTCAGCTCGGTAAAAGTAGATACAATAAAATGTGAAGAAGAGCGCTGCAAAGTAGATTTCGTAGCGCTAGGGTCAGTACGCAATATTGTTGGAATTGAAAGGCAGTTTTCGGAGTATTGGATAAAGATCGATGGCAATTGGTGGAGTGTTTACAACGGTAGGCAACCATAACCGGCCATTTTTCCGAAAAGATGCACAAAGTATTTGTAAATTGAGTTTGGGTAGTATAGACTTGATGTGTTGTAGCTTCTAAAGTGATCACTTTATATCTTCAAAAAAGGAGTAACCTAAAACATGAATACCTTTAAAAGAAAGTCTCTAAAT
>JANNXI010000098.1:0-5632 GCA_031409495.1 Betaproteobacteria bacterium
CCCGACGCATGAACCAGGCAGGAGTGAAACAGAATCATGGAGCCCGCAGGGCCTTTCGGGCTGACAATGCCGCCTTCTTTACCCCCAGCTCTTTGTACCAGTTGGCGAATCAGGTTGTTGTCGACTGTCCATAGCGGGTAGCTGGTCGTCGTCAAGTCATGCTTGGCCTCGACCACCCCTTTTTTGTGGCTGCCGGGGATGAACATCAGCGGGCCGTTGTGCTCGCTCACATCATCTAAAAAAATCGCGATGTTCATGGCACGCTCGGTTGGCATGTGGTCGTCGTTCAGCCAGGTGCCGTAGTCCTGGTGCCACTGCCACACGTCGCCTTCAAAGGCCATCTTGCCGTTAATTTTGAACTGGTGCATGTAGAGCTGCTCGCCCAGCAGGCTTTCAACCGGTTCGATCATGCGTGGGTGCCTGGCAAGCTTGGCAAACGGCTCGCTGTACATGTGCGCGGCAAAGTTGGTACGCACCGCGTCTTTGCCTTTTTCACGCACGTTGTAGTCTTCGCGGCGTGAATAGAGTTCGGGCACCGCGTCGTTCAAATTTTGCGTTTCTTCAGGCGTGAAGAGGCCGGGGAAAAACAGGTAGCCATCACGGTCGAATTGGGCGAGTTGGTCGGGGGTGAGTTTCATGATATGTCTCCGGGGTTGTTTTAAGGGGTTTTAAAAAGGGCTTGGGTGAGTAGCGCGGCCAAATTGCGGCCTGCGTCTTCACCGTGCTGGCGTATCAGTGTTTCGGCTTTGGGTGCATCACCGCGTGCGATGGCGTTGGCAATCGCTTCATGCTCGTCCCAGATTGATTCACGCATGGTTGACAACTGCAGCACCGCACCCATCGCGCGGCGAATGTGGTGCCAATGCGTTTGCGCAGTTTGCGCAATCAACGGGTTGCCCGATGCGACATAAACAGCGGCGTGAAAGGCTGCGTCAGCGGTCATCATGGCCTTGATGTCTGAGCCGCGTGCGGCCAGGCGCCCTTGTGTAATCAGTTTCGCGTCCAGCACGACCTTGGTATGCGCGGCCAGCCGGGCGGCCAGTGCATCGAGCGTGCTGCGCACTTGGTAAATTTGCACCAGTTTGGTCACGTCCAGCGGTGTCACCAGTACACCGCGCCCGGGTGCGTCCAGAACAAAACCATCTTTGCGCAGCAAGCGCAATGCCTGCAACACGGGCTGGCGCGACACCGCCAACTGCTCGGCCACGTCTTCTTGCATGATGCGCGAGCCGGGCAGCAATGTACCGTCGCTGATGGCGTCTAGCAAGCTGGCGTAAACCTGCTCAACCAGGTCGGGTGTGGATTCGATTTTAATGAGGTTGGGTGTCATGATTAAACTCTGTATACAGAATACGCCGAGTTTAAGATTCCGCATTACGGGTTAACCCGTAATTGCCCTGTCGTGCGCTTGAATGTGCAAAGATGCTGATAAATCAATCATTTTTAGGACAACGATATGAACCTCCAAGACCCCGCATGGCTGGACAGCATGTACAACAACCGCACGCTGGTGCCCGACTACGCCACCTACTTTGACAACTGGATGCAAGACTCAAAGGCCGTAAGACAGAGTCGACCTTGCGCGCTGGATGTGGCTTACGGTAATGCGGGCGGTGAAAAGCTCGATGTGTTCCCGACTGAAGCTAAAAACGCACCTGTCATCGTTTTTATTCACGGCGGCTACTGGCGCTCACTCGACAAGTCAGACCATTCATTCGTTGCCCCCGCTTTCACCAAGTCAGGCGCATGTGTGGTGGTGGTCAATTACGACTTGTGCCCGACAGTGACGATTCCAGAAATCACCATGCAAATGGTGCGGGCCTTGGCCTGGGTGTACCGCAATATTGCGCAATACGGCGGCAACCCCAAACGCATCACGGTGGTCGGCCATTCGGCAGGCGGGCATTTGGCGGCCATGATGCTGGCTTGCGTGTGGAAGGCCTACGCCGCAGATTTACCTGCTGACCTGGTAAAAAACGCTTTGTCCATTTCAGGCTTGTATGACCTGGAGCCTTTGCGCCACGCGCCGAATGTGAAAGACTCGCTCAAACTTACACCAGCCCAGGTACGCAAAGCCAGTCCGGCTCTGTTACCTGCACCGCGTAACCGCACGCTGTACAGCGTGGCAGGCGGCATTGAGAGCGCCGAGTTCTTGCGCCACAACCAGTTGATTCAACAAGCCTGGGGCAAGAAAACCGTGCCTGTGTGTGAAGAGCTGCCGGGGCTGCATCATTTCAGCGTGCTGGATGCGCTGGTTGAGCCTGGGCACAGGCTGCATCAGCTTGCTCGGCAGCTTGTTGAGACAGCGTAGTTAGTAAGTCGGCCATTTGAGGTGAAATTTAAGGCTTTAGCCCAATGAATGCGGGCGCAAGCAGCTCTTATAAATATAGCATCCTAGTTTTTGAGAATCCCCTCAAATCCTGCCATATTGCCGTAGTCAGGGGTGGTATCCTGCGTTGAATATTGGGCATATAGATGCTGCGATGGGCACTGGCGGAAAGAGGCGGTAAACGCCTAAAATCAAAAAATGACGATTCGCATCTACGTTGAAACCTCAGTCATCAGCTACTTGGCCAATCGTCCCAGCAGAGATGGCTTGGTCGCTGCACGCCAAGCGCTAACGCATGACTGGTGGGCTGGTTTGGATTCCGCCACTGTCTGGGTCTCTGAATTGGTAGTAGCTGAGGTATCGCGCGGTGATTTGCAGGCGGCGGGCAATCGGCTGCGATGGATCGAAAACTTGCCACGGGTCGAGATTGAACCTCAAGCGATGGACTTGGCTCAGCGTTTGATGGATGAAGGTTTGGTGCCCAAAACCGAAGCCGAAGACGCGATGCACATCGCTTTGGCAAGCGTGAATGGCTTTGATTACCTGGTATCTTGGAACTTCGCACATTTTGTAGGTGCAGACCCAAAATACCGATTGTTTTCAGCACTGCGCGACTGGGGTTTGAACCCTGTGCGACTGGTGACCCCTGAGGAATTGATGGAAGGACTATCGCGATGAACACGTATGACCAAACCATGACGCCTGCTGCAGCTCAAACAGCCATAGCGCCGCCCGACCGTTCAATTTTGCAGGAACTGTGGGAGACCAAAGCGAAGATGAATGCTGAGGCAAATTACGACGTGCGCCGTGTGGTTGAGCTGGCACGCTTAGCAGCGGCGCCATTCATTGGGGCTGATGGCAGGGTGCGGCTTAGGCCTGATCTGCTGGGCTAAAAATGATGCGAGTGCGATAAGGTCTGGCTCATGCAAGCCTCGCTAAAAGGCCCCAATGCCAAAGCCAGCCGTTCGGTGCGTCGCGCGGTTTGTTCCTCGCCTGCCTAACGCGTTATTTCAGCCCGCTTGACCCGTTGAAACCTCAAAAAAAGCTATTTTCAAGTACCTTTTTAGCCTGCAACCCAATAGATTCATGTGCAAGCAGCTATCAAAATCATACCAAACTGAGGCACTATCGCTGCATACTGTTAAATGTTGCTTTGCAAGACGGTAACTGACCCTGATGTTTGAAATATCTTTTTTGTACCTTAACAAAAATAGTCAGAACCGCGGATGAAAAAATCCAGTTTTCTTCAAGAGTTCAACCGCTCCAAAAAACTGAGCTGTCCAGTGGGAGTTCAGAACCTGTCCAATTACTAATCGGCTGACGATTTCTTCTGCAAAAGACAAGGAAAGTAGATCTCCTGGAGTTTTTACATTCAATACGTTTGACTCCAGCTCTAGATCAGCAGCTATGTAAAGCGGCGATCGTCGAAGATAAATTTCATTTATGGTTTCCGAAAATGACTTCGCTATTTCGTACTCAAAGCCCGCTAACAACTCGTCACTCGTTCCATGTAATCGAATCGCAGCTTGCACAGCAGATAAACAAAATCCGGTCAATTCGGTAGTAAAAGATTCTGGGTCAATAAAGACGTTTAGGCGTTTGTCATCCCGAAAATTATTTCCTTCTAACCCAATTTTTACCACCCCTACGAGTGCGGCACCCACCTGCAATGCATGAGAAGGGCTACCCATAGAGTCGTTGAGTAGCTGTTTTAGCCCACCCGACTGGTACAACTCCAGCATGTTGTCTGATCCACCTACTAGTTCACCTTTGACGTAAAGCACGGGAATAGCTGGCCAGTTGCTGTATTCCTTAATACCTTCACTCATCGCGTAGTCGTCTAGTACGTTAACTGTTCGCATTGATTGCGGCTCAACTCCGATAGCTTTAACAATTTGAATTGCAGTGCTTGAAAACCTACATTGCGGAAACATTGGACTGCCCTTCATGAACAGCACAACGTCGTTGGATTTCACCAGATCATGGATGCGTTGTAGAGCTTCACTCATATAAATACCTCGTACCAACAAACCGAGATAGGTCTTGCAGAGCGAAATTTGATTTCGTCATTAATTTCACCAAGAGTTATTAAAGAAGCTTTGACTTTAACAATTCAACTGGTCGTTGCATAGTAAATATCCAAAGTCTCGATATCTTCTTTTTAGGGTGAATACCTGCACACCTGCAAGAAAAAGGTACTCCACCAAAATCACGGAAACGACTGGTGCCAAACTCCAAATGTGCTATCAAAAAAACTACATCAAAAGGTGCTCACCCGCATTGTCCCCACCCAACGTCACGTAGTTAACTTTACGAATATCCGTCAGCTTTTTGCCACCCGCATAGCTGATGGCGCTTTGAATGTCTTCTTCCATCTCTTTGAGGGTATCTGCCAGCGTGCCCTTGACGGGCTCCAAAATACGCTTGCCTTCAACGTGCTTGTACTCGCCCTTGTTGAAGTCTGACGCGCTGCCGTAGTACTCTTTGAAGAGTTGGCCATCGACCTCTACAGTTTTGCCGGGGCTTTCCTCCAGGCCCGCCAGCATCGAGCCAATCATCACCATCGTTGCGCCAAAGCGAATCGACTTGGCAATGTCGCCATGCTCGCGTATGCCGCCGTCGGCAATGATGGGCTTGGTGGCTACGCGGGCGCACCACTTCAGCGCCGACAACTGCCAGCCACCTGTGCCAAAACCAGTCTTCATTTTGGTGATGCACACCTTGCCCGGGCCAATACCGACTTTGGTGGCGTCAGCGCCCCAGTTTTCCAGGTCAATCACCGCTTCAGGCGTGGCTACGTTGCCCGCAATCACGAACGATGCGGGCAGCTTTTGCTTGATGTAGCCAATCATTTTTTGCACGCTGTCGGCATGGCCGTGGGCAATGTCGATGGTGATGTATTCGGGTGCTAAACCTTGTGTAACCATTTGGTCCACCGCGTCGTAGTCAGGCTTTTTCACGCCGAGTGAAATGGACGCATACACGCCTTGCGCCTTCATGGCTTTGACAAACGCCAGGTTGTCCAGGTCAAACCTGTGCATCACATAAAAGTAACCGTTTTTGGCCATCCACACGCAGATGTCTTCATTGATAACCGTCTTCATGTTGGCGGGCACGACGGGGATGCGAAAGGTGCGGCCGCCGAGTTCTACCCCGGCATCGCATTCAGACCGGCTGTCCACGCGGCATTTGCGCGGCAGCAGCAAGATGTTGTCGTAGTCAAAAATTTCCATGATTCTCAAGCCCTTAAAACTGTTGGTGAAACGGTTAAACAGAAGGCGCTTGGGAGATACCCGGCAGATA
>JANNXI010000099.1:0-13969 GCA_031409495.1 Betaproteobacteria bacterium
GTGCTAAATCTTGCCATCGCGACGGTCCATCGAGCGTGGTTTGAAGGCGTGTGGAATAAGGCTAAATCCTTCGATATTCCGGTTGCGTTTAAACCAGCGTTTTCGCTTTAGGTTTGAGGTCTAATGAAAATTCCGGGTTTAATGTAAGTTGCGTTGGTGGGTTTAGGTAAACGGGTACCCAACGACTGCTGCTTACTCCGCAACTACACTGTGATTCAACACTAGACGCCTCTGGGAAGTTATACAAATCCCCTGCAAATTCGCTTGTGATGGTGACACTTTACCGGCGGGTGAGAATGTCGCCACGCAATTGGCTTCGCGTATGTGTATGACGTTGGAGTTACGAAAGGTTTGCGGCACATTGCTGCAGCCACTAACGGCCACACCGTTAGCGTTAAACGTAATCACATTCGTTGCACTTGGGTAGGGCACCCCACACCCTTGCCTTTGTTGCAGCAATTCGGTATGTAATTGACCGATGTAATTTTGTGTCAGCACTATGGCTTTGAGTTGAGGAATCGGCTGCTGCATGTTCTAATTTAGGCTCGTCACCTAGCATTCTGTCGGACGATGACGTTATCGGCTCACGGGAACCACTTGAGGGTGAAGTCCGCCTGTGCCACGCATGGTTCACTGATTTTTGAGTCAAGATGCTCAATATAGGCGTAAAAAATTAGCAAAATCTGACTCGGCACAGCCAAAGTTTGATTCCGATTCCCACCGTCCCGCCGTGCCACCAGCTGCTAGGTTTATCTTCTGCTGTTCATTAAATAGGAGACTTTAAAATGAAAAATTCGGCGTATCAGTTCTTGCTTTTTTGGTTTGGGGCAATGGCTGTTTTTGCAATGGATGCAGCCCAGGCGCAAAGTTGCCAAGAAACGGCGAAGCAAAAAAATGTGGCCTGCAGTCGCACCTCAACCGAGAGTAGTGCCACCTGCGTAGCAACCGCCAAGCGCGACCTTAATGGCTGCGGCAGCACCCAAAATCAAGCGGTGGCCAGTTGTAGGCAGACGCGGCTGGCCGAACGGGCGCAGTGTGATGTCGGCGATCGTGCGCCCTTAGCCGCGTGTGCCGATTCCTTAGCTTCGGCACGCCAAACGTGTACCGCAGGGCGGCGCACCAATGAGGACGGCTGCCGCGCTGCCGGTGGCAGTGGCTTGGCCGCGTGTTTGGCGTCTACCAGACGTAACGATGCCGCCTGCCTTACCTCTGCGCGCGGCAGCAACGCCCAATGCATGAAAGAAGCCGCCAACACCCACATCGCCTGCGATTCACGTGCCCATGAAAGGCAACGCTCATGTAATGCAGCACCCACTGCCACCTATACCAGTTGCAGCGGTGCTGCCACCAGCCAACGGCAAAGCTGCCTGCGTGCGTTGTCACAAGAATCAATTCAATGCAGCCGCGCTGTAGAGGACGAAAAGCGCAGTTGTCGGCAGGCGCGGGCGCAGCGGTGATCTATTGATGGCCTGAAGATTCCCGTAAATAGGGAATCTTCAGGCTGTTATTACCTTCAAAAGGTGACGGCCAACGTCGTTGTAATCCCGACAGCGGCTACTTCAAACATAACCGCGTGTTGAGGTCAGGTTGCGACGTTGCAACTTGTCTAGCTGCTTGAGGACACGGTGACTATGCTTTGAAGTCCAATAGACACAGTTAAGTTACATATTGCTTGCGCAATGTAGTCAACCAGCCTAGAGTTTGCTGGCTACTTAAGCATTTCCCCTCGAAATACACCTTGGAATTCAAATAGCCCCGAGGGCGGATTTCCAGATGCGCCGCGTCCGCGCAATCTGCTGAACGCGCCTTTTGGTAGTTCAGCGCAGGTGACCATTGCCGCATGTCGCGCGGCTGACGTTAAGTGCGACCAAGATATTGACGCCATATATCGTGACGCATTGAGTCGACGCAAGATTACGTATACCGAAGCCCGCGCTATGCGCAGCCCGAAGAAGGCATTTGCGAGCGCCGCAAAGTACTTGCAAGCGATGGTTTTACGCTTGCCGATTGCCACACGATGACTAGGTTATACGTCGCGGAAAAAGCAGAAGTCACGAAGATGGCGCAGTAAAGGAACCGAAAGCTAGGGCGACGGTATAAAATGGGCGTTGCGGATTCGTAGGCACCGCTGGAGCTGAAGCTGCAGCCTCAGCGCTGTTTCAGATCGCAAAAAACTGAAGATGCCTATTTTCCCCGCAAGGGGACGACCTTCCAGTCGAGGGCATCTTCAGCATTTGCTACATCAGTAGTTGGGGTTTGCGCCGTAGGTCCAACGTATGCGGGAAAGCCGGATTGCGGGCTTCTAAAATTGGGTTGATTTCACCTGCGGTGTGGTCAATTTTTTGGAAGCGCGCCATGCGTCTTGCTTCGGCGGCATAGGCGTTGATGGGGAAATTGTCATAACTGCGGCCACCTGGATGCGCGACATGATAGGCGCAGCCGCCGATGGAGCGTTTGCTCCATGTGTCGACAATATCAAAGCGTAGCGGCACATGTACAGGGATCGTCGGGTGCAGGGCGGAGTGGGGCGCCCATGCACGGTAGCGCACGCCGGCTATGTATTCGCCCGCCACACCCGTGGGGGTGAGGGGGATGGCGCGGCCATTGCACAAAATTTGGTGGCGGTGTTCGGTCATGCCGGATACTTTTACTTGCATGCGTTCGAGGGATGAATCAACGTAGCGTGCGGTGCCGCCTGCAGCCATTTCTTCACCGAGTACGTGCCATGGCTCGATAGCTTGGCGTAGCTCAAGCTCTACACTTTGGTAGGCCACGGTGCCGTAGCGTGGGAAGCGGAATTCTAAAAAAGGGGTGAACCACGCATAGTCAATATTGGCTTTGCCAACGGCTTTGGCGGCGTTGGTTTCATCAATTACGGCGCGCATGTCTTGCGCAATAAAATGCGGCAGCATGAAGCGATCATGCAGCGATGTGCCCCACGGAATAAGCTTGCCTTGATAGGGTTGTTTCCAAAACCGAACGATGAGCGCGCGTAGCAATAAATTTTGCGCGAGCGCCATTTGCGGGTGCGGTGGCATTTCAAAGGCGCGGAACTCTAACAAGCCGAGCCGACCAGTTGGGCCATCTGGTGAATAGAGTTTGTCGATTGAAAATTCTGCACGGTGCGTGTTGCCAGTAAGGTCAATTAGAAAATTGCGGAGGATACGATCGACCAACCAAGGCTTTAAATTTTCTTCGCTGGTCTCTAATTTAGCTTGCATCTGCTCAAACGCAATATCAAGCTCGTATAAGGTATCGCTTCGGGCTTCGTCCACCCGCGGGCTTTGCGATGTGGGGCCAATGAACATCCCGCTAAACAAGTAAGATAGCGCGGGATGGTTTTGCCAATAGGTAATTAAACTACGTAACAAATCTGGGCGACGCAGCAATGGACTATCTGCCGGTGTGGAGCTGCCGATGGTGACGTGATTGCCGCCGCCGGTGCCGGTGTGGCGACCATCTTGCATAAATTTTTCAGTACCAAGCCGCGTTAATCGGGCTTCTTCATAGAGTATGTGGGTGTTTTCTACCAACTCTTTCCATGTTTTTACTGGATGAATATTGACTTCAATCACACCCGGATCGGGTGTGATCGCGAATTTGTTAATGCGTAAATCATGCGGGGGCGAATAGCCCTCAATGCGGATAGCAATCGCACATTCTTCAGCGGTCTTCTCTAGCGCGGCGATTAGGCTAAGGTAATCTTCCAGCACTGTCACCGGTGGCACAAACACAAACAAAATGTTATCGCGCACTTCAACGCATAAGGCCGTGCGCACCACTTCTTTAGCTGATTTGGCGAGCTTAATTTCTAGTGCTTTGATGGCCGCAGGTGTGGATTTTTTTACCGTGGTGTCGTGTAAATTTAAGTCAGCTCGCGGTGCGAAAGGATCGCCTTCGATAATAATTTCAACATCTTCTGGCGCTATTTTTGGCACAGACGCCAAAGGTAAACGTAGGCCTATTGGGGAATCGCCTTCGAGCAAAAACAAATGCTTGGCGCGCATCGGCCAAAGGCTTGACGCCCATTGGGTTGCAGTGGTGAAGTCGGTCTTTTTCTCTTTGCCAACACTTTCACGTTCGACGGCTTTTAGCGGCAATACATAGCCGATTGCATCGCCTAATGCACCGCTGAGCTGGGCGATGAGCTTGGCTCTCGCAGCACTTTGCTTCAGTTCTGGGTTGAGTGGGTCGACGTTAATCGGTAAATCAGCTTCGTCTCGAATCGCCCGTATTACGGACTCGTAGGCGGGAATCACATAGCCCACATCTAGGTTTAAATTGGCGACCAAGGTGTCGCTAAACTTTTTGGCCGACGTGTTCGCCAACGGCTTTTTATCAGTTTGATAGGCGATTAGTGCTTCGTTATTCCAAATTGGCACACCATCTAAGCGCCAGTAGGCTGACAACGCCCAGCGCGGCAACGGCTCGCCGGGATACCATTTGCCTTGGCCAAACTGGAGTAACGCACCGCGGCTAAACTTTGGTTTTAGGCGCTGCATTAAATCAAGCGACAACTCAAACTTTTTCGGGCTGAGTGCTGTTACATTCCATTCCGCACCTTCCATGTCGTCGACGGAGACAAATGTAGGCTCGCCGCCCATCGTTAGGCGCACATCTTGAGCAATTAGTTCTTTGTCCACTGCTGCACCCAGCTTCATCATGGCAGCCCATTGCGCATCGTCGTAGGGCTTTGTCACACGCGGGTCTTCGTGTATGCGGGTGACGGTCATGGCAAAATCGAGTGTCGATTCGCAACGGTCCATCATGCCCGAAACCGGGGCGGCTGAAGATGGTATAGCCGTGCAGGCCAGCGGAATATGGCCTTCTCCAGTGAGCATACCCGAAGTTGGATCAAGCCCTACCCAACCGGCGCCGGGGATGTAGGCCTCAGTCCATGCGTGTAAATCGGTAAAATCAACTGCGGTACCTGACGGGCCGTCAAGCGACTTTACATCCGCCGTTAATTGAATCAAATAGCCAGATGCAAAGCGCGCGGCAATGCCAAAGTGCCGCAAAATTTGTACCAGTAACCACGCAGAGTCTCGACACGAACCTTGGGCTGTTTCAAGCGTTACTTCCGGTGTTTGCACACCGGGTTCCATGCGAATCAAATAGCGCACGGTATTTTGCAGCATTTGATTGATGGCGACTAAAAAATCAATGGTGATAATTGGCTTATCTAATATTTGCGCTTGCGCACGGGCAATCCACATTTTTAGTAGCGGCGTTTGTGGATCAACTTCTAAATACGCAGCAAGCTCACGCTTGTTGTCGGCCGTGTAGCTGAAAGGGAAATTTTCAGCGCTGCTTTCTACAAAAAAATCGAACGGATTTATTACCGTCATGTCGGCAATTAAATCTACTTCGATACATAACTCATTGGTGAGTTCTGGAAACACCAAGCGCGCTAACCAATTGCCGTAAGGGTCTTGCTGCCAGTTTAAAAAATGGCTGGCAGGATTAATTTTTAAGCTGTAACTTTCAATGGGCGTACGTGCGTGCGCGGCGGGGCGCAAGCGCACTTCATGCGGCGATAGGGTGATTGGCCGGTCGAATTTATAGTGGGTTTTGTGGTGTAGAGCGACGCGAATTGTCATGGCTTACCGATAAAAAATAATGCATTTGGAGTGTTTTTTAGCTAATCCAATCCGGATCAGGTAAGTCCGCAAACACTTTGCGCAAGCCGCTGCCCCAGCGTTGGCGCAGCATGGAATAGTAAGGGTCGGTTTCGGCGATGCGCTGCTGCGTGCCGACGCGCAAACTATCCTTTGGGTACCATAACAAATCGATGGGCAGGCCAACGGAAATATTAGAACGTATAGTGGAATCAAACGAAATTAGCACGCACTTTGCGGCTTCATCTTGGGGAGTGCTGGCATTGACGACGCGATCTAAAATTGGTTTGCCGTATTTGGCTTCGCCTAGCTGAAAGTAGGGCGTTTCGTCGTGGGCTTCAATGAAGTTGCCTTGAGCGTAGATGTTAAACAGTCGCTGTTCTTCACCGTTTATTTGGCCTCCCACAATTAAACTAGCGCTGGCATCAATGCCATTTTTGGTGAGTGCATCGCCGTCTAGGTGCATAATTTCGCGAAGCGCCTCGCCAGTTAGTCGCGCTACATCCACCATGGATTTTGCGTTCCAAATTGTTGGCTCATCCGGCGGGGCAGTGCGGTGCCTGTCAAGAATATTCACCACTCCTTGAGTGGTCGCCAAATTGCCGGACGCGAGAAGCACAATCACGCGGTCACCAGGTCGATCAAAAACCCGCATTTTGCGGAAGGTGGCAATGTGGTCCACACCTGCATTGGTGCGGGTGTCCGATGCAAAAATCATTCCTGAATCGAGGCGAATGGCTACACAGTAGGTCATGATAAAAACTCTTTTTATTATTTGATGTTAGAAATTAATTGCGACTGAGATTGCGTTGATTTTGGCGGCAACGTCACGGCAAAAAATGCGGTATTGATCTCATCGGCGAGGCGTTTGGTGGACGCTAAAAAATCCGTTAAATATTCGTGCAACCCAGTCTGGAAAATGTCGTTGATGCGGCCAAACTGCAGTGCTGCGTAGATCTCACCAGCAAGTCGAGTGGCCTCGTCTGAATTACTATTTTGTACTTTCTTTAAGATTTCATACACATCCTGAAGGCAAAAGTGTAGCGAGCGTGGCACGTCGGCACGCAGCACCAAAAGCTCAGCTAATTTTAGCGGCGTAATAATATCCCGATACACCTTGCGATAGCTTTCGAACGCCGATACCGAGCGCAATACCGCCGACCATTGGTAATAGTCAACTGCGCCGCCTACCTCTTTTACGCTAGGCAGCAGCACATGGTACTTAACGTCAATTAAGCGCGCAGTGTTATCTGCCCGTTCCATGTAGGTGCCTAAGCGGTGAAACTGAAACGCATCATCGCGCAAAATAGTGCCAAAGGTAACGCCGCGGAATAAATGCGAGCGCTCTTTTACCCAATCAAAAAAGGCTGAAATACCGCGCGCGTAGAGCCTATCTTCATCCATGTTTTGCATCTCAATCCAGGTTGAATTGAGTACTTCCCACATTTCACTGGTGATCGTGCCGCGTACTGCGCGGGCGTTTTCACGGGCTTGTTTAGCGCAGTTATAAATTGAGGAAGGATTGTCGGAGTCAAGCGCCATAAAATGCAGTACTTCTTTTGCGCACACGATGTCGTGGCGGCCTGCAAACGGAAACAATGTGCCGGTAATGTTAAGTGGTGCAAACCACTCTTGATCTTGCAGATCCGCGTCTTTTGTGAGTAATGACATACGATAGGCAACGTCTAAAATACGTGCCGTGTTTTCAGCACGTTCAACGTAACGCGCCATCCAATAAAGTGTTGAGGCTGTTTTGCTTAGCATTTGCGCTCCGCTAAAAATTCAATAGAGTAAGTTTGGCTGCGGTGATGCGACTTTAGTCGACTACCCAGGTATCTTTAACGCCGCCGCCCTGCGAGGAATTAACCACCAGTGAACCTTCGCGCAGTGCGACGCGCGTGAGCCCACCCGGTACAAATTGAATTGACTTCCCCGATAGCACATAGGGTCGTAAATCGATGTGGCGGGGCGCTATTCCCGCCCCGGCAAACGTGGGACAAGCTGAGATCGAAAGGGTAGGCTGGGCAATGTAGCGCTCAGGCGCGTCGAGTACACGCTGCTTGAAGCGCACGCGCTCTTCCTTAGTTGAAGTGGGGCCAATTAACATGCCGTAGCCGCCGGAGCCTGCTGCTTCTTTGATAACTAAATCAGCCATGTTGTCCAACACATAGGCCAATTCATCTTTTTTGCTGAGTTGATAGGTGTGCACATTCTTTAACACGGGCTCTTCGTTTAGATAATAACGAATCATGTCAGGCACGAAGGGGTAGAGTGACTTATCGTCGGCAACGCCCGTGCCTACTGCGTTGGCGAGCGTTACGCGCCCCGCTTGGTAGGCGCGCATTAGGCCAGGTACGCCCAACATAGAATCCGCTCTGAAGCATAGCGGATCAATAAAATCATCATCGATGCGGCGATAAATGACGTCCACTTTTTTAGGTCCTTGGGTAGTGCGCATAAATACGGTGTCGTCCACCACGAACAGGTCGATACCCTCCACCAATTCCACACCCATTTGCTGTGCTAAAAAAGCGTGTTCAAAATAAGCGGAATTAAAATGGCCGGGCGTCATCAGCACAATGGTGGGATTGTCGACGCCTAAGGGAGCCGCACCGCGCAGGGTTTCGAGTAGTAGATCAGGATAATGATCCACTGGCCGCACGTTTTGCTGTGCAAATAGCTCGGGGAACAGCCGCATCATCATTTTGCGGTTTTCTAGCAGATAAGAAACGCCAGACGGTGTGCGTAGATTATCTTCGAGTACATAGTATTCGCCGTCGCTATCCTTTACTAAATCAATGCCCGCGACGTGCGCATAAATGCCGCCCGGGACGTCGATGCCAATCATTTCCCGTCGAAATTGGGCGTTATTGATGACTTGTGCCATTGGCACAATGCCCGCTTTTAAAATTTCTTGGCCGTGATATACATCGTGTAAAAAAGCATTCAGCGCTTTTACGCGCTGTTTTAAGCCGCGTGAAATTTCATCCCACCTTTTTGCTTCAATAATATGAGGAATGATATCAAAGGGTATTAGGCGCTCTGAGCCAGACGCCTCACCATACACAGCAAAGGTGATGCCTACGCGATGGAATAGCAAATCTGCCGCTTGGCGATTTTGGGCTATTTTTTCTGGTGGGGTAGTGGCTAACCAATCTGCAAAGGGCTGGTAGTGGGGTCGAACTTTGCCAGCAGCGTCATACATTTCGTTGTAAAAAGGTTTTAGCGCCATAAAAGTCACTTAAAAAGTTTTGATCGAAAAAGCACATTGAGCGGGAGGTGACCGATGCGTTGTCGGCATTTTGTGCGAAACTTCATGATCTTAAATATACCGCGTTTTTGCTGCTTTGGCTAAAGTGGAAAGACGGTTTTTTGGCTTTTGGCCTTGTACAATAAAGGCATGAACGATTCGTTAATGTTTGAGCCAATAATTTTTGCACCAGATACCGCCGCCAATGGTTCCCAAGGAATGCTTGAAGACGCCCTATTTTCGGGTATCTTCAAGGCATTGCCGAGCCTAAGTTGCAGCATTGTCCAAGCCGCCATCGAGTATGCCGCCAAGTATGTGCAGCCGGCGCACGCGGCGGCGCAAATGCGCGACATTGCAGACTGTTTGATTTTATTGCAGGGCTTAGACGTGGATGCGGAGACCTTGGCCGCCGCCGCGCTAACGCAAGCGCCTTTAACGGCGGCTGGCCAAGAGAATAATCGTTTAACGACCCACTGCGGTGCTGACGTAACGGCCTTAGTGCAAGGTATCGTCCGTGCTGGCAAAGCGGTGACCCAAGCCGGATTGAACGAGGCAGCGAAGTCTGCGCAAGATGTTGAAGTGCTGCGCAAAATGTTGCTGGCAATGGCCGATGATGTGCGGGTGGTATTGGTGAAATTAGCGCAGCAAGTGGTGTTGCTACACAGGCTATCAAAGGCGCCAGAAGTCTCGCAAATGGCTGCTGCGCGGCAAACACGTAATTTATTTGCGCCGCTGGCAAATCGCTTAGGGGTGTTTCAAATTAAGTGGGAGCTGGAAGATTACAGCTTCCGTTATCTTGATGCGGCAAAGTACAAAACCATAGCTGCATTACTTGATGGCAAGCGTACTGAACGTGAGCGCTATATCGCTGGCGTGGTCGCACAGCTGGTTGGCGTGACGAAGCAAGCGGGCATTACCGCTGATGTGATGGGCCGACCAAAGCACATCTATTCGATTCATAAAAAAATGCAATCGAAAAACCTTAGCTATGATCAACTTTATGACATTCGCGCAGTGCGCCTATTGGTAGACACCGTGCCCGAATGTTATACCGTGCTAAGCGTCGTACATGACCTATTTACGCCCGTCTTGGGGGAGTTTGACGATTATATTGCGCAGCCAAAAGCCAATAATTATCAATCACTGCACACAGCCGTTGTCGGTTCTGAAAATAAAACCCTGGAAGTGCAAATTCGCACCCGCGCGATGCATCAGGCCAGCGAGCATGGTGTGGCGGCGCACTGGCGCTATAAAGAAGGTAAAAAAGACACTAGCAAGGCTGACAAGAGCTTTGAAGAGAAAATTGCATGGCTGCGCCAGGTGCTGGAATGGAAGCAAGAAATTGTTGATGAGGGCGAGTTTTCAGACGCCGTTAAGCAGGGTTTATTTGCCGATACTATTTACGTGCTGACACCGCAGGGCAGGGTAGTGGATTTGCCCGCAGGCTCGACGGCTGTAGATTTTGCCTATCATTTGCACACCGATTTAGGGCATCGCTGCCGGGGCGCCAAAATTGACGGGCAATTAGTAGCGCTAAACACGCCGCTTAAAAACGCCCAACGCGTAGAAATTTTGTCCGCCAAACAGGGTGGGCCGTCGCGCGATTGGATTAATCCGCAGCTAGGTTATTTAAAAAGTCATCGGGCGCTATCCAAAGTGCGGGCGTGGTTTCGGCAGGAATATTTTGAAGTAGATGTGGCGCACGGTAGGCAGACGCTGGACAAAGAGTTAGCGCGTCATGCAGCCAGCAATATTGCGCAAGATAAATTAGCGCATGCTTTGGAGCATAAGAGTGTCGATGAACTATTAGCTGCCATTGGGCGCAACGAAATTACCGCGCACCAGATCGATATTGCCTTGCGCGGCATGTTGTCGCCGGTGGAAGTTGTACCAGGGGATGCCTTGGAGATGCCCGTATTTAGGGTGTCTTCAGGAATCAATCAGACCGGAAAAGCATCGTCTGGCGTGTTGGTTTTGGGCGTAAATAATATTGCAACGATGGTTGCGCGGTGTTGTAAACCACTCCCGCCAGATGAAATTACTGGTTTTGTTACCCGCACGCGCGGCGTGACCGTGCATCGGCTTGACTGCGAAAACATTACCTGCCTGAACGCCGAGCAACGCGAACGCTTAATGCCCGCGGCGTGGGGCACTAAGTTAGAAGAAGTTGCATTTGCAAGCGATGTTGAGGTGATTGCCCGTGACCGCCAAGGCTTGTTGCGCGATATTTCTGAAATATTGAGCCGCGAAAAAATTAACGTTACTGGTGTAAATACCCTGTCTAAAAACAGCATGGCGTCTATGCGCTTTACCTTAGAAGTGCGCCGCAACGACGATATCGCCCGCGTAATCCGTGCAGTAAGCGGGGTGATGGGCGTGGAATCAGTAAAGCGAAGATAGAACTTAGTTGTCCTTATTTAACTTTTATAATTATGCTCATGACTCAACCCACTTCTACGCTTTCCGCCGCCAACACTGGCCCTCTTGCTGGCGTAAAAGTGCTCGACCTCACCACTGTGGTAATGGGCCCCTACGCCACACAAATACTCGGCGACATGGGGGCTGACGTGATCAAAATTGAAGCACCCGCAGGCGACAATATGCGTTGGGTTGGGCCGATGCGCCATGCGGGCATGGGGCATATTTTTATGAACGCCAACCGCAATAAGCGCTCGTTGGTGCTCGACCTTAAAAACCCTGAAGGCTTAGCCGCAATCAAGCGCCTAATTGCCCAAAGTGATGTGCTTATTTACAACGTGCGGCCCCAAGCGATGCAGCGCTTAGGCTTAAGTTACGACGCCGTGACCGCCATAAACCCCGCCATTATTTACGTGGGTGCAATTGGTTTTAGCGAAAAAGGGCCCTATGCGGGGCGCCCAGCTTATGATGATTTGATTCAAGGAATGGCTGCGGTCGCAAGTTTGTCGCAACAGCAGGGCAGCCCCGTGCCGCGCTATGCGCCCACGACCCTTGGCGACCGTTCAGTTGGCCTACAAACAGCCATTGCCGTCACCGGTGCGCTGTATCACCGCGCTAACACCGGCGTGGGGCAAAGCGTTACGGTGAGTATGTTTGAAAGCCTATCTCAGTTTGTGTTGGGCGATCATTTAGGGGGTAAAAGTTTTGTTCCGGCAGAAGGGGAGCCCGGCTACGCGCGCTTGTTGGCCGAGCACCGTCGACCCTACGCGACCAAAGACGGCTACCTATGCGTGCTGATTTACAACGACGGCCACTGGGCGCGTTTTTTCACCTTAATTGGTCAGCCCGAATTGGCGCAAGACCCGCGTTTTTGCACGCATACCGCGCGCGCTGCCAATATTGATGCGGTTTACACTTACGTAGCCGAAGTCATGCAAACCCGTACCAGCGCGCAGTGGATGGCATTGCTCGATGAAGGCGACATTCCCGCAGCACCGATGCACACCTTGGATAGCTTAATTGATGACCCACACCTAAACGCCATCAATTACTTCCCGCAGTTTGAACATCCCACCGAAGGCCGGATGCGTATGACTGCACCCGTGGGCGACTACAGCGCTACGCCGCTGACCATCCGGCGCCTAGCTGCGCGTCTGGGCGAGCACAGCCGCGAGGTACTGTTAGAAGCGGGATATTCCAATGCCGAAATTGACGCCATGATTGCGTGCAAGGCCACGAAAGCTGTGTGAAGCCGCGAAAGGCGTATGAAACCGGCGTGAAAGCGGGCTATAAATTCCCTTATCCGAAGCGCGTTCCATGCCTTGAGAAGTAAGGGATTCACAGCGATAATCGAAGCGCGTGCTTTAGAAATCAGGTTGAATTGCCAAGCGCGGCGGTGCGATAAAAGTATGAAACGCAGCCACACTATCGAATTTTTCACCGATTGTAGCGCGCTGCCTGATTTGAGATACATTGCGACGCGTGTCGTTTTCGGTTTGGTGGCTATGAATGACTGCCATCGACCAATCTGCAAACGCGCGCTCGGCAACGGCATAGTCAACAATGATTGTCAGGTCACCGTGGCGGGAATCTTGCGAGATGGAAGCGAACACTGTTTTAACGTCTGCTTCTTCGCCTTCTAATACTTGAAAAAACCAGCCGTTAGAATACGCCAGAGCGCCGGTAATGGAGAGCGTTTTGTTGCGCGCGCGCGCCACGTCGAGGAGCAACTTTAGTTGCGCGTCGCTCAGCGGGGCGGTGGCTTGGCTTACGTAGGCGAGGGAATACGGCATATTAGGGAATGCGGTAAAGAAGTTAGCTGACGTTCCTATTGTAGCTTGGTAAATACCATCAACTAATTTGTTTAAAAACTTAGGGTGTACTTACTTGCTACAACCCGAGCAAATTGCATCACCGACGACGCAACGCTGAATTAAAAATTAGCGCCAGCGTTTGCGCCGCGAAATCGGCTTACAATTTGCTGAACCGAATACAGCATCAATACCCGCACACTGCCGCCATTAAACTTCGAGATAGATTCTATGTCAGCGCAAATAATTGCCCTTTACGGCGAACCCGATGATGCCGATGCGTTTCAGCAATATTATCGGACAACGCACATGCCGCTTGCCAAGCAGCTTCCCGGCTTAATCCGCTATGAATTGAGTAGTGGCGTGGTAAGCGATTTTGGCGGGGGATCACCGTATTTTATGGTGGCTCCCCTGACCTTCAGTGCCAAAAAAGATATCCACGCGGCGATGGTTTCCGAAATTGGTGAAGCTGTGGCGGCTGATCTAAAAAACTTTGCAACCGGCGGTGTGACGGTGCTGATTATGGAATCTGAAGAAGTCTAATCGCCATCGCCGCACAATAAAAAGCCAACCAATCGTTAAATTGGCTGGCTTTTTTAATGCCAAACAGTTTAGCGCAGCCGCTGAGCTTACCATCACGGTTTGTGATGATTAGTCTTTATCGCCACCAAAAATACCAAGCAATGAAAGTAAATTGGTAAATACGTTATAGATATCCAAATACAAACTTAATGTGGCGCTGATGTAGTTGGTTTCGCCACCGTCGAGAATCTGCTTCAGGTCGTACAGCATGTACAGGCTGAAGATACCGATCACAGCCACCGAAATCGCCATCATGCCGGCGGTCGAGCCAACGAACACATTGACGATGC
>JANNXI010000100.1:0-10641 GCA_031409495.1 Betaproteobacteria bacterium
GTAGTAAACCGCACCCTACAAAAGTTGTTGGCAAAATACGCGTTCAAAGCAGCGCCGTATCCGTCATCGACTGACTTCATTACCCTGCTACGCGCAGAGGCAGGCCCGGCACACGATCAACTTATCACCGATTTGCTTGAAAAAATTACCTTGCTCGACATGAAAGCTACCGACGCCAAAGCCAAAAAGACAGCTGATGGCAAGTATGAAGTGACTTTCACCGTAGAAGGTAAAAAGCTCTACGCTGACGGCAAAGGCAAAGAGATCGAAGCGCCGCTCAATGAACCGTTTGATATTGGCGTATTCAGCGAGGAACCGGGTAAAAAAGGCTACAAAAAAGAATCGGTTTTGGCCTTCGAACGCCGTGATTTGAAAACCGGAAAACAAGCCGTGACGTTGACAGTGGCAGCACTACCCAAGTTTGTCGGGGTTGATCCGTACAATAAGCGGATTGACAGAAATTCCGATGATAATTTGACGAAGGTGGTGCTGGAGTAGTGGGTTTTGATGCCTGAAGATGCCCTAATTTAGGGCGTCTTCAGGGCTATTATGCTTGGCGTCGCAACGCCATTAATATGGGCGCAGTTTGGTGCAGGCAATTCCGGATACAAACTGATCTTCTTGATTAAGCCCCCAACCGCCGCACAATTTCCGTAATCGTTGCCGATTGATTCATGGTGTAAAAATGCAGTCCCGGTGCGCCGCCTTTGAGCAACTGCTGGCACATGGTGGTGACAACATCCAAACCATAGGCGCGAATGGCATCAACATCATCGCCGTAGCTGCGCAATTGCCAATCAAGCCAACGCGGAATTTCTGCGCCGCAGCCGTCTGAGAAGCGTTTAAGCTGACTGTAGTTGCCGATAGGCATGATGCCCGGAACGATAGGAATCTTGACGCCTAACTTGGTTACGGCATCAACGAATCGAAAATAGGCATCTGCGTTGTAAAAATATTGGGTAACAGCTTCATCAGCGCCAGCATTTACCTTGCGCACGAAGTTGGCAATATCGTCTTGCGCGGTGCGCGCTTGGGGATGAAATTCAGGGTAGGCACCCACTTTGATGCGCATGGTGTCGCCTACGGTGTCGCGAATAAAATGCACTAGTTCGTTGGCATAGCGAAAGTCACCAAAGCTGCCAGCGCCAGACGGAAGGTCGCCGCGCAGCGCGACGATGCGGCGGATGCCGTTTGATTGATACCGCAAAATAATCTCGCGTAAAGCCGCGCGTGTTTGCCCTACGCATGAAAGATGCGGTGCGGCTTCAAAGCCTAAATCACGCAGCTGCATCACAGTATCCAGCGTGCCTTGCTGGGTGGATCCGCCAGCGCCAAACGTGACTGAAAAATATTCGGGATTAAGCGCGCCTAAAACTTTGGCGTGGTCAAGAAGTTTATCGGCACCTTCAGGCGTTTTTGGGGGGAAGAATTCGCAGGAAATTTTCATGAGGGCTCACTTGTGTTGCGGATATGCAGTTTCTGTCATGGTGACGCAAGTCAGACTGACAAATAATAAATGCCTGTAGACGCCCTATTTTAGGGTATCTACAGGCATTAATTTACGACTTAATAACGATAAGTATCAGTTTTGTACGGGCCTGCTTTGCTTACGTTGATGTAAGCTGCTTGCTCGTCCGACAACACGCTTAATTGTGCATTTAGCTTACGTAATTGCAAGCGCGCCACTTTTTCGTCTAAATGTTTTGGCAACACATAAACGCCAACTGGGTATTTTTCAAGCTGGGTAAATAGCTCGATTTGCGCGATCACTTGGTTCGCAAATGAAGATGACATCACATAGCTTGGGTGGCCGGTACCACAGCCTAAATTAACTAGGCGGCCTTTAGCCAATAGTGTGATTTTTTTGCCGTCTGGAAACGTGATGTGATCGACTTGCGGCTTAATTTCGTCCCACTCATATTTCTCAAGCGAAGTTACGTCAATCTCGTTGTCAAAATGGCCGATGTTGCACACAATGGCTTCGTCTTTCATGCGCGCCATATGGTCGTGCGTGATGATGTGATAGTTGCCCGTGGCGGTTACAAAAATATCGGCTTTATCGGCGGCGTAATCCATTGTCACTACGCGATAGCCTTCCATCGCGGCTTGCAACGCACAGATTGGATCAATTTCAGTTACCCAAACTTGGGCAGACAACGCGCGCAATGCTTGCGCAGAACCCTTGCCCACATCGCCGTAACCCGCTACTACAGCCACTTTGCCGGCAATCATTACGTCGGTGGCACGCTTAATTGCATCAACCAAACTCTCGCGGCAGCCGTACAAATTGTCAAACTTTGATTTTGTTACGCTATCGTTTACGTTGATTGCTGGGAAGGCCAATTTTCCGTCTTTATGCATTTGATACAGGCGATGCACACCAGTGGTGGTTTCTTCGGTTACGCCTTTTACAGCGGCTAAGCGCTTGGAATACCAGTCAGGATTAGTCGCTAATTTTTTCTTGATCGACGCAAATAAAATGCGCTCTTCTTCAACCGCTGGATTGTTTAGCACCGAAATATCTTGCTCAGCGCGCGTACCTAAATGCAGCAACATGGTGGCATCGCCGCCGTCATCCAAAATCATGTTTGAAAAATCACCGTATGGCCATTCGAAAATATGGTGAGTGTAATCCCAGTAGTCTTCCAAGGTTTCGCCTTTAACTGCAAAAACGGCGGTGCCAGCAGCGGCAATGGCGGCGGCGGCGTGATCTTGTGTGGAATAAATATTGCAAGACGCCCAACGCACTTGCGCGCCTAGCGCTTCAAGCGTTTGGATCAACACTGCGGTTTGAATCGTCATGTGTAGGGAGCCAGTAATGCGCGCACCTTTTAGCGGCTTAGCGGCGGCAAATTCATCGCGAATAGCGATTAGGCCAGGCATTTCGGTTTCGGCAATTTTTATTTCTTTATTGCCCCAAGTTGCTAACGAAATATCAGCAATTGCGTAATCATTATTTAAGCTAGGCTTAACGACTGCATTCATGTAAATCTCCATTCAATGGTGGTTGAATGGGCGCGGTTAAAACGATAAATAAGGTTTGCACCACGAGCCTTGCATTGCAAAAAAACCAGCAATGCTGCAGCGCCCCTCGCAGCGACTAACCAAAAAACAATTAAAGCAAAAAAACAATAAAAAACGCTCGCACCCCAATAAAGGAATGCGAGCGCCGTTAATTCTGTGCTGAGCCTGGAGAATGTTTAGTTCCTCGCAACGCCCCTCAGCAATAACGAATTGTAGCAAAGAAGGGGTTTGGGTGCATTAAGTTTTTGTGAATACACACAAAAATGCCTGAAGGCACCCTAAAACAAGGCATCTTCAGGCACCAGAAAATGCTGAAAAGTAACTAGCTACGGACTATTTCAACCCCGCCGCCGCCCTTAAAGCCGCCGCCTTATCCGTACGTTCCCACGTAAATTCCGGCTCTTCGCGGCCAAAATGGCCATACGCAGCGGTTTTTTGGTAGATCGGGCGGAGTAAATCTAGCATTTGCACAATGCCTTTTGGGCGTAGGTCAAAGTGGGCTTCTACCAATGCGGCAATTTGCTCATCCGGTATCACGCCAGTGCCTTCGGTGTAGACGGTAATGTTCATTGGTTTGGCGACACCAATCGCGTAGGCTACTTGCACCTGGCATTGGCGCGCTAGGCCTGCGGCTACAACGTTTTTGGCGACATAACGAGCGGCGTAGGCAGCAGAACGATCTACTGTGGACGGGTCTTTGCCGCTGAACGCGCCGCCGCCGTGGGGGCAGGCTCCGCCGTAGGTGTCAACGATAATTTTACGACCCGTTAAGCCGCAATCACCTTGCGGGCCTCCGATTACAAACCGGCCTGTTGGGTTGACTAGATAACGGGTATTTTCTAGCCACTCTTTTGGCAACACCGGCTTGATAATCATCTCAACAACTGCTTCGTAAATGTCATTTTGCGCCATTTCTGGCGCGTGCTGGGTCGATAGCACTACGGTGTCGATGCTGTGCGGTTTGCCATCGACATAACGCATGGTTACTTGTGATTTAGCATCGGGCCGTAGCCACGGTAGGCGGCCATCTTTGCGCAATTCTGATTGGCGCTGCATTAAGCGGTGCGCGTAGTAAATTGGGGCGGGCATGAGCACGGAAGTTTCGTCGCACGCGTAGCCGAACATCAAGCCTTGGTCGCCAGCGCCTTGGTTCATGGCGTCGTCTGACGCATGGTCAACGCCCTGGGCGATGTCGTTGCTTTGCTTGTCGTAGCACACCATGACGGCACAACCTTTGTAGTCAATGCCGTATTCGGTGTTGTCGTAACCAATGCGCTTGATGGTGTCGCGAGCCACTTGAATGTAGTCTACATGGGCGTTGGTGGTGATTTCGCCTGCTAATACCACTAAGCCGGTGTTGCATAAGGTTTCAGCGGCCACGCGGGAGCGTGGGTCTTGCGCTAAAATTGCATCTAAAATCGCATCGGAAATTTGATCAGCTACTTTGTCTGGATGACCTTCTGATACGGATTCAGAAGTAAATAAAAAATCTGGCATGAATAAAATCCCGAAAATAATGAAAATGAAAACACACAACCTTGCATCATAGCAGAAACTTTTCTGGCGACTTCGCCTGCTTGGATGGGCTTATTGTCATAACTTTGACGAAAGCACATCGAGCATGACGCTGCGCGCGCGTTGCGTGTGGTGGCTGATGTGCGCAATGGGCGCACTGCCGTTGGCGGTATTGCACGGGCTTGGCGGGTTGTTTGGGCGGTTTGTGCTCATGGTTTCGCCTTCGGTGCGCCGCCGCATTACGGAAAACCTTGCGCAAAGCGGCTTACTTGGTGCGACCGAAAAAGCGAGTCCACAAGCTGCTGCGGCCGAACTCGGTAAAGGTGTGTTCGAAATTGCCTATGCGTGGACGCGATCCGTAGAAAGTTTGTATGAAATCGTTGTGCCGGGCAGCGGTTACGAATATTTAGAAGCAGCTAAAGCAAGTGGGCGCGCCATTATTTTTGCCACGCCGCATCTAGGTTGCTATGATTTAGCTGGGCGTTTTGTAGAAAGTCGGGTACCGATGACCGCACTATTTTCTCCTTCTAAATCTGTGTGGTTTACGCCGATTATGGAGGCAGGTCGCGTGCGTGGTGCGGCACGCACGGCACCCGCCAACGCCAGCGGTGTACGCGAGCTGATGCGGGTCCTAAAAAAAGGTGGCAGCGTGATGTTGCTTCCCGATCAAGTGCCCGCTCCTAGCGCTGGCGGCGAGGGAGTCTGGGCGCCGTTTTTTAATAAGCCCGCCTACACGATGACTTTCTTGCCAAAACTCGCACTGCAAACTAACGCTATCGTGTTATTTTTTTTCGCTGAGCGCTTAGCAGGTGGAAAAGGGTACCGGGTGCATATCGCGGCGCCAGCACCGACCTATAGTGCTGATAAACTAGAAGCAGCGTCGCAAATGAATGCGCAAATTGAAGCGCTAATTGCCATCGCTCCAAACCAATATTTGTGGAGTTACAACCGCTACAAACGCCCGGCGGGTGCGCCGCTCCAACCATCGAAAGAATTGTAGAAATATGCGTGTAGTACTAGTTTTGCTATGGTTTTTGTCAAAACTGCCGCCACGGTTTGTTGAAGCCTTGGGGCGCGTTGTTGGTGGGCTGTTGTTCCATTGGGGCCGCCGCCGCGTCACCTTAATTAATTTGGAAAAATGCTTTCCAACAGTGCCGCGAGCAGAGCGTGAAGCCATCGGCCGCGGGGTGTTTCAGAACCTAGCGCGGGCGGCGTTAGAACTGGGTCGGCTGTGGTATGCGCCAAAAGATGAAGCGATTTCACATGTTAAATTGGTTAATCGGCATTATGTGGATGACTTGTTGGGCAAAACACCGATCATTTTATTGGCACCCCATTTTGTAGGGCTAGATATCGGTGGTGCGCGTATTTCAGCGGAATATCCAGAAGCGTTTTCGATGTATTCCGAGCAAAAAAATAAGGTATTCGACGCCGCATTGCGCCGTGCACGCCTGCGTTTTGGTCAACCTTTGTTAGTCACGCGAAAGCAGGGGCTGCGGCCGGTTTTGCGGGCGCTGAAGGAAAAAAAGCCATTTTATTACCTGCCCGATATGGATTTCGGTGCAAAAGATGCAGCATTTGTCGATTTTTTTAATATTAAAACTGCCACCGTCACCGCACTGTCGCGGCTCTGCGAAATTACCGGCGCGAAGGTAGTGCCATGTGTGACGCGACAGCACGAGACGGGGTATGATGTAGTCTTGTATCCAGCGTTCGTCGATTTTCCTAGCGGGGATTTAGTGCGTGATGCACGAACCATGAATGCGTTTTTAGAAGAACGTATTTTAGAAATGAAAGACCAGTATTTTTGGGTGCATAAACGCTTTAAAACCAGACCACCGGGCGAAGAATCGTTTTATAAAAAGTAAACCTCATCAAAACCACAAGTGCTGCAGATAACAGAGACATAAACATGGCCTTCTTCCACATTGTTATGCATGGTGAAAACTTCCTAATCGCTAAAGACGGCAAGGAATCTTTCATGAGTTTTTTTAAAAATGTCTACGTCGAAGCAAGCTCTAGCGACGACGCAGAAGATTACGCTATTCAACGCGTCGTTAGTGATCCCACCTTCCGCGTGATGGTAAAAAACCCGCCAGATAAGCCACCCGCGTTAAGTATTGCTGAAACCAATCCGATGGAAAAAGACCCCACATTGGTAGATAGCGAATTTATTTTCTTTGCCGATCCGGCCTAACGGCTGTCTTCTGCTTTGCTGCCTACTGCCGCTAATGATTGCGCACGGCTTCTATTGATTTTATATGCGCCTTAATTTTACAAAAATGCATGGGCAGGGCAATGACTTTGTGATGCTAAATGGCGTCACTCAATCTTTTGAGCTCAGCCCGCAACAGGTGCGTGCGCTCGCTAGTCGCCACACTGGTATTGGTTGCGACCAAGTTTTAGTTGTTGAAGCGGCTACCGCACCAACTGCCGATTTTAAGTACCGAATTTATAACGCCGATGGTGGTGAAGTAGAACACTGTGGCAACGGTGCCCGCTGTTTCGTTAACTTTGTGCGCGCTGAAAAGCTAACCCAAAAGCACACTGTCATTGCGCAAACGCAATCGGGCAACATTGCATTGCACGCACTCGAAAGCGGTGAAGTCACCGTCGATATGGGCGTGCCGCGGTTCACGCCAAGCGCGATCCCTTTTGTGTGTGAAAATGATCAGGTGCAGCTAGACTACAGCCTAAATGTGCAGGGCATGAATTTGAAAATTGCCGCACTTTCCATGGGTAACCCGCATGCGGTGCAACGGGTCAGCGATGTAGATACCGCGCCAGTTTTGCTCGATGGCACTTTAATTGAAAATCATGAGCGCTTTCCCAATCGGGTGAACGCCGGCTTTATGCAAATTATTGACCGCAGCCAGATTCGCCTGCGCGTTTGGGAACGCGGCGCGGGTGAAACGCGCGCATGCGGCACGGGCGCGTGTGCGGCCGTGATAGCGGGTATTCGATGGGGCTTGCTCGATGCGCAAGTTGCGGTACACATGCGCGGCGGTACGCTTCGTGTGGCTTGGTTGGGTGGGCGTGACGACAACGTCCAGTTGACTGGGTCGACCCAAATCGTATTTCATGGTCAGATTGAAATTTAAGAAATTAGCGAGTCAGAATTTAAAAACAGGCTGTAAATTTAGGGGAATGAATAGTGTTGAACGATGATCAAGTACGCGAATATCTGCACCAGCAACCAGCGTTTTTTGAGCGCAACAATGATTTACTCCTGAGTTTAGAAGTAGGCAATCCCCACAGTGGCCGCACCGTCTCTATTCCTGAGCGCCAATTGGTTGCTACGCGCGAAAAAGTGCGCATGCTTGAAAACAAGTTGGCGCAGCTACTCACCTTTGGTGAGGAAAACGATGCTCTGAGCGACAAAATTCATAAGCTCACCATGCGTTTGGTGGCAGCGGCGACGCTCGATGCTGCAGTTGATACCTTGTACCTGGATTTACTCGATAATTTTGCCGTGCCGCATGTGGCGGTGCGTTTGTGGGATGTATTGCCGTTTTCGCCTACATCTATCACCAGTGCCGAGCACGGCGCACGGGAATTTTCGCCCGTCGCTGATGAGCTTAAGCAATTTGTAGATGCGATGCCCAAGCCATATTGCGGTAATCATCCCGTCTATGAAACCCATCAGTGGTTTGGCGAACACGCACCCCATTTAAAGTCGTACGCACTCGTACCAATGCGTCAGCACCCGCAATCGGTCGCGCCTAATGGGCGGTCATTTGGCGTCTTGCTCATGGCAAGCGAAAGTGCCGAGCGTTTTTATTTTGACATGGGCACCATGTTTTTAAGCCGCATTGGCGATATTTTTAGCGCAAGTGTTATTCGTGAATTGCAGTTTTTACCGCAGCTAGATAGTGAAAGCTAGTGTCGGCCGGGGCGAGCATGGCAACCCATTCGCCCGAATCGGCTGACGGCGCCCAAAATGCAAATATAGCCACTCACACAACTGCGTCTGCAAAAATTTGCCAACAGTATTTGGATTTTTTGCGCGTAGAGCGACGCTTAAGCGTAAACACGCTGCAGAGCTATGAGCTGGACATTGCGCAACTGCATCTGCAAATAGCCCAAAAAAACTTACACGAAGTTTCGGCTCAAGATATTAAGCGTGGTTTGGCGGTTTTGCATAGCCAAGGTTTGTCACCACGCTCAATTGCACGCATGTTATCGGCCTGGCGCGGCTATTTTGCTTACGCCCTGACGCAGGGTACCGCCAAAACAAACCCAACCACCGGATTAAAGCCACCCAAAGCCGCTAAAACCCTGCCCAAAGTGCTTTCGCCAGATGAAGCAATGGCGCTGGTGCATGAAGGCGCGCCGCTGGATGGCAGTGATGAAGTAGATAATCCCAACATGCGCCTGCGTGATCAAGCGATCTTCGAACTACTGTATTCAAGTGGCTTGCGGGTATCAGAGCTAACGAACCTGAATTGTGCAGAAATTAATCTCAGTAACGCCTTGGTGCGAGTGACTGGCAAGGGCAATAAAACCCGCATCATTCCCGTCGGCGCCCCAGCTGTTGCAGCGATTAGCGCTTGGCTTGCTGTACGTCCAGCATTTTTAGCGGCTGAAAATCTGCCAGAAGCCGATGCGGCATTTATTACTGCGAAAGGTCAGCGCGTCTACCCGCGGTTGGTGCAACGCACTATCAAAAAATGGGCGGCCGAAAAAAATATTTCGCAAGATGTGCATCCCCACATGTTGCGGCACTCCTTCGCCAGCCACGTTTTACAATCATCTGGTGATCTGCGGGCCGTACAAGAAATGCTCGGCCACGCCAGCATTACTTCAACACAAGTGTATACCCACCTTGATTTTCAACATTTGGCTAAAGTGTACGACGTTGCCCATCCCCGCGCAAAAATCAAGCCTAAGCGGTAATTGATTAAGAATCGCAACCTGAAGATGCCCGTAAATAGGGAATCTTCAGGAACTTTGTTTTTAGGGTCGTTTATCAAAAAAAGTAGTTACAAGGCCCGCGACAATAATAAATCCACCGCCGATCCACTCTTGCGGGCGAGTCTGTTCCCCCGCTAAAAAGTGTGCAGCTACTGCGGCTACAACAAGTTCGAATAACAATATTACCGCTGCACGATTGGCGCTTAAGCGCATGATTCCATATTGAAATGCGAAGCTCGTCAAAATTAGTATGAGCCCTAAAAATAGTAGCAACCAAATGTGTGCCGCTAAGGCAACAGGCCACATTGTGGGCGGTGGGCCGAGTAACAATGCCGTTGGTAGTGCGACCATCATCACGCCCGCCGCCCCCCCCAGAGCCTTTATTTCAGCGCTCACCTGTGCCGCGGCTTTCACCAACACATTGCAAAGCGCGAAAAAAAATCCAGCGAGTAATCCGAGCCATTCGTAAACGTTTGCGGGCTTCGGAAAGCTCGTCCCTGGCCGCCATAGCATGATTGCCGCACCACTCAGCGCAAGTAACATCACTGCTGCGCCTTGCCGATTTAGCTTTTCATGCAAGATAAAATGCGCAAGCGGTACGGTCCATAGCGGGGCTAGATAAAATAGCAAAACAATCCGCACCACTTCAGCGTGCATCACGCCCACCAAGTAGGAAACATTGGTAATGCCCGCGGCCAATCCAATGAGCGCCAGCCAGCGCCAGTGTTGCTGAACTTGTCGTAAGTGTTTACGCAGCAATAGCATGCCAAAAATGGTTGCAAAAAAATACGCTGCAAAGGTCGCTAGTGGCGCACCCAAGCCCGCTTGCTGCATCAGTCGAAAGGGATACCATAAAATTCCCCATGACGTCGCACCTAAAAGCAACGCTAAAATTGGTTTAAATGTAGTCTTTGCCGGGTTGCTTGATGTTGCGGCGTTATTCATCGGCTGTGAGCTTTATAATTTGGGTTACGAATAAATACAAATGCAATTGTTGAGAAAATTAGAGTTCAACGTGGAAAAACCAAGCGAAGATTATGCAGTAAGCCCGCTCACCTTTACCGGCGAACGCTTTTTACCCAGCGCGCGCGGCGAATTATGGAGTGAGCATTGGCACCGCTACCATTACGTGCTGCCGTTTGTAGTCGGTAAAGTTGTGCTTGATTGTGCTTCCGGCGAAGGTTATGG